>PBZD01000022.1 GCA_002729875.1 Chromatiales bacterium | reverse complement strand
GTTATCCCGGTTGAGGTTGCCACTCATAAGCAGCCGTTCAATCCGATGAAGCGTTGATTCTGGTTGGAGCGGCCATTTCGCCGTCTTGCGGCAGTCTGTTGTATGTTCAGGCAAAGCGGATCTTTTCTGCCTGGCGAGTTTGCCACATAATGAGAAGATATATTCAGTCAGGCATTGATGCTGCAACAAGCAAGGGATAGCTGGTGTATTCTGGTAGTTGACGGTTACTTGTCGGGTACAGTTACTAATCTGTTAGCCACTTGTAAACAGGAGAATTTTGTTGCGCGCCGTCTATTACGAATCTCATGGAAATCCCGATGTACTCCGGCTTGGGGACTTGCCGGTGCCCAAGCCAGCCCCCGATCAGGTGCTCGTGCAAATCGCCGCGGCTGGCGTTAACCCGATTGATCGCCGGCTTCGTGATGGCGAACTCCAGGAGTACATTACGCGTACGTTTCCGGTTGTGCCTGGTTGGGATCTGGCCGGGCGAATTGTCGAGGTGGGTAATGAAGTCACGGCTTGGCATGTAGGCGATGAAGTGCTCGGCCTGGCCTTCACCTGGTCGATACAGCATGGTAGCTATGCCGAGTATGCACCGATCGATGCATCAGCGTTAGCTACCAAGCCAACGAATTTATCCTTTATCGAGGCGGCTGCTCTGCCCTTGGCCAGCTTAACAGCCTGGCAATCTCTGGCTGAGTTTGGTGCGCTGAAACGCGGGCAAACAGCCCTTATCCAGGCGGGCGCCGGAGGACTGGGGAGCGCTGCAATCCCCATGGCGAAACGCCTGGGGGCCACGGTATATACAACGGCCCGGCAGGATAATTCCGAGTACCTGCGTGGCCGCGGCGCGGACCACGTGATTGATTACACGAGGGTCGATTATGCAGCGGCAATTCGTGAACGTGAACCGGAGGGGGTCGACTTCGTGCTCGAGTCCCTGCTTGGCGAGGGTATTGCTGAAGCCGCGATCCGGCTTGTGAAGACCGGCGGTGTCGTCGTTTACATGAATAACGAGCCACCCGAAATTCCAGATATTGCTGACCGGCAAATCAAGACGGAATTCCTGCATCACCGTGCCGATGGCCCGATGCTCGCCGAGTTGGTCGCCCTATATCGTGATGGACAGTTGCCGCTGCCGCAGATTGAAGCGCTGCCGCTTGAAGCTGCGGTAGACGCGCATCGCCGCTCCGAGAGCAGACGTACGCGCGGCAAACTGGTTCTGGTGGTGCAGGACCTGGATTGAGACGGCCTGCTCTGGCAAACATCTGTTTCTGACCGGCGCCGGGCTGATTCCATGCGTAGAAAAGTAGTTTGTAAACGTCACAGGGCTGAGCTGAACCGTTGCAGATGCCCAGCAACACTGTACACCGGCTCCCGGCCTCGTTATCGTGGTGGCTGGAGTCGGCCGGGCAATCGCCTGACGGGGTGGTGTAAATCGCCTGCGTCGGGAGGAAAGTCCGGGCTCCTGCGAACAGGGTGCCAGGTAACGCCTGGGGGGCGCGAGTCCACGGAAAGTGCCACAGAAAATATACCGCCGCGTTCTGGAAACGGGTCGTGGTAAGGGTGAAAAGGTGCGGTAAGAGCGCACCGCGCGGGTGGTAACATGCCGCGGCACGGTAAACCCCACCCGGAGCAAGACCAAATAGGGGAGTGCCTGTTGGCCGCAAGGCCATCAGAACCGGTGTTCGCGCGGACTCCCGGGTAGGTCGCTAGAGGCCGTTGGCGACAGCGGTCCCAGATGAATGATTGTCCTCGACAGAACCCGGCTTACAGGCCGACTCCTTATTAATCAGTGGCTTTTGCACTGTATTGCGCAATTGCTACAGCAGACCGAGTAAACGCCCCGTTCAGGGGCTTTTTTTTTACTCTTAATAATTGCTGAAGGAAAGCGTTCTAAGCTCCTGATTTATAGTACGAGCTGAATAAAAATCTGCTTTGTTTTTTACTCAAAACCACCGCTAAGTTGCTGTCCTGAAAGAAATAATCAAAACTTTTATTGACAGTCGGTTGGAGGGATACCTATAGTGTCATCAAGTGGAAAAAAGTGGGAGAAAATGGGTTATTTACCCCCATTGTCATGCTTCGCGGACCAACAAAAATCACGCTTGACGCCAAGGGGCGGCTATCGATACCGACCAAATACCGGGAACGGATTGCGACCCGTTGTGGTGGTCAGTTGATATGCACAGTGGACCAGCGTAGCTGTCTGCTTATTTATCCGCTGCCGGATTGGGAGGAAACGGAACGCAAACTGATGCGCTTGCCGAGTCTGAACGAGACGGCACAGAAATTACGTGGCTTGCTGATGGGTTATGCGACCGACCTCGAACTCGATGGACACAATCGAGTGCTGATTCCAAAAGAGCATCGAGAATTTGCAGGTCTTGATCGTCAGGCCATGATGTTTGGGCAAGGTAATAAATTTGAATTGTGGGATGAGGGTCGCTGGAACGAGCAACTGAGTCGCTGGATGGATTCCGGGTCTGTGGATGGAGCAGATTTAACTGCCGAACTGGAAACATTGTCTTACTAGCCACGACGCTAGCCGTTCATGAGTAGACGTTCCCTGGCTATGCAGGGGTGTGGGGTGAGTTCACATGTGCCGGTGTTGCTTGAAGATGCGGTTGACCAGCTGCAGGTTGTGGCGGATGGCATCTACGTCGATACGACGTTCGGCCGTGGTGGTCACACTGGTGAAATTCTGCAGCGATTGGGGGTTGGTGGTCGTCTGTTTGCTCTGGACCGGGACCCGGAGGCTGTCAATGCGGGCCGAATGCTGGCGGACGGTGATCCACGGTTAGTAATAGAGCAGCGGAACTTCGCGCAGTTGCGTGAATATTTAGAAGGGTACGAAGTGTTTGGAAGGGTGAGTGGGGTGTTGTTTGATCTCGGTGTGTCGTCGCCGCAGCTTGATGATCAACACCGTGGATTCAGTTTTCGGTTGGAGGGTTCGCTTGATATGCGCATGAATCCAGCCGAAGGGCAGAGTGCAGCAGATTGGCTTAACAGCGCGACAGAAGCATCGATAAGAAAAGTGTTATTTCAGTTTGGCGAGGAGCGGGCGGCACCCCGGATTGCCCGGGAGATCTGCCATCATCGTACCCAGCAAGCGATCCGCACGACGGGTCAGCTTGCTGCATTGATTGAGGGGGTCGTCAGGCGTAAGCCCGGTGGCAAGCATCCGGCAACAAAAACCTTTCAGGCAATACGTATTCATATCAATCGCGAACTCGAAGCTATCGAGCAGGGTCTCGGCCAGGCTGTCGATGCGTTGCGTATCGGCGGGCGACTGGCTGTGATCAGCTTTCATTCTCTTGAGGACCGTATCGTCAAGCGGTTTATGCGTGATCACGCACGCATAGATCCGGCACTGTCGCGGTTACCCCGGGTCCCCGAGTCGGCATTGCCGCGTCTGCAATTGCCGGTGCGAGCCAGCAGGCCGGATGAGCACGAAATTGAGAATAACCCAAGAGCCCGTAGCGCAACACTCCGGGTTGCGGAGCGTCTGCGATGACTAAAGGGAAGCGCCGGGAGAGGAGCGAGAGTATGCGCCGGCTTGCCGTACTCCTGCCGCTCATCATTATCGTCATGGCTTCCGCAATCGGCGGTATTTATGCGAAACATGAGTCGCGAAAGTTATTTACCGAGTTGCAAAGGCTTAATGTCGAGCGCGACAGGATGGAAGTTGTGTGGGGCCAGTTGCAGCTCGAACAGAGTACCTGGTCGACATACGCCAGGGTGGAGCAACTTGCCCGTGAGTCCATGAAGATGCGCCCACCGACGGCCGATGAAATGATGTTACTCAGTCCATGAAGCCGAAAGCAAAGAGCGACGCAATGTTGTTGCGAAGTTTTACCTTGCGGTCACGCTGGGCAGCTTTTGTTCTGTTCTTTCTGGCTGCTGTGCTGGTGACCCGGGCAGTTTGGTTGCAGGCATATGAAAATGAGTTTCTGACCCACCAGGCTGATGCCCGGCAGGTGCGTATTGCGAAAATTCCGGCTCATCGTGGTGTTATTACCGACCGCAATGGTGAGCCGCTTGCTGTCAGCACCCCGGTTGACAGCATCTGGGTCAATCCGGGCAAAATTGTCCTCGCTCCCGAATATATTCCGCAACTGGCTGCAGCACTCGGCAATGATCCAGAGGAACTGGCTCGACGGTTAACCCGCAATATTACCCGTGAGTTCATGTATCTCAAGCGGCATATGCGCCCGGATGATGCACTAGCAATTGTCGGGCTGAATATTCCTGGTGTCGATGTGGAACGTGAGTATCAGCGTTACTACCCGGCGGGTGAAGTTATTGGTCACGTCATCGGCTTCACGAATATTGATGACGTTGGTCAGGAAGGTCTGGAGCTTGCCTTCGATCACTGGCTTGCAGGTCGCCCTGGCAAGAAGCGAGTGCTAAAGGACCGGCTCGGTCGAGTGGTTGAAGAAGTTGAGCTTATTCAGTCACCGAATCCGGGGCGTGAATTGGCAACTTCAATCGATTTGCGTATCCAGTATCTTGCCTATCGTGAACTCAAGGCTGTCATTCAGCGCAGTGAGGCAGCCTCCGGTTCTGTCGTTGTACTTGATGTGGGCACCGGTGAAGTACTCGCAATGGTTAATCAGCCAACCTACAACCCAAACGATCGAGCACAATTTTCTCCGATTAAATACCGTAACCGGGCTATTACCGATATTTTTGAACCAGGGTCAACCATTAAGCCATTAGTTATTGCTGCGGCACTTGAGAGCGGTCAATACCACACTGCGAGCCTTATCAACACTTCACCCGGCTTTATCAAAGTGGGCGCAAAGGTCATCAAAGACGAACGCAACCTCGGTATGATCGATCTGAAGACATTGCTTGCACGTTCGAGCAATGTCGGTGCAAGTAAAGTGGCGATGTCGTTGCCGACCGAAACACTGTACAACGTGTTGTCCGGTTTCGGGTTGGGGCGTTTGAGCGGCAGCGGATTTCCGGGTGAATCGGCCGGCTTGCTCAGTCATTACAGTAATTGGCTGTCGATCCGACTGGCAACGCTGGGCTATGGTTATGGGTTGTCGGTAACGCCATTACAGCTGGCCCAGGCATACTCCGTCATCGCCGCCGGCGGGTTACAGCATCCTGTTTCCCTGTTACGTCTCGAACAGGCACCGATAGCAAGGCAGGTGATTAGCGGGCAGACGGCCGGGGCTGTTTTGTCGATGCTGGAGGCTGTCGTGAGTGAGGGCGGGACCGGTCAGCAGGCAAACGTCGCCGGTTACCGGGTTGCCGGCAAGACGGGTACGGTCAAGAAGAGCGTCCCTGGCGGTTACGCGGAAGATCATCATATGGCGCTGTTCTCCGGTATTGCGCCGGCGACCCGGCCGCGACTGGCAGTCGTTGTCCTGATTGATGAGCCGTCGAATGGTAAGTATTACGGTGGTGCTGTAGCAGCACCGGTTTTTTCACGCATAGTCGAAGGTTCGCTGCGGATTCTCGCGATACCTCCCGACAACTTCATGCGTCCGGTCGGTACCACCAAGCTTGCGGTGAGCCGACCATGAGCGGCGCAAGTACCAGCAAAAAATTATCCTGCTTGTTTGCCGGCATGGATGTGGAAGTACCGGATGTAGCGGTGACGGATATCACCAGCGACAGTCATCACGCAGTCTCCGGTGGTTTGTTTCTTGCTTGTGCGGGCGGTAACCGGCACGGGCTTGAGTTTTTATCCCAGGCGCTTGATGCCGGTATTCGTGCGGTTGCCTGGGAGCCGGCTGATGATATTGAGGTGCCGATATTGCCAACCGGAGTAACCGGTATTCGGGTGACCGGTTTACGTGCCCGTCTTGGAGTTATTGCCGACCGTTTTTTCTCGTCACCCTCCGCCGATGTCGTGGTTACCGGCATTACCGGGACAAACGGCAAGACGACGACCGCTTACCTGGTAGCCCAGGCTATGCAGCAGTTGGATATGATGACCGGTTACATGGGCACGCTGGGTTATGGCATTGGCACTGACCTGCAACCCAGTTCTCTGACGACGCCGGATTGTATTACGCTGCATCGCCGTTTGCGGGCGCTGGCCGATGCCGGTGCACAGCGTGTTATTGCCGAGGTATCGTCACATGCGCTGGATCAGCAACGAACTGCAGGGGTGCGCTTCCAGGTTGCGGCCTTGATGAATCTAAGCCGTGATCATCTCGATTATCACGGCAGCATGCAAAACTATGCCGCGGCCAAGGCAAGCCTGTTTGCCGGTAACGGAATCCACACAGCAGTACTTAATGTTGGCGATCCGTTTGCTGCGGAAATGGCCGGCCGCCTTGGGTCAGAGCCGGAATTGATTTCAGTTGCTGTCATGGATACAGATGTTGATGCGCCTGATGCAAGACTGCGCGGGCGCATTGTAGGTGAACATGCCGATGGTATCGGCTTGCAGTTGTCCGGCGATTTCGGTGAAGCATTGCTGGAAAGCGCTCTATGGGGGCGGTTTAATGCAGAAAATCTCGCCATGGCGGTGGGCATTCTGCTGGCCAATAGGGTTGCATTCCCCGCAGCGATTGCCGCTCTCAAAGAAGCCGTTGCACCGCCGGGACGCATGGAACTTGTTCGCAGCAGCAATATCAGCCCGACTGTTGTCGTGGATTTTGCCCATACCCCCGATGCGCTTGGCAAGGCGCTCGAGACGGCAAGACAACATACATCCGGCAAAGTCTGGTGCGTATTTGGTTGTGGCGGGAATCGCGATCAGGGCAAGCGCGGTTCGATGGGAGCGGTTGCGGCAAAGCTCGCGGATCGCATGATCATCACCGATGACAACCCGCGTGATGAGGACCCGCAGCAGATCGCGGCACAGGTTATCGCCGGCGCCAAATCCGGCGCTCATTGCGAAATCGTTCATGATCGTGAAGCGGCCATTGAGACGGCCATTTTTTCTGCAGCGGCTGAAGATGTGGTTCTGGTTGCGGGTAAGGGTCACGAACTGGTGCAACTGATTGGCAATGTGGCAGTACCGTTTTCTGATGTTGCGGTTGTGCGCACTGCATTAGGCGGGATGGGATGAGTATGGGCACGCTGAACATGGTTGCCCGATCGGTCAACGGTACGTTGATCGGTGCGGATCGGTGTTTTGACTCGGTTAGCACCGATACGCGCCAACTGCAATCCGGTCAGTTGTTTTTCGCTTTGCGCGGCGAGCGTTTTGATGCCCGTGAATTTGTGGCTGAGGCTGAACGACGAGGAGCTGCGGGTGCTGTTGTCGAGGCCCGGCAGGCAGTTGATCTGCCGCAGGTTGAGGTTGAGGACACCCGAATTGCGCTTGGTGGGCTGGCCAGGAACTGGCGCCAGCAGTTTGAGATCCCGGTTATCGCCGTTACCGGTAGCACCGGCAAGACAACGGTTAAGGAAATGATTGCCGCAATTCTGCGGGTGCATTTTTCAGGCGTCGACAAGGCACTGGCGACTGTCGGTAATCTGAATAATGAAATCGGATTGCCGTTGACCGTGTTGTGTTTGCGCGATAGCCACGCAGCCGCAGTCCTGGAAATGGGCGCCAGCCGCCGGAACGATATTGCCACCCTGGCAGCGATCGCAAAGCCAACCATCGGTGTCGTAACGAATGCCGGTGCAGCGCACCTCGAAGGATTCGGTTCAGAGCAGGCAGTTGCTGAAACCAAAGGCGAGTTGTTCGCAAGTCTTGATGCAGCCGGTATCGCGGTGATCAATCGAGATGACCGGTTTTTTGAGTTGTGGCGTCGGTTGGCTGAGCCGGCACAGGTCATTTCTTTCGGTCTTAATGAAGCTGCCGACCTTGTGGCAGAGAAAATTGAGGAGACAGTTAGCGGAGCAGGATTCGAATTGTCGTTCGATGTGCGTGAGGCAAATGATCGGATACGGATCAAATTGCCAATGGTTGGTCGTCATAATGTGCTCAATGCACTTGGGGCGATCGCGGTGACCCGGGTGGCCGGCGCGACGTGGGACTCGATCGGGGCAGGGCTCGCCGCGATTGAGAACGTTGCCGGCCGCCTGCGGATTATCGCCGGTCGCGGCGGTATGCGGATTATCGATGATACCTATAACGCAAACCCGTTATCGGTTGCTGCAGCGATTGCGGTTTTGGCCGGACTCGATGGCCGCTCATGGCTGGTGCTTGGTGATATGGCCGAACTCGGAACCCGTAGTCAGGAGTTGCATGCCGAGGCGGGGCGACAGGCGAAGAGAGCGGGTGTGGAACGTCTTTATACGCTTGGTAAGCATGCGCGTGCTGCGGTTGGCACATTTGGTGAGGGCGGTCAGGCGTTTGCCGAGGAGGGCGAACTCCTTGCAGTGCTTGGTGAAGTGGTGGAACAGGGATTGACGGTTCTTATAAAAGGATCTCGTTGTATGCAGATGGAAAAACTGGTGCAGGCCCTCGTCGATGCGGCGGAGAGCAGGGGGGTTCGCGCCTGATGTTGTATTTATTGGCCGAATATCTTAAGGAATATGTGTCGGGTTTTAATGTCTTTACGTATATAACTATGCGCGCGATCATGGCTGCATTAACGGCGCTGGTTATTTCGCTGGTTGCTGGGCCGATTATGATCAAGCGTCTGAGCATCAAGCAAATCGGCCAGACCGTGCGTTTAGAAGGCCCGGTAACCCATTTGCCAAAATCCGGCACTCCGACGATGGGCGGTGTACTGATACTGGTGGCCATACTGATCAGTACGCTGTTGTGGGCTGACCTGAAGAGCGCCTATGTGTGGCTGGTCATTGTCGTGACTACCGCCTTCGGCCTGATCGGTTTCATCGATGATTATAAGAAGCTTGTGCTTCGTGACTCGGCCGGCATGTCTGCGCGGGTCAAGATGTTCTGGCAGTCGCTGACAGCCATTGCCGCCGCAGTCGTCCTTTACCTTATGGCCGATAACCCATATGAAACAGCGTTACTGATTCCATTTTTGAAGGGTGCGGCAGTTCCGCTGGGTGCTTTCTATATGGTGCTAACGTATTTTGTGATCGTTGGTACCAGCAATGCCGTTAATCTGACCGACGGTCTGGATGGTCTGGCCATCATGCCGACCGTACTCGTCGGTGGCGCACTCGGTATTTTTGGCTATGCCGCCGGCAATGTAATTTTTTCCGACTACCTTGATATTCCGTATATCAATGGTGCGGGTGAAATGCTGGTATTTTGCATGTCACTGGCGGGTGCCGGACTCGGTTTTCTGTGGTTTAACACTTATCCCGCACAGGTATTTATGGGTGACATCGGTGCGCTGGCACTCGGCGCGGCGCTGGGGACCGTAGCAGTCATTGTGCGTCAGGAACTGGTGCTGGTGATTATGGGCGGGTTGTTCGTCATCGAGACGCTGTCAGTCATCATCCAGGTTGCATCTTTCAAGTTGACTGGCCGGCGTATCTTTCGGATGGCCCCTCTGCATCATCACTATGAACTGAAAGGCTGGGCAGAGCCCAAGGTGATTGTCCGTTTCTGGATCATCACGGTCATTCTTGTTCTTGTGGGGCTGTCGAGCCTGAAGCTGCGGTGATGACGATGTCGGCTATGAAAATTGATTTACCCACGCGCGGCACGAGCGTCGAACCCAGCGTGCTGGTCATGGGTATGGGACTAACGGGAGCATCTTGTGCCAGATATTTTGCCGGTCGAGGGATTGTTGCCGAATTTATCGATACGCGTCCGCAACCACCGGGTATGGATGCGATTCTGGATGTAATGCCTGACGCACGCATCCAGGTTGGTGAGCAATGTCCCATAGTGCGCCCAACGATTAAGCGGATCGTTGTTTCGCCGGGTTTCGATCTGGACGCATCGTTGCTTGGCGATGCGCGTGGGCGCGGACTGGATATCGTCAGCGACATTGATTTGTTTGTCGCTGAATGTGCTGCGCCGATCATTGCAATCACAGGCTCGAATGGCAAGAGTACCGTGACATCGATGCTTGGCGAGGCGCTGTCGGCAGTCGGACTATCGGCGGCGGTGGGTGGCAATCTCGGCACCCCGGCACTCGATCTGCTCGATCATGATGCAGATGTCTTTGTGCTGGAATTGTCGAGTTTTCAGCTTGAGCGCAGTCGTGCCCTACCGGTTGCTGCTGCAGTCATACTAAACCTGTCGCCTGATCATCTTGATCTGCATGGCGATATGGCGACCTATCGCACGGCAAAGGCGCGCATCTACAGTCATTGCCAGCATGCTGTCGTCAATCGCGATGAACCGGATCTGGCCGGGTTGGTGATGCAGGGCACGCCAGTGACGACTTTCGGGCTGGATCAACCGGTGGCCGGGCAACTCGGTATTCGCCGGACAACTCACGGTGAGTGCATTACTTGCGGTGAAGATATACTGATTTCTGTCGATGAATTGCAGCTGATTGGCCAGCATAACCTGTCCAATGTGCTGGCGGCACTGGCACTCGGTGCGGCACTCGGGGCAAATCTCAATGGTATGGCACAGTCGCTTAAGCGGTTTAGTGGATTGCCGCACCGGATGCAGGTTGTGTCGACAGCGGCCGGTGTCATGTGGATTAACGACTCGAAGGCGACTAATGTTGCTGCGGCATTAACCAGTTTGGCCAGTATCAAAGACCCGGTGGTTTTGATTGCCGGTGGTGACGCAAAAGGTGCGACATTTGCAGCACTGGCCAAAGCACTCAAAGGACGATCGTGTACTGCCGTCCTGTTCGGTCAGGATGCCCGACGCATGGCCAGGGAACTGGCAGGATCATGTGACTTGCAGGTTGTTACAGATATGCGTGAAGCGGTCGACAGGGCGCTGCAAATCGTGGTGCCCGGCGCTACGGTGTTACTGGCACCGGCCTGCAGCAGTCTGGATATGTACCGCAATTTTGCTGAGCGGGGCGATACCTTTGCGGCGGCGGTCAGGGAACTCGTGCAATGACTGTTGCCACAACAATGCGCAAAGCACATGCTGGCCGGACAGTTTTTGATCTCGACCAGCATATCGACTGGGTGTTTGTTCTGATCGTCGCAACGCTGCTGTGCGTCGGGTTGGTCATGTTGACGTCTGCGTCAATTTCCCTGGCCGATCGTAATACCGGAAACCCGTTGTTCTACTTTGAGCGGCAGCTACTGGCCGTTGTAATCGGCCTGTGTGGTGCAGCATTCATGCTGTGGGTGCCAACATCGGTCTGGGAACGTTATGCCTTGTTACTTGTCTGCCTGGCACTCGGCATGCTGATTGCCGTCCTGATTCCCGGTCTTGGCAACACCGTCAATGGCAGCACGCGCTGGTTGAGTATCGGCGGTATCAGCATTATGCAGGTTTCAGAGCCTGCCCGGTTGTTAATGCTCATGTATTTGTCGGGTTATGCCGTTCGACACCGGGCCGAACTGCAAGAGCGGTTTATCGGTTTTGCCAAACCAATGTCGCTGGTTGGATTGACCTGTTTATTGTTATTGCTCGAGCCTGACTTCGGTGCGTCGGTTGTCATGCTGACGGTTTCACTGGCTGTGCTGTTTATCGCCGGCGCACGTTTGCGTGATTTTCTGGTCAGTAGCCTGAGTATCGGTTCCCTGTTGGTCATGATTGCATTTATGTCACCGTATCGTTTAAAGAGGCTGACAGGTTTTCTTGATCCATGGTCAGATCCATTCGGTACCGGTTTCCAACTGGTGCAGTCTCTCATTGCTATTGGTTCCGGGCAGTGGTTCGGTGTTGGCCTCGGTGGCAGCGTGCAGAAACTTTTCTACTTGCCGGAGGCGCACACGGATTTTGTGTTTGCTGTTATTGCTGAGGAATTTGGACTTATCGGCAGCGTACTCTTGATAACTGTGTTTGTTGCACTGGTATGGCGGGTACTCAGGATTGCTGCAAATTCAGCTGCGTTAGGGCGCCTGTACCAGGCGAACCTGTCGTTCGGAGTGGCGATCTGGCTTGGCGTACAGGTCTTTATCAACATCGGCGTCAACATGGGTATTCTGCCCACCAAAGGACTGACTTTGCCGCTGATCAGTTATGGCAGAAGCAGCATGTTGATTACCCTGCTGGCACTCGGATTACTGTTGCGCATTGAAATGGAAAATCGACAGATTGCCAGTCAAGGCGTGGTTAAGGGGAAAGGAAAGGGCAGGCGCAGGGTGCGCAAGCGATGACGGCACCAATCTTAATCATGGCCGGCGGAACCGGCGGGCATGTATTCCCGGCGCTTGCTGTCGCCCGGGCTCTCAAGGGTTGTGACCAGCAGATTGTCTGGCTGGGTTCCCGGCGCGGCATAGAAAATGAACTTGTACCGCGTGAGGGGTTCCCGCTTGAAGCGACCCGGGTGTCGGGCCTGCGCGGTAAAGGGATTTGGTCCTGGTGTGTGGCGCCTCTGAAATTACTGTTAGCCATATATGATGCATTACGTGTCGTGATCAGACATCGACCGAAGCTGGTGCTCGGCATGGGCGGGTTTGCCTCCGGTCCGGGGGGGTTGGCTGCCTGGATGCTGGGCAAGCCGGTGATTATCCATGAACAGAATTCTGTTGCTGGTTTGACCAACCGCCTGTTGGCTGGATTTGCCCGGGAGGTGCTTGAAGCTTTTCCGGGCAGCTTTTCTAGTGGCATCGGGGCGCGACTTGTTGGCAATCCGGTGCGTGAAGCTATTACCGCGTTAGCGGAACCTTCCGTGCGGCTTGCCGGGCGCGAGGGCCCGGTTCGCGTACTGGTTCTTGGCGGCAGCCAGGGAGCACGCGTATTGAATGAACGGGTGCCTGTGGCCGTCAGTCTGCTCGGTGACGATCAGCAGTGTGAGGTCTGGCACCAGTCCGGGCGTAATGATTTTGCACAGACCCGTGACACCTACAAGTCCGCCGGTCTGGATGTTCGTGTCGAGGCTTTCATCGATGACGTTGCCGAGTGTTACGCTTGGGCGGACCTGGTCATTTGCCGTGCCGGTGCGTTAACGATTTCTGAACTGACCGCAGCCGGACTCGGTGCGATCCTCGTGCCATATCCGAGCGCTGTGGATGATCATCAGACCAAGAATGCCGGTTACCTGGTTGCTGCCGGTGCGGCTGTGCTCATACCGCAGTCCGAGCTAACGGCTGAAT
>PBZD01000021.1 GCA_002729875.1 Chromatiales bacterium | reverse complement strand
CCTGTATTTGCGCCGGGCTGACAGCGGCATTATTACTGCCCGTCTGGGCCTGAATCCTGCCCACACCGCATCTTGTCACGAGCATCGATACCTGGCGCATGGATTTCACCGGATGGTGCGAAATGTACACCTGAAAAACCGTTACCATGCCGCAACAATCGCACCAGCACATTTATGCGCAGATCGTGCGAAAATGCCGCAATCATGACCCAAACCCGAAAAAAACACCTGCTGAACATTCTCGCGCTACTGGTGACCGGAACGGTCATTATTCCACTTGGCGCCTACCTGGTCGGTCATTACGTTGTTGGACCGTACGAAGGCGATAGCGGCCCGGCCGGCTACCTGGGGACTATTTATCTGTCCGCATTGCGTGGCGATATTACTGCCTTGGGGCTAATCCTGGCGCCTCTACAGATAGCAGCGATATGGGCCATCGGTCTGTGGCTATACAGGCGCAAGCGGGTCGCACCCGGATGCCCCTGAAAATCAGCCTGCAGCAAAGAGATGCCGTCTTGCTTATGTCAATTACAGCACTTCCTGGCGGCATCATTTTTTTTCAAAATCAATAACTTGTGGAATATTTAAAAAATTTCCGTTACTATAATGGATAGTTGGAGCACGCTGTTCAGCTGGGCTGGCAATACTATTCTGTAGTCACCAGCCAAAGAAGTGAGATGCGCACATGGCCCCAGCGATTTTTCTGCACGATCCTGATGAACCCGGCGACCACTATGGCAGTAACACAAAAGAATATGGCTATGCAGTGCAATAATTCCAGCATTTCAGTGTCAAAACAAGGATTGTTAACGCTCGGAAACCAGTACATAAATAACACGCCACAGAGGCCGAAGGCTGTGGAAACAAGGCTACCGAAGGTCATTCCAAGTATCACTTTATATGGATGCATCTTAAAGGCTCAGCCAGGTTAGGCCATTTCTGGGGCACAGTGCCTTGCTTGAGCGGATCAGCCGTTCTAGCCTTGCAGAATAGTTTTCATTTAATTTCAGGACAAAACGCAAAGAATGTTGATTAACAAGCCTGTTTCCATCCCCCATATCCGTATAGCCACCCTGCTGTTGTTGTTACTGGCTGTATCCGAACTCTTTGCAACTGCTCCCCAGGCCGATGCAATACCGACCATCCTGCAATCTGACCAACGCCATCGACAGGTTTCCAGAATGGTCACCCGTTTTGTTGAGCGGGCTCATTACTCGAAGATCAGTATCGACGATGAACTTTCGGCCATTATTCTGAATACTTATATCGATGCGCTGGACATAAACAAACACTATTTTCGCGCTTCTGACATCACCTATTTCAACCGCTATCGCGACTTGCTCGATGATGTTCTGCGCTCCGGAGACTTCAACCCGATATTTGATATTTTTCGTCTGTACCGCCTGCGTGCTCAGCAAAATCTGGATTACGCAATAGCAATGCTGGACGAACCGATTGACTTTACTACTAACAAAGAATATCTGTTCAATCGCACAGAACTGCCATGGCTCTCCTCCCCCGAGGAAATGCAACAACTTTGGCGTGAACGCGTCACCAACGATGCTCTGAACCTGAGTCTTGCCGACAAGGATTGGGATGGCATCATCAAAGTCTTAACCAAACGTTATAAACGTGTATTAAAACGCATAAATCAACTTGATAGTGACGATGTCGTAGAAACTTTCCTGAACTCCTTTACCCGGACTCTGGATCCGCACTCCAGCTACCTGTCTCCACGTCAGTCGGAAGAATACAAGATCCAGATGAGCCTTTCGTACCAAGGCATTGGCGCATCACTGAAACTGGATGACGAACTTGTCGCGGTACTGAACATTATCCCGGGCGGGCCGGCATCAATTGACGGACGCCTGTCAGCCAACGATCGAATTACGGCTGTTGGCCAGGGCACAGCCGGCGGCACGGACACGGTCGAAGAAATGATCGATGTTGTCGGCTGGCCGCTTGACGATGTAGTGCAATTGATTCGCGGACCGAGCGGCACGACAGTAAGGCTGCAGATTCTGCCAGCTGATGCACTACCCGGCGCAGAACAAAACATCCTTGAACTGATCCGCGACAAGATCAAGCTCGAAGGACGGGCCGCCAGTAGCAAAAAAATACCGATTGAAGGAAACGACGTCCGAGATGGCATCATCGGCATCATCACCATACCCAGTTTCTACCAGGATTATGAAGCCCGCAGCAAAGGTGAAGAGGATTACGTCAGCACTACGCGTGATGTAAAGCGCCTGGTCGAGGAACTGAAGGAAGACAACCTCAATGGTCTCATCATTGATCTGCGCGGCAATGGCGGAGGACACTTATCCGAAGCCACCGCACTGACCGGCCTGTTCATTGATAAGGGGCCGGTTGTTCAACTAAAAGACACGACAGGTCGAATCGAGGTACTGGATGATCTGGAACCTGAGACGGCCTACAACGGACCCATGGTCGTATTGGTTGACAGATTCAGTGCCTCTGCATCGGAAATTTTTGCAGCGGCCATTCAAGACTATCAGCGTGGCGTTGTCATCGGTCAACGCACCTTCGGCAAAGGCACCGTACAAAACCTGTATCTTCTTGACCAATATGCGCGCCGCATCCCCGACCCTGGGCTGGGTCAATTGACGCTTACGATCGGTAAGTATTACCGAGTCACGGGCGGTAGCACACAACATCGGGGCGTATTACCGGACATAGATCTGCCGTCTGCAATCGACACGGAAAAAAATGGCGAAAGCAGCCGTGACAATGCCCTGCCCTGGGATCAGATCAAAGCCACGGGCTACTCTGCAAATCAGCCGCTCGATAATGAAATTGCCTACCTGACCGAATCTTACAACACTCGGATTGAAACCAACCCGGATATTGACTTTCTTCGCTCGAATATCGCCGCCGTGGACAAACTCCGCTCACAAATATCGATTTCACTGAACAAGGAAAAGCGACTTGAAGAACGTGAATCGACACGGCAACAACGTCTGGAACGCGAAAATCAGCGCCGCCTGGCTAACGGGATGGAACCTGTCGATTCACTTGATGCCCTCAAGGATGAGGAACTACCGGATATTTTTCTCGATCAGGCCACCGAAATCGTTACCGATCTTATCAAACTCAACAAGCAACAGAACTCCCTGGTAACCAGCGTAAATGCACCGGATTCGGAGCCGTAACAACATCATCTTGCCAACCTGAACCCAGCCCCCGATCAGACCATGGAAACAGGCTCTTGCGTGGAAGAATAATTAATAAGATTCCCGCAAGGCATGTGGGAGCATAGAACCTGATAAAACAACGATCAGGTCAGCAGTATCGAATAAACTTCCCAATACTCGTCAGCAAGCACATTGATATTGACCGAACGTTGACCCTGCACATCACCGCCATCATTAACAACCAACGGAATCTCGGCAAATGAACCGGCAACCGGGATCGTGTCAGTTTCCTGCCGATATCCCGCGCAGCGCTGCAGATAGACAATACGATTGCGAGCTCTGGCGACAAAATTCTTACCCGACGGCAAGCTTCGCACACAATCATCAATATGAATATTCATATCCCGGCACACGTTTGCATCACCATAGTTCACGTCAGAGACCTCGCGCACCGACGCCTCTCGAGCCAAACTACTGACGTCATGTTTACTGAAATGCAAATATAATTCCTGAGCAATTGCGATTAACATCAGATTAATAATTCTGCGCCCTTCAATCGACAACTCCTCGAAAACCGGCGAAGGCTCCGATGCTTTGTCCCTTTTTTTCTCACGACACTGCTTGAGAATTCTCATTGCTTCCCGGTGAACTTCATCTGCAGATTCAATTTGTTTAGCAATTACCTTGGACTTAAAGTAATTCCAGATCCCGCGTGACTGCATATACTGGCGCTTAAGCAATTCCAGCTCTTTACCGGCTGCATGTTCTTGCCTGCACGCCTGCTGCTCGTGCTGCTCGATAACCGCCAATATATCCTTATTGCTTACTTTGAACTGATCCAGAGCGAGTTTCATCTCGTGATTGCGTTGATGCGTCAACAGTTCTTCAGCAAGCCTGGTCAGTTTGCGTTGACAGTGATTCCAGACACCGCGTAACTGGTAAAATATGGATGCATTAGCGGCTCGTAGCGGGTCTACCAACATTCCCTCGAGTTCTTCGAGTTGTTGCTGCGAACGAAGCATTACATTTTCTTGCTGCTGCAGTTGCTCCTCAAGTCGCTGACCTTCAAGGCGGAGTTTGGCAAACTCTTTTTTCAACTCGATACGATTCTGAAACAGCTTTAGCAGCCGCTCATCCTCGGATTCAACTTTCTGCTCACGTCTCAGTAATGCAATACCAACCATTAATTTCGCCTGACAACTTCTGAAACAACCCTGCAAATCTCAGGACCGCATTGAATAGTGGCGAAATTAACCTAATGTAGCGCCGCAAACCTTGATGCAATCTACATTTCCCGGCAAAACGGCATTTGATTGCATGTGCTGGTTGCCGTAAAAATTAGCGTATTTGCGCTAATCAACCACGGCTGAAGCCACTTCTGCAATGATTTTAAGCGGTGGTGGCTACCGATTCAGGCGGTTTGCATACCCTGTTTACGGCTCACCGGTACAAATGAATGACCTTTTTCAAGCAGAAAATCCAGCCATTTGCTTAGCACCATGTTTCTGCTCCAGCATTGACCTACTGGTCGCGCAAAACGACCATGCAAATCACGCAACACTGCATGGCGATGATGTGCAGCCCAACTTACGACCTCTGTCATCCGGGCATCCAGATACACCCGAATACACAGATCCGGATCTGCAATACAACCATCCGGTTCATCGAACATATATGTCAGCCGCAAGACCTGTGTATAGCGCACCGAAGATTCCACCTTCAGAAACAGGTCCTCATCATCAGTTGAGCAGGAGTTCAACTCCAGGGTATGGTTAAAATTTTCATGATTATTTTGCGCCGGACCAACTTCCAGTGGGCCCAACAGTTGGATGAGTCGTAAATAGTTACTCTCATAAAGCGCCATCAACCCACCGAAACTGCCGGGGCCGTATTCGCATTGAGGAACTATGTAGCTATCTATTAGCATAACCTGACTATATCACAGCCTTTTTTGACATCATCTGTAGTGATAGTAATCACAAAATGAATAGAATCAGCAAAGATTTTCTTGCCGAACCGTACCTGAATTATTATTCCATGGTCTGTCAGGGACGAACGCGGCGTTCAACATTTGTCTTGCTAAGAATCGTACTCGATATTTCTTCAATAGAAAAACTGGTTGTATCAACAAACGGAATCTGCCACCGCTTGAATATCGCTTCGGCAGCACGTATTTCAAAGCTAACTTGCTGGGAACTCGCATATCGACCGGCAGCACGCCGCTCTTTACGAATCTTTACCAGGCGTTCCGGTGCAATTGTCAGCCCATACAGCTTATCCCGGTATGGTTTCAAAACTTTGGGTAAATCTGCTGATTCCAGCTCATCCTCTGCAAGTGGATAATTCGCCGCAAATACGCCATAAGTCATCGCCAGATAAAGGCAGGTCGGTGTTTTCCCAGATCGGGAAACTCCAATCAATATGACATCGGCCCGCTCATACCCTCTTATCTTCCCACCATCGTCATAATTTAACGCAAAATTAGTAGCCTCAATCCGACGATCGTATGCACCAGAATCCTGCATGCCGTGCGCCCGACCGGATCGATTTAAAGACTTCATCTTCAACTCTTTTTCCAGCGGACCGATAAAGGTATTAAAAAAATCAAGAAACAGTCCGGACGCATGCATAAAACGCTGACGCAGTTCATTATGTACGATGGTCGAGAATATGATCGGCCGAGCAGCCTGCTCGGTTGCTACTGCATTGATCTGCCGTATGGCTGCCTCAGCCTTGTCAACAGTATCAATAAATGGCAAAGTAATCTGATCGAATTGATGTTCGTCGAATTGGGTCAACAAGCTGTGACCAAGGGTTTCCGCTGTCACGCCTGTTTGGTCTGAAAGAAAAAATACTGTGCGACGAGCCATAATCTTTATCCAATCACATTACCTATGTCGGGACACTGATTCTCCAGTTCTCTACTGACAAAACAAGGGAGCCCCATTGGAAAATCAAGCAAAAGTCTATATAGCCCCATTAAATGAACTGGGGATGGACGATATTGAAATTGTCGGCGGTAAAAATGCCTCCCTTGGCGAGATGATCAGCAACCTGACTGACCTGGGCATCCGGGTTCCGGGCGGTTTTTCGACGACCGCTAAAGCCTACCGCGACTTCCTCGAGCAACAGAGTGAAGGTGAAACGCTCCGGCAGCGAATCAGCACGACTCTGACCTCCCTTGATGTGGATGATATCGAGCAACTGGTTACCACCGGCAAGACCATACGCGCATGGATCCGGGCAACACCCCTGCCTGAAAAGCTCATGACCGACATCGCCGAGGCCTGGCGGCAAATGGTCTCAGCGCATACCGGTGAATTATCGGTCGCGGTACGCTCTTCGGCAACTGCTGAGGATCTCCCGGATGCATCGTTTGCAGGCCAGCAGGAAACCTTTCTTAATATCCGTGGCATTGAGCAACTTACTGTTGCAATTCACGATGTATTTGCATCACTGTATAATGACAGAGCAATTGCCTATCGCGTACATCATGGTTACTCGCACGATGATGTCGCACTGGCAGTCGGTGTTCAGCAAATGGTACGCAGCGATCTGGCCTGCAGTGGCGTCATGTTTACCCTCGACACTGAATCTGGATTCCGCGATGTCGTACTGATCACAGCTTCTTATGGCCTTGGTGAAACCATCGTACAAGGCGCTGTTAATCCGGATGAGTTTTACGTCTACAAACCGGCTCTGCGTGCCAACAAGCGCTCTGTACTGCGAAAAAACCTTGGCAACAAGGCTGTCAAAATGATTTTTGCCGATGGGAACGCCCCGGGCAAGACCGTACAGACTATCGATGTCGATCCGGATGATTCGGCATGTTTTTCACTGACTGATGCAGAGACAGAGACACTGGCACGCTATGCCCTGATCGTCGAGGATCACTACGGTCGTGCGATGGATATCGAGTGGGGCAAGGATGGTCAGGATGGTCAGATATATTTACTTCAGGCTCGGCCTGAGACAGTCAAGAGTCGCGCCAGCCAAGTCATTCAGCGCTTTACATTAAAAAAACATTCACAGATCCTGGCGCGGGGACGCAGCATCGGACAGCTAATCGGCAGCGGTCCGGTGAAAATCATCCGCAACCCTGAAGAGATGAACCGCGTCCAGCCCGGGGACGTGCTGGTTGCGGATATGACCGACCCGGATTGGGAACCGGTCATGAAACGTGCTGCAGCCATTATCACCAACCGCGGAGGGCGTACCTGTCATGCCGCAATCATTGCCCGTGAACTGGGCGTCCCGGCTGTTGTCGGTTGCGGCAATGCCACCGAATTACTCATTGGAGGGGATATCGTCACCGTCTCATGCGCTGAAGGTGATGAAGGATATATCTACGAGGGTCAACTCGATTACGAGCAGCAGCAAATCGAGGTCAATAAACTTCCAGATGTCCCGGTCAAAATTATGATGAATGTCGGCAATCCGGATCGTGCCTTCGATTTTGCCAACATCCCCAACCATGGTGTCGGTCTTGCCCGGCTGGAATTTATTATCAATCGCATGATCGGCGTACACCCAAAAGCACTGCTTGAGTTTGATGAATTACGTCCCGACCTAAAAAATATAATCCACGAACAAATGGCCGGCTACGACAGCCCGGTTGATTTTTTCATCAGCAGACTCAGTGAGGGCATTAGCAGCATAGCGGCCGCTTTCTCCCCATTGCCGGTAATCGTACGTCTGTCAGATTTCAAGTCGAATGAATATGCCAACCTGATCGGTGGCCAGCAATATGAGCCTCAGGAAGAAAACCCCATGCTCGGCTTCCGTGGCGCATCACGTTACCGGGCTGAATCATTCAGTGAGTGCTTCGCAATGGAATGCCGGGCCCTCAAACGTGTTCGTGATGAAATGGGGCTGACCAATGTTCAGGTCATGGTGCCGTTTGTGCGTAGCGTAAGTGAAGCAGTAACTGTTGTCGAACTTTTGGCGAGTCATGGCCTGAAGCGCGGAGAAAATGACCTGAAGCTGATCATGATGTGTGAATTGCCGACCAACGCTTTACTCGCCGAGCAATACCTTGAACACTTTGATGGCATGTCGATAGGATCCAACGACATGACACAACTGACACTTGGCAT
>PBZD01000020.1 GCA_002729875.1 Chromatiales bacterium | reverse complement strand
GCAAACTGGCTGCTCAAATCGGGTTTCGGCATGTCTCTCTATCGCATGAGGTCAGCCCGCTACGGAAACTTGTGGGCCGTGGTGACACGACGGTTGCCGATGCTTACCTGTCACCGGTGCTCAGCCGTTACATTGCAAGCCTCAAGACATCACTCGGTGATGCCGGGATAGCGACGCAACGACTCCTTTTTATGCAAAGCAACGGCGGTCTCGTTGATGAACGCCGGTTTCGCGGCAAAGACAGTGTGCTGTCAGGTCCGGCCGGTGGTGTTGTCGGTATGGTTACCGCATCAGCCCAGGCCGCCGGTCACCGGCTGATTGGTTTCGACATGGGCGGCACCTCGACGGATGTCTCACTGTTTACCGGTGATTTTGAATACATCACAGACAATCAAGTCGCCGGAATCCGGCTGCGCGCACCCATGATTCGTATTCACACGGTTGCAGCCGGCGGTGGCTCGATACTGAAATTTGCCTCGGGAAGATTTCAGGTTGGGCCAGAGTCTGCAGGTGCTACCCCGGGACCGGCCGCATACCGGAACGGCGGACCCCTGACTGTAACCGATGCAAATATCCTGCTGGGGCGAATACTTCCCGCACATTTTCCGCATTCCTTCGGTACCGATGGTAACCAGCCGTTAGATGCCGCACATGTGGCGCGAGAATTTAACGCTCTTGCGGAACAGATATCGCAGCAGACAAAACACCAACTGACTCCCGAGGCCGTCGCCGAAGGCTTCGTGCGTGTCGCAGTCAATAACATGGCCAACGCCATCAAACATATCTCGATCCGACGCGGTTACGATCCGCAGGAATTTGCACTAAGCTGTTTCGGTGGTGCCGGCGGTCAGCATGCCTGCCGAGTTGCCGAAGAACTCGGCATTGGCACAATCCTGATTCACCCGCTGGCCGGCGTAATGTCGGCATTTGGTATCGGTACGGCACCTCTGCGTGCCTATCGTCAACAGACCGTCAACCGGCACCTTGATGATGAAGTACTCAGAACTCTCGAGCCGATTATCGCGGCCGCCGCTGCCGACTGCCGTAAAGAATTACTGGATCAGGGCTGTGGCGAGGAATTTATCAGCGTGCGGCGGATCCTCTCTGTATGCACGACCGGCTCTGACGCATCATTACCGGTCGAGTGGAATAATCGGATCTGCATCGAGACCGCTTTCGCCGACCTGCATCAGCAACGATTCGGTTTCAGCCATAGCGGCACCAGTCATGCCAGTGATTCACT
Source organism: Chromatiales bacterium (assembly GCA_002729875.1). Lineage (GTDB taxonomy): Bacteria > Pseudomonadota > Gammaproteobacteria > Steroidobacterales > SMWD01. Next base: position 87,010 of record PBZD01000020.1, on the reverse strand, counting down.
GCATATCGAATCCTTCCGTGTCGAAGCCAGCGGCCGGCAAACCGATATTGACAGGGAACCCGGTATATTCAAGCCACCCGAAACACCAACACACCCTAAAGAAATCTCCCGGCTTTACTGCCGCAAAGACTGGCATAACGCCAGCCTGCATCGCCGCGTAGACCTGCAGACCGGCGATCAGGTTGCAGGCCCGGCGATCATCATCGAAGACACCACGACCATTATCATCGAACCGGACTGGCAACTTGTCGTCGATAACGATGGGCAACTGCGCCTGACCCATGAACGGCAAGCCGGAACAGAACGCTTACCAGGCAAGCAAGCCGACCCGATATTGCTCGAGGTCTTCAACAGTCACTTCATGAACATTGCCGAGCAAATGGGTGCTGTACTGGAAAACACGGCACACTCGGTCAATATCAAGGAGCGACTCGACTTCTCATGTGCACTTTTCGATAGCCGCGGCCGACTGATCGCAAATGCACCACATATGCCGGTACATCTTGGCTCAATGGGTGACAGTGTCGTAGCGGTGCTCGACGGCAACGCCGGCAAGATCCGTCCCGGTGATGTTTTCATGCTCAACACACCGTATAACGGGGGCTCCCACCTGCCTGATATCACGGTGGTTACACCGCTGCTTGATACAGCGGGAACGACAATAGAATTTGTCGTTGCCTGCCGCGCACACCACGCCGATATCGGTGGTTTAACCCCCGGCTCGATGCCACCCTACAGCCATACGATTCACGATGAAGGCATCGTATTCGACAACTTTCAGATCGTCGATACCAATGGTTTCCGCGCAGCGGCGCTGCGCACAGCACTAACCAGCGGGCCCTTTAAGGCCAGGAATCCCGACCAGAATGTGGCGGATCTGCGCGCACAGATTGCCGCAAATGAAAAAGGTATCCGGGAACTACGCACGATGATCGAACACTTTGGTCACGATACGGTTCGCGCGTACATGCAGCACGTCCGTGCAAATGCCGCAGCATCCGTACGTGAGGTCATCGATCGCATCGGTGATGGAGAACATGCGCTGGAACTGGATAATGGCATGCTCATTCGTGTTCGTGTCAGCGTAAATCATGACAAGCGGGAAGTTTGCGTCGACTTCAGCGGTACCTCTGCACAGAGCGACACTAACTTCAATGCTCCGATTGCGGTAACACGTGCCGCCGTATTGTATGTATTTCGCACATTAATCGCCGAACGCATTCCGCTGAATGCAGGCTGCATGGAACCGATTCGACTCATCATCCCGGATGGATGCCTGCTAAACCCGGATTATCCGGCCGCCGTTGTCGCCGGCAATGTCGAGACATCACAATGTATTACCAATGCGTTATATGGCGCACTCGGCATAATGGCCGGAGCACAAAGCACGATGAACAACCTGACCTTTGGTAACGATCAGCTGCAATATTACGAAACTATCTGCGGAGGATCCGGGGCCGGACCGGGCTTTGACGGCACTGACGCGGTACACACACAGATGACCAACTCGCGCATGACGGATCCCGAGGTACTGGAAGCACGTTTCCCGGTGCTAATCCGTGAGTTCTCGATTCGCCGCAACAGCGGCGGTAACGGCCTTTACCGGGGCGGTAACGGAGTTGTGCGCAGCATAGAATTCAGGGCTCCGATGCAGGCCGCTATTCTGTCGAACAATCGCCGGATCGGCCCCTTTGGCCTGCAGGGCGGAACCTCGGGCAAAACCGGACGCAACTACATCCTACGGCAAGACGGGCACACTGAAGCCGTGAGTTCGACCAGCGAACTGCAGTTGGAAACCGGTGACACTTTAATCATTGAAACACCGGGTGGCGGCGGGTATGGAAATGCCGGCTCAACATGAGCAAACGCACAAATTGTCAGGCCGGCAATGAGTCTGAAACTGATTTTCCTTGTTAAGATTGGCCACGCCAGACACCAACAGTACGCAACTGACCGGAGCACTCAGTGAACTTTGAAATAGCTACCGTCCTGATCATCCTGATCATTGCGCTGATCCTGTTTATCAGCGAAGCGCTGCGCATGGACCTTGTTGCTCTGCTGGTCCTGTGCGCACTGACGGTGGCCGGTGTCGTCACCCCCAATGAGGCAATCTCGGGATTCAGCAACGCGGCCGTTATTACGGTCTGGGCCATGTTCATCCTGAGCGAAGGGCTGACCCGCACCGGCATTGCCGACATTCTGGGCCGCCAGGTCATGAGAGTTGCCGGGCGCAAAGAGATTCCGCTGATATTCTGGATCATGGTTATCTCGGGCGGGCTGTCGGCATTCATGAACAATATTGGGGTCGCGGCCCTGATGCTGCCGGTTGTCATCGATATTGCCCGGCGTACCGAGATACCTCCGTCCCGATTACTAATGCCGCTCGCATACGGTTGCCTGCTCGGCGGCCTGACAACGCTGATTGGCACACCACCGAACCTGCTGATCGCCGGGGCGCTCGCGCAGGGTGGCGAAATACCCTTTACGCTGTTTGATTTCACCCCTGTTGGCACGGGCGCCATGCTGACCGGTGTTGTGTTTGTTTGCCTTATCGGACGCCTGATGCTGCCCAAGGTTGACCCGGCAGGCGCATCTGCCAAACGCAGTCAACGCACCCTGCGTTCGCAATATAGCCTGCAGGAACGCACCTTCGCTACGACAGTACCGTATGACTCGGTACTGGTTGGCAAAACGCTGGCTGAAAGTCGCATCAGTTCTGCGGCTGGCCTCATCGTTATGATGATTGAACGGCGCAACCAGGTGATTGCCTTGCCGTCACGTCAGACAATCCTGGAAAGCGGCGATCAATTAATGATCCAGGGGCGACTTGATCGTTTCAATGAGATGCGCCAGTGGAGTGATCTCATCATCGAACGCGAGGCGCCGTTGCTGCAAACACTGCTATCCGGACAGGTACAGCTTGTTGAAGCCACGATTGCCAAAAATTCCTCTCTCGTCAAGGATCTGCTACACCACACGGAATTCCGCCGCCGCTTTGGTGCCAACGTACTGGCAATCAAACGTGACGATCTGATTCGTCGCGACAACCTGGCCTATGTGCCCATTCGTAGCGGCGACAAGTTGCTGCTGCAGGGTGGTGAAAACATTCTCGACGATCTTGAAGGTAACCAGGAATTTTCCGCAACTCGCATCGCAACCGAGCAAGATCTGACCGATAACTATCGACTCCAGGAACGAATCTTCATCGTTCGCGTACCGCGCGACTCGAAACTCGGCGGTTCAACCCTTGCCAAGAGCCGCATCGGCGACGCATTCGACTTTCGGCTACTGGGAACAATCCGCGAGGATGCCCTGAAATTCATGCCCGAACCAGATGAGGTGATACTCGGTGGCGATCTCCTGTTGCTGCAGGGACGAGCGGAAGATCTCGATGTGCTGGTCGGCCTGCAAGAACTAACGGTTCAGCAGAAATCCTCGTTAAGCTCCAATATTTATGAATCCGACCGGTTGGCCACCCTCGAAACGACGCTCGCGCCACAGTCAAAACTCGCCGGCGAAAACACTTCCGACGTAAATTTCCGGGAAAAATATGGTCTTGAACTGATCGCCATCTGGCGTTCTGGCAACGCCCTTCATTCGGATCTGGACAAACAGCAGCTATTGCATGGCGATGCACTGTTGTTCATCGGTCCACGCAATAAGCTATCACTGCTAAACGATGACCCCGACTTTCTGGTCCTGACGCCAGTTAGCGTGCCGAGCGCGGATACCCGCCGCGCACCGCTGGCAAGCCTGATCATGCTCGGCGTCATCACGGCCGTACTGATCGGATGGTTACCGATTTCGGTCGCTGCAATTCTGGGCGCCTCACTGATGGTCTTAAGCGGTTGCCTGAACATGGAACAGGCCTACCGCGCGATCGACTGGCGCGCCGTATTTCTGATTGCCGGCATGCTGCCGCTCGGCATCGCCATGCAGGAAACCGGTACCGCTGAATTTCTTGCTACCAAGGTCATGGCCAGCCTCGGTGAGTTCGGACCGTGGCCGGTCATCATGGGTCTCTACGCCATCACGGCATTGGGCACAATGATTATTCCGACAGCGGCGCTGGTGGTGCTGATGTCGCCAATCGTCCTGTCGGCATGCACCGAGATGGGCATCATGCCGCAAACGGCGATGATGGCCATTGCAATGGCCGCCTCAGCCAGTTTCACCAGCCCGATCTCACATCCGGCAAATATTCTTGTTATGGGTCCGGGTGGCTACCGCTTCGCCGACTACATCAAGCTCGGTGTACCACTGACACTCGTCATTTTCGTTGCTGTCATGCTGTTGCTACCAATTTTCTGGCCGTTAGTACCCATCCAGCCCTGACGATTAGCCCGGATGGACGGCCAACAGGAGGGTGCCATCAAGGCATCAATACCGTCGAACCGGTAGTCTTGCGCGCTTCTAAATCACGGTGCGCCTGCGCAGCATCCTGCAGTGGATAGGTCTGATTCACATAGATCTCGACCATTCCGCTCTCTATAACAGCAAACAATTCACCGGCCGCCGCCAACAGATCGTCACGTTCACGCAGAAAGTCGAACAGCACGGGGCGGGTCACGAATAACGAGCCGCGGCGCGCCAGTTCAAGCGGTGAAAACGGTTCTACAGCGCCTGAGGCGTTACCGTACGTAACCATCGTGCCATGGGTGCGCAGGCAGTCGAGTGACTGAAAGAATGTGTCCTTGCCGATCGAATCATAAACGGCTGCAACGCCGGTACCGCCGGTCAGGTCACGAACCGTGTCAACGAATGCAGGATCGTCGGCCCGAACGATCTCGGCGCAACCGTTCGCCCGTGCGAGTTCGGCCTTCTGCTCGGTACTGACGACACCGATCACCCGCGCACCAAGTCCGGCGGCCCACTGACCCGCGATTAAACCAACACCGCCCGCCGCCGCGTACAGTAAAACCGTATCGCCGGCCTGCACCGGGTAACTACGCCTCACGAGGTACCAGGCCGTCAACCCCTTGAGCATAGCGGCGGCCGCCATCTCGGAAGAAACAGCATCCGGAAGTTGCATCAGTCGTTCGGCAGCATAGTTGCGTTGCTCGCAATAGGTACCTGGCGGAACGCCGACAAAGGCCACACGATCTCCAACCGCAACGGTATCGACATCATCGGCGACCGCCTCGACGATACCGGCCGCCTCTGTGCCAAGCCCGGCTGGCAGTTCAAGCGGATACAAACCTTCCCGGTGATAAGTATCGATAAAATTCAGCCCGACGGCTGTGTGACGAACCCTCACCAAACCCGGCGTAAGTTCGGGCAACTCGATGTCGCGCCATTGCAAAACCTCCGGGCCGCCGAACTGATCGAGCATAACTGCCTTGACCATGTCTAAAATTTCCTGTCTGTTAATCGTGTCACTGAGAAAAGGTATCTGGTACCTGTAATCGGTGAGTATAATGTGTAAACGATTAGTTACACACAAATCAAAATAACTGAGATTTTTGCATGCCTAACTCAATTGTTATCGCCGGCGCCGGTCACGCAGCAGGGCAAGCAGTTGTATCCTTACGTCAAGGCGGCTTTTCCGGGCGCATCATCATGGTAGGTGAAGAACCCTACCTGCCTTACCAACGGCCGCCGTTATCAAAGAAATACCTGTCCGGTGAACTGGAACTGGAACGCATGTATGTTAGGCACAATAAATTTTATGCCGAACATGACATCGACATACGCCTGTCCACCCGGGTCGAAGAAATAAATCGCAAAGACCAGCTGGTTGTCCTCAGTAACGGACAGCAGGAAAGCTATGATCGGCTCGTGCTGGCCACCGGCAGCCATGTGCGTAAATTACAGATCCCGGGCCACGATCTTGAAGGGATTCACTACCTGCGGGCCATCGAGGATGTGCATAAGATTCAGGACCGCTTCAAGCCCGGTGCCAGGCTCGTTATCATCGGCGCCGGCTATATCGGCATGGAAACCGCCGCTGTTGCCGTCACTCACGGCCTCGACACCACGGTTGTGGAAACAGCTGATCGCATCATGGCCCGCGCACTGGCTCCCGAGGTCTCGGCATTCTTTGACCAGGTACACCGTGACGCCGGCGTTAAGATTTTGTGCGGCCGTGATCCGAATGCCGAAATTCTGGGCAATGGCAAGGTCGAGGCGCTGCGCGGCGCCGACGGCATGGAACTGCCGGCCGACCTGATTATTGCCGGGATTGGCATTCTGCCAACCGTCGACATTGCCGAACAGGCCGGCATTGAGTGCGAAAACGGTATTCTCGTCGATGAATTCTGCCGAACCAGTGACCCCAATATCATGGCCATCGGCGATTGTACGAATCACCCCAACCAGTTGCTCAACAAAAGATTGCGGCTGGAATCCGTTCACAATGCCCAGGAACAGGCCAAGACTGCAGCTGCGACATTATGTGGCAAGCTCAGGACCTATAATCAGATACCCTGGTTCTGGTCTGATCAATACGATCTGAAACTGCAAATTGTCGGGCTTTCCGGTGAACACGACGAGGTCATCATTCGCGGCGACTTCGCCGAGCGGTCTTTCGCGGCATTTTACATGCAAGAAGATTTGTTAATTGCCGTCGATGCTGTAAATAGTGCACGGGAATTCATGCTGTCGAAAAAACTTATCGCCAACGGAGCACGGCTGGAACCGGAAATCCTGGCGGATAAGAGTATTGATTTTAAAGACCTCGCCAAAGCCGCGCTGTCCTGACATTCATTCGTTCCACTTCGCAACGTATTGATCAAAGCTCAACGTATCAGCTGCTTCAATTGCAGCCTGACGCTCGAGTGATTCTTGACTCTCATCGACGAGCATCCCCCAGCTTGAGTTCAGTTGCGGATCCATGTTGCGAAAATATTCAGCAAAATCACGACCGATCCTCATCGTATAATCGAGAAAAGAGCAACCGGTTTCTTCCAGTTCGGCAATCAACTTTGCTGACGGTGTCAATGACGGATCATCGATCACCCGCATCTGTTCCTCGACAGCAGCAACGATCCCGCCAGACCGCTGTGGATCCATGTACTCGGCAACGCAAAGAATTCGGGAACAGATTTGTTGTGCCCAATCGGTCTGCTCAACCGGGCCGTCAGTGTGCTGCAGTTGCAACCCCGGACGCCGGCCCTGCAACGCCACCGCTGCCTGATTGTCTGTGTTAGCGCGAAGTTCCTCTGCCTCGATCGGCGGGCTATCCTCCAACAAACAGTAAACGAGAAAGGCTTTCAAAAAACGGATCTGCTGCTGATTAATGCCAACCGGATCGAAAGGACTAATATCAAGGGCACGCAACTCGACGTATTCCACACCGCCCCGCCGTAGCGCACTGGTCGGTCGTTCCCCGCTGCGAGCAACTTGCTTCGGGCGAATCGTACCGTAATACTCATTTTCAATTTGCAGAATACTGGTGTTCAGTTGGCGATACTCATCGCCATCCCTGGTGCCGATCTGCTCATAATCTTTACAGGACGTATTAACCACACGGGTCAGGTCATTAATGTATTCGTCGAGGCTGTTAGCCGATACATAAATTTCCGACTGGTTCGAATGCTGATAGCCAATATCACTCATCCGCAACGATGTTGCGTAAGGTCCATACAGGGTATCCGGATCACGTTCTTCAAGACCGGCATTATTCATATCAGAAAATGGCTTTACCACAGCCGGCGAAGCCCCATAAAGATATAACAACAGCCAGCCGAACCGTCTGATGTTACGAACCAACGCCATATATGCAGCTGATCGAAACTGCAGAAGATCGGCATGGGAAGCTTCCAGCTCCTGAAACAGGGGCCAGAAGGCATCCGGCGGTGAAAAATTAAAATGAATACCGGCAATTGCCTGCATCCGGCGTCCGTAACGATATCCTAGACCGTTCCGATATACGGTTTTCATCCTGCCGACATTGGAACTGCCATAGCAGGCGATCGGTATGTCAGCATCTGATTCAATCCGGCACGGCATACTCATCGGCCACAGGATTTCATCACCAATTGCCGTATACGTATACTGGTGCAGGTCGCACAATAACTGGGTAGCCTGCCAGGATGCACTCACCGGGGGGGTTACAAATTCCAGCAAGGCCTCCGAATAATCAGTCGTGATAAAACGGTGTTCAAGCGCTGATCCAAGCGCCACGGGGTGTGGCGTACCAGCTACCCTGCCATCGGTAGAGACCCGCAGGCATTCCTTTTCAATACCGATCCGGGCACCCTCAAACAGCCCCCCCTTTTGCTGTGTCTCAAGTTTTTGCAGGCGTGTCGCCAATAAATCTGTCACGAATCGTTTCCCGGAATACTGTAAAAAGAAAGTCTACCGACTAAATACCCCGCCTGACCAATTGGATTACGCACTGTTAATCTGATATTCAGAATGAATAACCTGCATGCAGCAAACAATGACCAGCGCATCAAACCAGAAATTTATAATGCCAGAAAACAGGCTGATACACGCATGAAATAATTCATCGTACTGTGCCAGATCTTCAACTGCAGGTATCGCTGCCAGCAAACGAGTCGACTATATAGTCATCAACCCAGCTATGAAGATCGTAACCATTGATGAAACCACCGTGGCCGCCGTAACGGCTTTGCACTACCTGCAAATAATCTGAAGCCTCAACCTTGCTGATATCTGCAACAGGAATAACCGGATCGTCTTCCGCAAGCAGTATATGTGCCGGAGTTTGCAGATCCAGCAACCGGTTACCAGTTAAGGCATAACCCTGCAGATAGCTTTGTAAACTTGTGTACTCGGTGTAATGCCTGACGAAATAATCCGTCATTTCCGTCAAAGTGTTGAAACGTTTGAGGTGTGCAAAATCATAGCGGAGAGGAAATGCTGCTTTCTTTTTCTCCAGTGATGCACGCCATTTTTTCAGAAAATAATAACGATAGATAAATGCCCCATTATCTAACGCTGCCAGCGTGCACGCAGGATCAAGTACCGGGCAAACGGCAACAACCCCGCCAATACTAAGGTCTTCGGCAGCTGCCCGCGCAGTAATTCGTAAAGCAAAATTTCCCCCCAGCGAAAAACCGCACAGATAAAGTTGCTCGTCGGTAAAAACCTGCTGAACCCAACGCACAGCACCAATGACCTCATCAAGACGGCATGAGTGAAACATGTCTTCATTCAAGTGATGCGAATTACCGTGATCACGTAGATTGACTCGCACAATGCGATAACCCTCTTTCCATAACTTGTCAGCAGATGACAACAGATAGGTTGAGTCGGCGCTTCCTTCCCAGCCATGAATAATCACGGCGACACGTCGCATCCGCTCCGACCGCGGCGGCGTATGCTGGCAAAGCAATTGTACGCCAGCACCACAGTCGACAATTACAGGCTGAGACAGGGCAATAAAGTTATGCGCGCCAGCACGCACAAGTTGGCGGCGCAGGCTGATACTACTGAGGACAGACTGAATATGCCTGCCTCGTAACAAACACGGCGGAGTGAATGAATTTAGCAAAACAGAATGCCGGCCGGCCGGTCAATCCAGCGGGAGACCGAGCCCTTTAGCATCCGCAAGGCAACTACGAACATGGCCTATTTTAACGCAGAGTCAGGCATCACCGGGCAAATCCAGTTCAATCAGGCAAGCAATTTTATAGTGAGTCCAAGGCCGGTTCTATCACATTTTCAGGCGCCTTTTGACTTGGAACTGTCAATTCTTACAGGCCATCACGGCAATCGTTGGCAAATCTGTTTATAGCTGGGGCATAATCACGACATAAAAAGTGTGGTGAGGCGTTTCACGTCCGCATCCCAGGTGCTGATAGCAAATATCTGGCGACCCGTGTGTTAACCATCTAACTGCCTGAGGGCGACGACTCATGCTCAGAATCAGCCAACTATGGATTACCTGCCTGGCCGCGACCGCGGCGTCCGGGCTACAGGCAGAATGTGAATATCCTGATGAGGCCATCATACCGGACGGTGCAGCGTCAACTTATGAGGAGATGCGCGACAGTCAGACTTTCATAAAGGAATATATGGCTGAAATGGAGGTCTATATCAACTGCCTTGAACAGGATTACAGCTCACAGGCGTACGAACCCATCGATGAAAGTGAATTAACCAGCGATGAACACCCGGTCAACCAAGGTGAACTGCACTTGCAGCAGCGCCATTCGGCTATCGACACCATGGAATCAGTTGCCGCAAGATTCAACGAACAGGTAAGAACCTTTAAAAAGGTCAATCCCTGACGATAGCGGGCCTGTTTTCAAGCAGCCTGTCCGGCAACACGTGTTGCAATGATTTCCTATTAAGGCTGACACCAACAGGCACAAGAGTTCTCCGTCTTAGACAAACCACCGTCTTCAAGCTAAAATTTCCGCCCCCGTGCCGGGCCTTACCGGCCAGAACCATGCTCAATAAGAACAGGAACAAGTAATGACAAAACCCACCAGAGTAACGATTACCGGTGCCGCCGGTCAGATTGGCTACCAACTTGCTTTTCGGATCGCATCCGGTCAGCTATTAGGCGCCAACCAGCCCATTATTTTACAACTGCTGGAAATTGCGCCGGCACTCGATGCCTTGCGGGGCGTTGCCATGGAACTGGAAGACTGCGCGTTCCCCACCTTGCATGGAATCGTGGCTACCGATCAACCTGATATCGCTTTCAAGCAGACCGATTATGCCCTGCTGGTTGGAGCCAAACCCCGGGGTCCTGGCATGGAACGTTCCGACCTGCTGAAAGGTAATGCGGCCATTTTCTCGGTTCAGGGTAAATCGATGAATGAATATGCAAGCCGTGACGTCAAGGTACTCGTCGTCGGCAACCCGGCCAATACAAATGCTCTGATTGCACAGCAAAATGCACCGGATCTTAACCCGGCAAACTTCACAGCAATGATGCGGCTGGATCACAATCGTGCACTGGCCCAATTGGCGGGAAAAACCGATTGTCACGTCAATCAAATAAAGTACATGACGATCTGGGGCAACCACTCAGCCACCCAATATCCGGATATCAGCCAGGTGACGATCGGCGACCGCGAAGCTCCAGACCTCGTTGATGAACAATGGGTTGCCGATGAATTTATTCCCACCGTACAGCAACGCGGTGCAGCTATCATCAAGGCTCGCGGCCTGTCCAGCGCAGCCTCGGCAGCCTCCTCAGCCATCGACCATATGCGCGACTGGGCACTCGGCACACCGGGCGACGACTGGGTCAGCATGGCGATCCCGGCTGACGGCAGCTATGGCATTGAACCGGGTATTATTTATTCGTACCCGTGTCGCTGCACCCAGGGCAAGTATGAAATAGTCCAGGGGCTGAATATCAGTGACTTCAGTCGCGAACGTATGAATGCGACCGAAGCTGAACTGCGCGAGGAACGCGCCGCGATCGCTGATCTGCTATAGAAAAATACGGGTCAGGGACTCTGTTTTAGTTGCTCAGGGATGAAATTGCAGCCTGACCCCGTTTTCCTTCCTGTTTTTCTTTATATTGGGATAAACAAGCTTTAACCGGATATCACTATGTTAGCTACAACTCTGCTTGCTCTGCTCTGGTTTGCTGCATTTCTGGTGGTTGTGCTGGCACTCGCCTACCGGCGCGTCGACCTGACCACGTCAACAATCGTACTCGGCTTCTCGCTACTGGCTTACAGCCTTTTCGGCACCGGGCACTGGCTGTGGATGCTGCTGCTGTGGCTTGGTTATGCCGGTCTCATCATGGTTAATCTGCCGGATTTTCGGCGCGACAGAATCTCTGCCCCACTACTCAGTATCTATCGCCAGATACTGCCGCCGATTTCAGATACCGAACGCGAAGCACTCGAAGCCGGCACTGTCTGGTGGGATGGCGAACTATTTAGCGGTCAGCCGGACTGGAGCGTACTTACCGCGCTAGCGGCCCCCAAACTGACTGCGGAAGAACAGGCATTCATTGATGGTCCGACCGAGGAACTGTGCCGGATCAGTGATGACTGGCAAATCACGCACGAACTGGCTGACATCCCCCCCGAAGTTTGGGCTTTTATCAAGGAACACCGGTTCTTCGCAATGATCATAACAAAGGACTACGGCGGACTTGAGTTTTCACCATTTGCCGTCGCTTCGGTACTGGCCAAGCTGGCCAGTCGCAGTGTGGTCATTGCTTCGACGGTCGGTGTACCGAACTCCCTCGGTCCGGCCGAACTGCTACTGCACTATGGTACCAAGGAACAGCAGGACCGATACCTGCCGGGTCTTGCCAGTGGCGAAGAAATTCCATGCTTTGCGCTAACCGGTCCACGCGCCGGGTCCGATGCGTCAGCGATCCCCGACACCGGTATCGTCTGCAAAGGCACCTACAACGGCGAAGAGATAATCGGCATCCGGCTGAACTGGAACAAGCGGTACATAACGCTGGCACCGATTGCAACTCTGCTCGGCCTGGCATTCAAACTGTATGACCCCGAACACCTGATCGGTGATAAGGATGAATACGGCATCACCGCCGCACTGATTCCAACCGATACTGAAGGTGTGGAAATCGGCCGCCGGCATTTCCCGCTTAATACACCGTTCCAGAACGGACCTACCCGCGGCAAGGATGTTTTCGTCCCACTGGACAGCATCATTGGCGGTCCGGAGCGGGCCGGTCAGGGCTGGCGCATGCTTGTCGAGCAACTTGCTGCCGGGCGTTCCATCGTTCTGCCGGCCAATGCGAGCGGCGGCGCGCGTGCCGGAGTCTACGGTTCGGGAGCCTATACTCGCATCCGCAAACAATTTAATTTACCGCTTTGCCGCTTTGAAGGGGTCAGCGAAGTACTCGCACGTATGGCTGCACGTACTTATATGATTACTGCAGCTGTCTCGGTGACGTGTGCCGCCATCGGTCGCGGTGAGAAACCTGCCGTACCTTCAGCGATACTGAAGTATCACTGCACCGAGATCGGCCGAATGATCGCCAACGATGCGATGGACGTGCAGGGCGGCAAGGGCATCATCCTCGGTCCGAAAAATTATCTCGGCCGGGCCTATCAGGCAGTCCCGATCGCAATCACGGTTGAGGGCGCAAATATTCTGACCCGTAGCCTCATCATTTATGGTCAGGGGGCAATTCGCTGCCATCCATTCGTTCTTAAAGAAATGGAAGCCGCCGGCAATGAAAACCTCGAACAGGGACTGACTGATTTCGATCAGGCTTTATTCGGGCACATTGGCTATGCCTTCAGTAATGCGGCACGCTCGTTCGTACTTGCCCTGACCCACGCAAAGCTCAGTCTGACACCACAATCCGGATCGCTGGCACGCTACTATCAGCACATCAACCGATACAGCGCTGCGTTCGCGCTGGCATCCGACATCGCCATGCTGCATCTGGGCGGAGAACTGAAACGTCGTGAAAGCCTGTCAGCGCGACTCGGCGACGTATTCAGCTCCATGTACATGGCCAGCATGGTACTGAAACATTACGAAAATCAGGGGTGCCCTGAAGAGGATCTGCCGCTGGTCGAATGGGCCTGCCGCAGCCTGATGTACCAGGCGCAGGAACAGCTACATGGCTTTCTGCGCAATTTTCCGAATCGTTTCATCGCGGCCGGCCTGCGGATACTGATTTTTCCTCGCGGGCGCATGTACTCAGCCCCGGCCGATAGCCTGTCACAGAAAATTGTCGACCTCATCACCTACCCGACAGAATCACGCGAGCGACTGTGTGCCGGCATTTATTCGACGGCCGAGCCGGGCAACCCGATCGGCCTGTTGCAGGAGGCGCTTGAGGCCACCGAAGCTGCGACACCACTCGAAAACAAGGTTCGCGATGCCCGGCGTGCCGGGGTCATTAAGGCCGATGATCCATTTGAGCTGATCAAACAGGCTGAAAGCGAGGGAGTTCTGACCGCTGATGAAGCCACACAACTCAAGGCCCTTGATGAACAGATCATGGCACTGATTGAAGTCGATGATTTTGCTGCCGAGGAACTGAGCGCCCGTGCCACCTGAACCGGCGGGACTTTGGAACGTGGGCTGGTGGAACCGCTGGTTCATGCCACTCCGTGCAGGGTCGGTTAAGCTTCCAGACTGTACCCCAATGGAGAACAAGAAATGACAGCCCGACCCACAAGTATCCTGATTTCCATACTATTCTTGTTGTTGACCGGCTGTGGCGGCGGTGATTCGAGCCCGGGTAACTCTACTGCAAATAACGATTCAGCGTCCAACACCGTAGCACGCTCAAGCTCAGCGCCGGGAGCGACTGTATTCATTATCAGTCCGATCAACGGCTCGACCATCAGTTCGCCGGCCACCGTCAAATTCGGCATCAGCGGGATGACGGTGACTCCAGCCGGCCAGTTCGCTGACAATTCGGGCCACCATCATTTGCTGGTCGATAGCGGACTCGAGAATCCTGACCAGCCGATCCCAAGCGATGCAGGCCACCTGCACTTCGGCAAGGGACAGACAGAAACGACAATCGAGCTCGAAGCAGGCCAGCACACAATGCAGCTCGTACTCGGTGACGGCAGCCATATACCGCATGAACCACCCATAATGTCGGATATCGTCACAATAACGGTAGAATAGACATTGGACCTGCCTTGATTCAGGTCATCAAGCCCCGACCATCAGTTATGGTCAGGAATTGGTAAGCCATTCTGAAATACGCTATATGACGACAATCACAACAGGCCTCAGCGGTATTGCGCTCTACCTGCCACCCTACCGGGTGGACTTGCAGCGCTGGTGCGAATGGACCGGAGCAGACTGGAACAAGATCAGCCAGGTCGTCGGCACCGGATTTCGTCTGCTCGGCCCCCGTCAGAGCATATACACGATGGCCGCCAATGCGGTACTCCGACTTATCCAGCAAAATGATATCGATCCCGGCAGGGTGGGTTACCTGGGACTCGGCACTGAATCAAGTACCGATAACTCGGCCGGTGCGATTATCGTCAAGGGCATGGTTGATACTGCGCTTAAGGGACTGGGGCTGCCGCCGTTGTCACGTAACTGCGAGGTACCGGAGTTCAAACATGCCTGTCTCGGCGGTATCTATGGCCTGAAAAACGCCTTGCGGTTCCTCAGCACCGATGGCAGGGACTCACTCGCAATCATCGTATGCGCTGACAAGGCCCTGTATGAGCGCGGCAGCAGCGGTGAGCCAACTCAGGGCGCAGGCGCTACGGCAATGCTGCTGAACTGCAATCCGAGCATTGCAACAATCGACCTGCAGCAAGCCGGCACGGCTTCAGAGTATCGTAGCGTTGATTTTCGCAAGCCCCTGATCAACCGTAACGGCACCGAGGCCAGCCCCGAATTTGTCGAGATCCCGGTCTTCAACGGGAAGTACTCGACCAACTGTTATGTCGATGAGATGCAGCAGGCTCTCGCAGACATGAGCCGTAAGCGTGGCGGCAAACCTATCGATCACCTGCGTTCTCCCGCAGCTATCTTCATGCATCGTCCATACCAGCGCATGCCCGAAACCGGCCTCAGCATGGCCTATTTGTTTGCACTGGCAACGGGTGACGATTCTGATCACCAACAACTGGTGGAAATCTGCACAGTAGCCGATGTTTCACCCGAAGTGCTTCTGCAGGAAATCAACTCGGCACCGAATTTCGTTAATTTTACAGTCCCTGAACGAATCAGCGAGGAAGTCTTTCCCCTCTGTCAAAAAGCATTGCGCGCCAGCAGGCACATGGAAACTTTTGCCCGCGACATCCGCGCAAAAATTTCGCTTGGTGCAAATCGGATACTCGAACTCGGTAACCTTTATACCGCTGCATTACCAGCCTGGCTGGCTGCCGGCCTTGAAGACGCGCACGCACAGAACATTGAGCTCGCCGACCAGGAAATCCTGTTGATCGGCTATGGCAGCGGTGATGCAGCGGATGCGATTCCGATGCATGTCGTAGCGGGGTGGCAACATGCCGTATCGAAAATCAATTTTGATGCAGTGATGGAACCCTGCATCGACCTGTCACATGACCAGTACCTTGCTCTGCACGAGAGTTCGGCGCCGAGTGAACTGAGTTATTCGCCAAAGGCCGAGTTTATCATCGACCGGGTTGGCTCTGAACGCAATGCAGCTTTTCAGGACGCAGGCATTGAATACTATCTGTATATCCAGTAACGAATTCAAACCGCTTCAAGACACCGTAAGGCCCTCGACCGCAAATATTCTGTCCAGCACCTCGAACCCAGCCTCAAGACAGTCGGTTCGTATCGCATCCAGCGCCTTGTTTGAGTCTGACAGCGCAAGGCCAAAATCACCGCCACCCGCTCCGGATGTCTTGTAAACCGCTCCATGCTTTTCAACCAGTTGCCGAATCCGGGCATGTGGCTCGATGCAAATGCCAATTCCAGCCTCAGCATCGAAGCTGCACAGCGCTTCATCGTAACTTGTCAGCGTATCCAGAATATCGCTGATTGACTGTTCCGACCAGACTGTACAGGCCTGCTCGGATAATGTCTTCAAACGGCGAAGATGGTGATGATGCTGATCCGGGCTTGCTGCTTTAAAGGCATTAAAACGTGTCAATAATTCTGGCGTTGATGCACTGACACCACTCCAGATCGGCATGGCCAACAAATTATCCGGCCAGGCACAAGCTGCTGCACTAATGGTTTCCGGTGCCGTTGTACTCCGCACGACAACAACCCCACCGTATAAAGCGGTGGCGATATCAGCGCCACTGCCAATGCCACCCTGAAAGCGGCGATGTGCCGCATGACAAACAGCAAGCAGTTCTTCAGCTGTGGGCGCAAGGTTCAGCTCCGCCATGAGAGCCCCCACAAAGGCGACCAGCGCTGCCGCACTTGATCCAACGCCGAGTTTTACCCGGTGACCACCCCCGTTAGTAAAAAATTCATCCGTGTGCATACTGATGCGAAATGATGGACCATCGACAAACAGTGCCGAATGTTCACAGCAGGAAGCGATGACTGCCTCCAGAATCGTGCCGTTGGCTTCAGGATGATCACCAACCCAGCGCAACCCGGTGCTGCCGTCAATGACAAAATAATAGGCACGACCACTCAATGCATCGAAAAAAACGCTCTCCGGACCCGAAATCGCAACAACCTGTGCCCGGGCCCGTACATTGATAGCTGCAACAATTGCGGGCGCACCCTCCAGTACGGCATATTCACCGACAAGCATGATTTTCCCCGGCGCTGATGCCTCAGCCATTACAATGTGCGGCGTCGATATTTATCGCCTGACAACACTGGCACCCCCCCCAAGTTCACCTGCGATAATACGCAACACACCAGGAACATCATGCAGCGCAGCTGTAACATTAGCTAGTGCATCAGGCAAACAAACCGCCTTGAGTTGTGGCCCGGCATCGACGGTAAAAAATACCGGAACTCCATCAGCACGCAATGACATGACCTTATGCATACAGGCGAGCGTCACCGGAGACCAATACAGTAAAGCAGGCTGCGTCGTCATCATCACCGAATGCATTTTCAGGCAATTATGCTCAGCCAATGCCGCCAGGGCGAAAAAGTCACGCGCCTCGACACAACGGATACCAGCATTGAGGTCATCAGCATGGTCGTGAATCCATGCTGCATAGAAAGGAGAAGTCAGGCGACTTTGTGCCATGCCGTCACGTGAGGTTATTTTTTTCTTATCTTCTGTCGTCACAGCAACAACAACCGATAACGGCCATTCGGCTGGAGTTGCCAACTGACGACAATTTGTGCCGCGTTCCTCGATACTGAGCAATGCGATACCGCCAAATAACGAACGTGGAGCAGACCCGGAACCAATGCGCGCAATATCGGCCAGGTCAGTACCGGGTGATAACCCGGATTCTCTATGATCCATGCCCAGCGCAGCAGAAGCGGCGGTAACAAGGGCCGCATAACCGGATGCAGACGACGCCAGCCCGGCACCGGTCGGAAAATCATTAACTGTTGTCACTGCTGCAAATTCATCACAACCGGCAAAGGCACGAAACGCGTCCATACACGCTGTCAGGCGCCCCTGCTCAAGCGGTTGCTCATGACCATTTAATACCAGCACATCGTGAGTCAGCGCCGGATCAAATTCTACTGTTGTTTCAGTGCTTAGCGCGCCAAGCGTCAGCGATAAAGAACCGACTGCAGGCAGGTTGTCCGCAGCGTCTTTTTTACCCCAGTATTTGATCAGGGCGACATTTGGATGGGCTATGGCCGATGCACGCATCAATTTCTTCTCTCGGGTTCCAGGCAGAATACAGCGAACATTTTACTTATATACTCACTCATTGTTGAAATTCCTGAAACTTTGCACCAGTAAATAAGTAAACTGTATCAGGATTTCCCTATAGTCCCGGCTTGCAGACAAATTATGCTATGCGGATGAGCTTTAAAAAACGACATCCTGAATACCTGCAGCGTATTGAGCGGGTGCTCGACACTACCCTGCCGGCAGCCACGCTACAACCGACCCGGCTACACAAGGCCATGCGCTATTCCGTGCTGGGTGGCGGCAAACGGATTCGCCCGCTGCTGGTGTACGCCACCGGTGAAGCACTGGGCGTCGCCACTGATTTACTTGATGCCCCCGCTGCAGCCATTGAGATGATGCATGCATTTTCTCTCGTCCATGACGATCTGCCGGCGATGGATGACGATGATTTACGGCGCGGTCAACCGACGACCCATCGCGCCTTTGATGAAGCCACTGCGATACTGGCGGCAGACGCACTGCAACCGCTGGCATTTCAGATCCTGGCCCAATCGGCAGCATTACGGCCATACCCGCTCACACAGACCAAACTTATCGGCTTACTCGCCGAGGCGTGTGGCTCCAAAGGTATGACCGGAGGCCAGACAATGGATGTAGCAACTGAAGGTCAGCAACCTGACCCGGAAACACTTGAACACATCTATCGCCTCAAAACAGGCTGCCTGCTACGCGCCAGTGTCCTGTCGGCAGCGCTCTGCCCACCGGGTACTGATACCAATACCATCGATAGCCTGGAACGCTTTATTGATGCGACTGGCCTCGCCTTTCAAATCCGTGACGACATTCTCGATATCGAAGGCACTACGGAACAAATAGGCAAGCAACAGGGCGCTGATAGTATCCATAACAAGATAACCTACCCGGCCCTGTTAGGGCTTGAAAAGGCCAAAGCGCGTGCGGAAGAACTGCGCTTGACGGCACTGAATGAACTGGACAAACTGGCTTTACCGACCGACGGTCTGCGCTGGCTGGCTGATTTTATCGTTATGCGGACAACCTGATTACTGAGACTGGTAGAATGCCGCAAACCAATCGGACACCCTAGATGTATACCAGTTTCTTCGGGCTGAACGAGAAGCCGTTCTCGATTACACCTGATCCACGCTACCTGTTCATGAGTGAGCGTCACACCGAAGCGCTCGCCCATCTGATTTACGGTATTCGGGAAAGTGGCGGATTCATTCAACTGACCGGAGAGGTCGGCACGGGTAAAACGACGCTGGTACGCAGCCTGCTGCAGCAAGTACCGGATAATACTGATGTTGCCGTCATACTCAATCCACAGATTTCACGCAATGAATTTCTTAGCGCTATCAGTGAAGAGCTTGGCGTTGTATTGCCACAGTCCGCCAACAGCATCAAGACACTCACTAATACACTAAATGAATACCTGCTCAGCAATCACAGTCATGGCAGACGCACGATAGTCATCGTAGATGAAGCTCAGAATCTTCGCGTTGATGTGCTCGAACAAGTACGTTTGCTGACCAATCTGGAAACAACGAAACAAAAGTTGTTACAGATTATTCTGATTGGCCAACCGGAACTTCGGGATATTTTGTCGCGAAATGACATGCGACAACTGGCACAACGAATTACCGGTCGTTATCACCTTGAGCCGCTAACCTGTGATGAAACGGCAACTTATATCGATCATCGTCTGAAGGTTGCCGGTGCGATCGGAGCAATTTTTTCCAAGGCTGCAAAACAAGAACTATATCGCCTGTCTTTGGGCGTACCGCGCATGATTAACGTCATCGCAGATCGCGCCATGCTCGGCGCTTTTAGTATGGAATGCAGAGAAATCTCGCCCCAATTGTTACGACAGGCCGCTGCCGAAGTGCTGGGCAAAGATGCGCAGCTGTTATCCCCCTGGCGACGGTGGCGACGGCTTGGTGCCGGGATTGCTGCAGTAATCGTACTGGTTGTCGTCATTACACTGCTCTGGACAAACTGGCCCGGTTTCATGGTGCCAACCAGGGCCGGTTCGGTCCCGGCTCCCGAACCCCCGGCTCCCGAACTCCCGACGCCCGATCTTCCCGCCGCGCCCGAACTCCCGGCACCGATAACCCCGCCGGCGGCAGCTATCACCCGGCAAGGCGATACCACGCTGCCTGCTGTCACCCCCACCGACCCGCCGGTTGGCACACTTGCATCCACGGCCGCCCTCACCGAGGTACTGGCTATAAACCGTAATGCAACTGACACCGACAGTGCATTGACGACATTATTTAAGCTTTGGGATCTCGACTACACGAATTTCAGTTCGGACGCGTGTCAGCAGATACAAAGCGAGGGTTTTTATTGCCTGTTTCAACGGGGTTCTCTCTCGCAAGTAAAAAATTTGAATCGCCCGGTCATACTTACGCTACGCGATCATGAAGGCTTGCAACACCAGGTTGTCCTGACCGGACTCACAGATGGCATTGCTTCAATCACCCTGGCCGACTCAGTCTATGACATCAGCTCCATGGAAATCAGTGACTACTGGTTTGGTGATTACCTGCTGCTATGGCAGCCACAGATTCAAAAACTGAAGCAATTAACCCCCGGCATGCGCAACGCCGATATAAGCTGGCTTAGGCAAAGTCTCGCCAAAATACAGGGCACGCCGGCAGCGCCGATGGATTCTGATTTCTTTGATCAAAACCTGGAAACCCGGGTGCGGGATTTTCAACGTCAGCATCGCCTGACGATTGATGGTCTGGTCGGTTACCAGACCCAGATCATGATTAACTCTGAGCTGAATTCATTACAGGGTCCTCGCCTGATGCGGACGAACTGAGCACCCGATGTCTTTCATACTCGACGCATTGCGCAAAAGTGAAAACGAACATCGTGAGCAGGCGGCGCCGACTCTGTCCGCAGCCCCGCAAGCCGCACCAAGGAAAAAAAGAACATTCTGGTTACCCATACTCGTCGTCGTGTTAGCAATCAACGCCGTGATTTTTGGCATTATCATGCTGCCCACCGAAAAACCGGCAGCGACTGTTGTTAAACCCCCGCCGGCCCCGGCGCGGGCATCTGTGAAGCCTGAAGTACGCTCTCTGCGGGAGGCGGCCGTCGACAAGACCGCAATAGTGACACGCAGTGATGTGCCTGCCATAACTCCCGAGCCGACCCCGCCAACGGCACCCGCTCCACCTGCGGCAGCGCAACAGACAATTCAGGAAAGTCTGCCGAGTCTTGATCAACTGCGAACAGCCGGACTCGTATCAATCGACAGCCTGCATATTGACATGCATGTTTATTCAACTAATGCAGCCAAGCGTTTCGTCTTCATCAACATGAAAAAATATCGTGAAGGGGAGCGGCTGGCCGAGGGCCCGACGATCGAGGCAATCACTGCGGATGGTATCATCATGATCCAGCAGGGAACCCGGTTCCAAATGAGCAAAGACTAGCCGACAATATTCTGCATGGATTAATTTACCAACCGGTTACCGCCCAACCGTGATTGCAATTACCGGCACCTGGTCGTCAGGCCTATTCACGAATTCCGATACCCCGATCCATCATAAACATACTGACACCGAACAATATGGCAATAAAAGTCAGTGTAATGCCATAAGCCACCCGAATATCAATATCCGATACGCCGAGCATGCCGTAGCGAAATGCATTGACCATGTACAGAATAGGGTTAAACAAAGACAGCTTTTGCGCGAATTCAGGTAATAATGAAATAGAATAAAAAATCCCGCCAAGGTAAGTCAGTGGCGCCAGCACAAATGCCGGAATGATCGAAATATCATCAAACTTTCTGGCCAGGATTGCGTTGATCAGGCCGCCCAGCGCAAAAACAATTGCCGTCAGGATGACGATACTGATCGTGACAAAGATATTGGCAATCTGCAGCTTGGTGAAAAACAGCGCGATCACGGTCACGATCGATCCGACCATCAGGCCGCGAAATACACCACCGGCAACATGGCCAATAATGATTGCGTAGGTCGGCATTGGCGAGACAAGCATTTCCTCGAGGTGCTTTTGAAACTTGGCGCCAAAAAATGAGGACACGACATTGCCATATGAATTCTGAATCACCGACATCATGATCAGGCCGGGTGCGATGTACTGCATATAATCAAAGCCATCCATCTGACCAATACGTCGACCGATCAGGTTGCCGAAAATAATAAAATATAGTGACATCGTGATAACCGGCGGCACAAAGGTCTGTATCCAGATCCGGGTAACCCGGCTTATTTCCTTGCGCACCAACGTCTGCAACGACACGAGTTGTTGCGCCAGTTTCATACCTCGGTTCCTGACTGCACTGATGATTCCGCTGAGATGCCCGGATCACTGCGATCCGTCAGGTCAAAAAACAATTCCTCGAGACGGTTTGTCTTGTTACGCATACTAATGATTTTTATACCTGCAGCACTGAGCGCAGCGAACACATCATTCAGATCGTGATTACGCTGCACCGCTATCTCAAGCTCGAAATCCTTGAGCTGATGAATCAGGCAGCCATCCAATGTAGGAATGACATCAACCTTATCACGCGTATTGATAATAAAATTTTGCTGCTTCAGGGTGCGCAAGAAGTCGTCCATGGGGTGATGCTGAATCACTTCTCCGTCATCGATGATTGCAACGTGCCGGCAAAGATTCTCGGCCTCTTCCAGGTAATGTGTTGTAAGAATAATCGTAGTGCCTGAATCGTTAAGTTCGCGCAGAAAAGTCCACATCGTACGCCGAATCTCAATATCCACCCCCGCCGTTGGTTCGTCGAGAATCAGCAACCGCGGTGAATGTACAAGTGCCCGTGCAATCATCAATCTTCGTTTCATGCCGCCGGACAGGTTACGGGCCACCTCGTCACGTCGATCCCATAACCTCAATTGTTCAAGTACCTGCTGTGCACGCGGCCTTGCACGGCGTAAAGACAGCCCGTAAAACCCGGCCTGGTTGATAACAATATTCATAACCCGGTCAAAGGAATTCAGGTTGATTTCCTGCGGCACGATACCAATACAGGCCTTCGCCGCATTCAGCTCCGTATCGATATCATGACCAAAAACATGCACCTTGCCGGAGGTTTTTGTTACGAGTGAGGTGATAATGCCAATTGCGGTTGTCTTGCCGGCACCGTTAGGCCCCAGCAAGGCAAAAAAATCACCCTCGGATACGTCAAGATCGACACCCTTTAGTGCCCGAACCCCGTTGCCGTAGACTTTGACCAGGTTTCTGATAGACAGCGCATTCATCAAGCCACATTGTGCAACGGGTGATCCGGCAAACCAACCGCGGCAGCCCTAAATTATTCAGCCGAGCACTCTTCGGCTAACGCGAGTGGAATAATCGTCAACTGTGATAACGCCCGAAAATCCTCGTTACCGCTGCGGGCGCTGCAAATCAGGTCTGTCCAGAATGATGGATAATTGTTGAACCGGGCTTGCAGTTGGTCCACTGCAATATCGGCCGATACATGAATCCGGGTAAAATCAAATTTTTCCATCGACCCTGAGTTTAGCTCGGCAGATCCGGCACAGAGCGCGCAACAAGGCCAGTCGCGTTTTTCCATCTGCCATAAATAAGTCAGCAGCCCGGTGACATATAACCGCGCAGTCTCGCGCCAGGCTGCTTGATTCGATGTCCGGGTTGTCCCCACCTCGGCAACCCAGTGCATCGATACCGTCGGCCACTGTGAAAAACAGGCCAGCAACCCCGGGGTAGCGGCTATGAACTCCAGTTCCGCCAATGACAACCGGCTCAACTGATCGATAATCGCAGCTTCAAGTCCGAAGTTCGGAACCGCCTGTTGGGAACGTGGTGCAGTCAGCAAACCAAGAAACCCGCGGTTCAGATCCATTAGGTCGGCATACATACGCATATCCGAATGATTTGGTCGCATATTCATTCTCCAGCTTAGCAGGGGAATAAAGTACTATATATGGGTTTTATCGACCATAATATGAAATTTTCGACTGGATTTGGGTGCCAGTAGTGTTTTGAGCCAAATTATGGAGTTTTACAATGCGCATTACAGACAACCGTTACCGCGGAGAAATTGACCGCTTCGACCTCGCCGTACGCCTGATCCGACACGAAGCCCGCACCGGAACTATTCGCCGCTTCACCGGATTTACTGAAGACCGGATTCGCAAGTTATACGGCGCCTATTTCAAATCAGTGACCGGTGAGAAAGTTCTGCGCCGACGTGGCAAATCTCCGCGCCAGATAGCGCGCTTTGTGAACAGTACCTGTCGCCATACCGAAGCAACCTTGCTGGCCTGCCTGTGCCGACTCTGCAATGCTTTCAAACTAAGCAACCGCCAACGCGCTCAGCCGATCAACTCACTCGATGATGTTACTCTGGGTACTCGCCTGTGCGATGCATTTGAGACCTATCAGCTACTTTGTCCGCGCCCGCAATTTTCGTTCGAGTGGACCTGGAATCTCTATCATGCACTCGTTGAAACCAGGGAGCTTTATTTTTCCTGGTGCGACACCTGTCATGGTCCTTATATTCAGGATACGTATGCGCTCGACTACCGACGTTGCCCATTGTGTGAGCAAAAAGCTCTGATCAGTAAAACCGGACGATCCGCCAGAGGTCAGGGATCTGTGTCACAACGCTAATCCCTCACGCCATTCATCCTTGTGTCTCTCTGATTTCTTCGGCATGGTTCCGACATGTCCGAGATCCTCCTATCCGGTGACTATATCGATCGCCACAGCTTGTTACGCAGCAACCCGGCAGCCCTGGAGGAAGCCCGCGCCAATCCGTCGAGCCGGTTTGTAGCTATCTGGCAAAATCAGTGCCTGATCGTTGAAGCACGCATTGCATTGCTCACCCCCGCAGATATTGCTGCCTGGAGGCAATATCTGCCCGCCAGTACCTACCTGGGCAAACTCGACAAACGCAATATTTTTGCCCTCGCACTCAATACTCAGGATGAACCTGACTTCGGGGCTGGCACTCAATTTGTCGGTCTGCGAAAAATAAGCTCATTAGTTGATGCCGCTGATGCGGGGCTGGCTGCCTTTGCCAAGGCCATGGTCGAGTGGCAACACAATCATCAGCACTGCGGCGTCTGCGGGACACAGAATCTTATGTCCGAAGCCGGTTTCGTCATGGCCTGCACAGACCCTGTTTGCGGCCACCGCAGCTTTCCACGCCTCGATCCGGCCGTTATCGTACTCGTACACAATAAAGACCGCGCACTTCTGGGCCGCCAGGCCGACTGGCCCGAACGGCGATTCTCAACAATTGCCGGTTTCGTCGAGCCAGGTGAAAGCCTTGAAGATGCCATCCGGCGGGAAGTTGCAGAAGAAACCAATATCAAGACTGGTGATGTCACCTATTACGCATCACAACCGTGGCCGTTTCCTACGTCTCTGATGATCGGCTTTCATGCCCAGGGTCAATCTGAAGACATTAAACTTAACGACGGAGAACTGATTGAAGCGCGCTGGGTGTCACGCAAGGAAATTATTTCCGGCGATATCTTCCTGCCGACCCGGTTCTCGATAGCCTACCAACTGGTTTCCACCTGGTTCGATCAATACGACGGGCCCTCACTGGAAAATCTCAACCTGCACCAGCCACCATTCCTCTCACCAAGATCCGCAAGATAATGGTATACAGTGAGCGGATGCAAAGTCACTACAGTATCGGGGAGGAGATTGCCCATACGGTAAGCCACGGGGCGGGGTTACTTCTTAGTATTGGCGGCCTGATAGTGCTGGTGATGTTTTCTTCGCAGCATGGCGATGCCGGGCATATTGTCAGTACCAGTATCTATGGCACCACACTGATACTGCTTTATGCCGCCTCAACGCTTTATCACAGTATCCCCCACGCAAAGACAAAGCTGGTGCTGCAAAGGCTCGATCATGCCGCCATCTACCTGCTCATTGCCGGCACCTATACACCTTTCACACTGGTCAATCTGCGTGGTGCCTGGGGATGGACCCTGCTTGGCCTGGTCTGGAGTATTGCCAGCCTCGGCATCGCGATGGAACTGGTCAGTAAGAAACGCTACAAGCGGGTGTCGATCGGTCTCTACCTGGGCCTGGGATGGCTGGTGCTGCTTGCCATCAAACCCATGTTGCGAGCAGTGGAAACCAATGGGCTTATCCTGCTGCTGGCAGGCGGACTTTGTTACTCGTTTGGAGTGATCTTCTACGTCTGGAAGACGCTACCCTATCATCATGCCATCTGGCATTTGTTTGTCTTTACCGGCAGTGTGCTGCACTTTTTCTCCATATTGTTCTACGCAGTTCCACTCAGCCCATAAATAGCACCTGCGCGGCAACATTCTAAGCAATTATCCGCTCAAGAAATCCTTTTATATGCTGCAGTTCCTCGGGAATAACCGAGTGTGCCATCGGGTATTCATGCCACTCTACGTCATAACCCAACTGGTGCAGGCGCTTGCGTGAATTACGCGCAAAGTTGAACGGAACGACATCATCAACTTGTCCGTGTGCCATAAATATCGGTAAGCTGAGATTGGCGGCAGAGGCTTCGGCTTCAACAAAGCGTACAATCGGAACATAGGTCGATAATGCGAGTACCCCGGCAAGTTTTTCCGGATAACGCAAAGCCGTAAACAGCGCCATGGCACCGCCCATTGAAAAACCCGCCATCACTATCTGATCCGTGGCGATACCACGGTCCCGTTCCCGTTGAATCAACTCTTCGATGGCGACCGCACTGGCACGAATTCCGTCCTCATCTTCCGGTGCATTACGATCGAGCGACACCAGGTCATACCAGGCCCGCATCTGCATACCGCCATTCAATGTCACCGGCCTGACCGGGGCATGCGGAAATACAAACCGGATCGCCCGTCCGGAATCAAGCTGCAGCATCGGTACGGCGGGCTCGAAATCATGCGCATCGGCACCAAGACCGTGCATCCAGATAATGCTGGATGCGGGTTCCGGTCCGCTCTCGACTTCCACGGTTTGCAGTTTTGTCACGTTACCAGGCTCCCTGTCCATGCTGCGAGCGCGGAGTTTACCGCAGGCCGAGGTCAGGATCTCGATAATGAATCCAGTGGCAAACCTGTATCGGGCAAGGGCACTAAGTGCTTGACAATACCATTTATATTGATAATATGCGCATACAAGTATTTTTATGTGCATTTAATGATATGCCAGCAGAAATTGAAACCCGTGAAAAACGCCAGGCTGCGATACTCAGAATCCTGCGGGAACAGACCGTGGGCCGACAGACCGTGCTGGTAGATCTCTTGCAACAGCAAGGGATTGAGGCGACCCAGTCGAGTGTAAGTCGCGATCTGAAGCAACTTGGCGTAATGAAACTCGATCAGGGGTATGCACCACCCGATGCCCTGCCAACTGACGAGGAGCGTGATGAAGCCATATTTGCTGACTTTATTCGTGACATCCAGACCGCCGGTGCAAACCTGACTGTTATCAGGACTGCAATCGGCGCCGCTCAGCGGGTTGCCGTCTGCCTGGACCGCAGTGGCTGGCCGGAAATTATCGGTACGGTTTCCGGCGACGATACGATATTTGTTGCCACAGGCAACGCTGCCGGGCAACGTCGGCTTGTGGCCCGATTACAAGAACAAACCCATCATTAATTGATACCAGGACATCCAGACTATTGAACCCGGAACGCGGAACCATGAATAAAGAATCTCAATCACCGATCATCCTGGCCTTCTCCGGCGGGCTCGACACCTCCTTCTGTGTCCCGTGGCTGAAAGAAACCTACCAGCGCCCGGTGGTGACGGTTTGTATCAACACCGGCGGACTCGATGCTGCGGCGGCCGAAGATCTACAGGCCAGAGCAATGCAGCTCGGGGCACAGGAACACCTGCTCATCGAGGCACGAGAAATATTTTTCGAACGAGTGATCCGCTTCCTGATCGCCGGGAATGTCCGTCGGGGACAACTCTATCCGCTGTGCGTGGGCGCCGAACGTGGTATCCAGGCGCAACTATTGGCTGAAATCGCTACCGAACGCGGCACTGATACCGTCGCACACGGTTGTACGGCGGCCGGCAACGATCAGGTTCGCTTCGAAGTTGCCCTGCGCACCATCAATCCGAATCTTGAGGTGCTCGCGCCGGTGCGCGACCAGTCCTTCGTGCGCCCTGAGCAAATTGCTTATCTTGAGCAGCACGCTTACCCGATTCCGGCCAAGGGAACCGAATATTCGATCAAC
Source organism: Chromatiales bacterium (assembly GCA_002729875.1). Lineage (GTDB taxonomy): Bacteria > Pseudomonadota > Gammaproteobacteria > Steroidobacterales > SMWD01. The sequence goes on along the minus strand of PBZD01000020.1, from coordinate 58,679 downwards.
CGTGGCCTGTGGGGCGTATCGATTGGCGGTCGGGAAACCCTTGACTCGCACGGCACAATCCCGGAACAGGCCTGGGTTCTGTCGCCTGGTGCGCTCGAGCAACCGCTGTCACCCGAGACGCATATCGTCGGCTTCAGCTGCGGCATCCCGGTGAGTCTCGATGGCGCCAGGATGGAGCCGGTTGCACTGATCGAAAAACTTGAAATGCTGGCCGGCCCGTTCGGCATCGGACGTGGCATTCACGTCGGTGATACCGTGCTCGGCACCAAGGGCCGGGTCGCTTTTGAAGCCCCGGCCGCAGAAGTACTGCTCACTGCCCATCGGGAACTGGAAAAACTAACCTTGAGTGCCCTGCAAACCCGCATCAAGGACTCTGTTGCTACAAGCTATGGTGACTACGTGCATGAAGGCAAACAGCTCGATGCGGCCTGCCGCGATATCGAGGCGTTGCTTGAGTCATCGCAACGGTTTGTTACGGGTGAAGTTACCGTACAGTTCAGGGTCGGCAGCGTATTTATCGAAGGCGTCACCACGAAGCACTCACTGATGGCTGCCACCAAAGGCGTATACGGTGAAGCCGCCGGCGAATGGACGCCAGCTGATGCGCTGGGCTATGCAAAAATTCTATCGCTCACCGGTATGCTGCAAACCCGCGCTGCCGCCGGATCGGACCAATCCTCATGAAGACCGTGATCGCCGACAAAATTGCCTCGGTTGCCCAGCACCGGGGACTAAAGCGCAAGTTGCAGGTCAGTGCCGAAATTCCCTGTGAGGAAGGCGTACTGCTGGCCGTCAGAATCCTCAACAGCAAGAGTTCATACAACACCCTCGAGCTGACCAGCGGCCGCATGGCCAAGGTACGCCGCGGTGACATTATTGTCGGTGCTCTGGGACATCGTAAGGCGCTGTTCGGCTATTCGGGACATTTGCCCTCCCAACTCAGTCCGGGCGACACAGTCCAGGTTTTGAACATTGGCGGCGTAATCGGCATCTGCGATTCGGTCAATGCCAACTTTGGTCCACCGTTCGATGCCGAAGTACTCGGTACCGTACTCGAATTTCCCTATCTCGGCGAACGTATCGGGGTGCCCGCAAGAGCCGGTACAGATCAGCTGGAAATGAATGCTGCAATAGATACCCGGGCAGTACCCGTCGTGGTGCTGGCCGGCACCAGCATGGATTCGGGCAAGACTGCCGCCGCCAGCGCCATTGTCAGCAGGCTGCGACATTATGGTCATACGGTTGATGCCTTCAAAGCGACCGGCGTATCCCTGCGCAGGGATATTCTTGCGATGGAAGATGCGGGGGCACGACAGACGGCTATTTTTACCGACTTCGGTGTCGTGACGACGACGGAGGAGAATGGTCCTCCGGTCACTCGCATGATGCTAACCCAGCTGGCAGCTGACAAACCGGATGTCATCGTCTTTGAACTCGGCGACGGTTTGCTCGGAGCTTACGGTGTCGAAGCAATTCTCAAGGATGAAGGGATTAGATCCGCCATCACCTGTCTCGTACTCTGCGCGAATGATCCGGTTGCAGCATGGGGCGGCGTTAAACTGCTGCATGATGAATTTTCTTTAAGTCCTGATGTCATAACCGGACCTGCGACCGACAACCTGGTCGGCACCAACCTGATTACCGACCGACTTGGGTTGCCGGCATTTAATGCAATTACCCATGGCACCGAGCTCGGTGATGCGGTCGCCAAAGTTATCAATTTACAGGTTGACGGGAAAAATGACCTGAACGGGGAACCATCATGAGCAGCATCGCTACGATTGTTCTGGGCGGTACCGGCTATGTGGCAGGCGAACTATTGCGCCTGCTGGCGGGACACCCGCAGCTTGAAGTTGCCGGAGTCATGTCCGAAAGCCAGACCGGTACACCGATACGCGACATTTTTCCGCAACTGCAGGACAGACTGGGTGAACTGGTATTCAGCAGTAAACAGGACCTGCTCTCAGTACTAAAGGATAGCAACAACGGTGACCAATGGGCGCTGTTTTCAGCTGCGCCACACGGCGCAAGCGCAGCGCTGATCGCAGAATTTATCGAACAGGCTGATACGGCCGGCTGCAAACTGACGGTCGTCGATGTATCGGCAGACTTTCGTTATGCCGACGCAGATGCCTACAGCGCTGTTTATGGCCAGCCGCATGGTGCCCCGCAGTTGCTGGATCAATTTGCCAGCGCCATACCGGAACACCTGGCAACCACCGACCAGCCGCATATCGCTCATCCCGGCTGCTTTGCCACGGCACTGCTCATTGCAGCCGTGCCGCTGATCAAACTGGGCCTGACGGAAACCGACCTGTATGCCTGCGGCATCACCGGCAGCACCGGTTCGGGCCGCACCCCGGCGGCCGGCACCCATCACCCCGAACGCCAGTCAAATCTGTTTGCCTACAAGCCGTTAGACCACCGTCATGCACCGGAGGTCAAGACTATCTGTGCTGCGATTACCGGCAGACAGCCGGCACTGCACTTTGTACCTCACTCCGGCCCATTCGCGCGCGGCATTCATATGACTGTGCAGGCAAAATTAACTGCCAACCAGACGGCTGATGATATTCGCAACGCACTGCATGAATTTTATGCCGACTGTGAATTTATCTCGGTGCAAGATGGCACGCCAAAAATCAAAAATATTGTCGGCAGTAATTACTGCCACATGGGTGTCGCCACCCGGGACGGCTCTGTTGCCATGTTCGTTGTCATCGACAACCTGGTCAAGGGTGCGGCCGGTGGAGCCGTACAGTGGATGAATAGAAAACTTGGTTTTAATGAAACGACCGGGCTGACTGCACCGGCACTTGCCTGGACATGAGACGATGAACGCGCGCGAACACGAGGCCCAGCATCTGCTCAAGGTTTACGGCCAGTTGCCGATTGAACCAACCGGTGCCCAGGGTGTTTACCTGACGTGTGAATCGCGACAGATTCTCGATCTGTACGGAGGGCACGCAGTCGCCGCACTGGGCTACGGACATCCCGACATGCTCATGGCGCTGAATGAACAGGCTCAGGCCGTGTTTTTCCAGAGCAACGCCGTTGCCATGGAAGTTCGCGCCGACGCTGCCGACGCTTTGGCCGACTTTGCACCTGACGGCCTCAATCATGTGTTCTTTGCCAACAGCGGAGCTGAAGCGAATGAAAACGCCCTGCGCCTGGCCTGCAAACTAACCGGTCGGTCACGAGTTGCAGCGATTAAGCACGGATTCCACGGCCGCACTGCAGCGGCCGGCGCCGTGAGCTGGGGTGCCCGAGATAAGTGGTATGGATTCCCGCACACACCGTTCGAGGTCGATTTTATCGAGCGTAATGCTCTCGCCGAGGTTGCCGAAAACATCTCAAATAAAACGGCTGCTGTGATTCTCGAACTCGTACAGGGGCTCGCCGGTGGTTTTGCTCTCAACAGTGCATTCGTAACTGCCATTGCTGACGCGTGTGCGGATAACGGCGCCTTGCTAATCATCGATGAAGTGCAAACCGGCATGGGCCGCTGCGGACAACCATTCGCGACGGACCTGTATAACATCGAGCCGGATATGCTCACCATTGCCAAGTCGATTGCCGGTGGATTTCCGTGTGCCGCCTTAATGGTGAATGATGTCATCGCGTCTGCAGTCGGACCGGGTGATCTTGGCAGCACATTTGGCGGCGGACCGCTGGCCTGCACACTCATCAGGACTGTCATTGACGTCATCGAACGTGATCACCTGATCGGCAATGTACGCGTGCTGTCGGACTATATTGCAGCACATTGCCAGGTCGGACCCGTCGACAGCCTGCAGGGCAAGGGGTTTTTACTCGGACTAAAATGTCGGCGACCTGCGGTTGAAATCCGTAACGAACTATTGGACCTGAACATACTCGTCGGCACCAGCACCGATCCGTATGTGATCCGTTTGCTGCCACCATTAATCACTGAAGAACAACACTTTGCCCGGCTCATCGAGTGCCTGGCCGAGATACCTGATAAATAGGTGGCTTTACCACCGCCGACTATGCCGCAAGGAACAGAGCATGAAGGAATTTAACGATCTTGCAGACCTGAGCAGTGAACAGGTACTGGAATTACTGGCACTGGCCAACCGACTGCAAACCAGCCCCGAGCCGCGTGCGCTGGAGGGCAAGGTTCTTGCATTGTTATTCATGAGCCCCTCTTTGCGCACGCTGGCTTCCTTTCAGGCAGCCATGGCGCGTCTCGGCGGTGGCTCATTCGTCATCTCACCTGATATGTCGATCCACGGTATCGAGACCCGTCCCGGCATCGTCATGGATGGCGCGGCCGCAGAACATATTCGTGAAGCCGTGCCGGTTATCGCCTCTTATGCTGACGCAATCGGCATCCGCGCTTTTGCCGAACGCCGCAACCTTGAGCATGATCTTGACGACCGTGAGTTTAATAATATGCGTGAATATTGCCAGATACCCTTAATCAACATGGAATCGGCAATCAATCACCCCTGTCAGAGTCTTGCCGACTGGAAAACGATGAGTGACCTCGGCATACCGGGCAACGGTGGTAAATTTGTGCTGAGCTGGGCCTATCACCCGCGGGTACTGCCGCTGGCGGTGCCTTCAGCAACGGTGCATATGGCCGCCATGCGCGGCATGGACGTTACTGTGCTGCGCCCTGAAGGATATGAGCTGCCTGCATCGATTATGGACAAGGCCCGGCAGGCGGCAGAGCTATCGGGAGGTTCTGTGAACGAAACAGACAATCGCAACGAAGCACTTGAAGATGCGCAGATTATTTATGCGAAGTCCTGGGCGTCAACCCGGCACTACGGCAATCGGGTAGCCGACCAGGAACTAAGACAAGACCTTCTTGACTGGTGTATCGATGAATCCTGGTTCGCCACCACCCAGGACAATTGCAGATTTATGCATTGTTTACCTGTACGCCGTGGCGTTGTGGTAGCAGATGAAGTGCTTGATGGACCACGCAGTGTTGTAATTCAGGAAGCGCAAAACAGAATGTATGCACAGATGGCAATACTGCACCAGATACTGGCCGGCAGCTAACCTCACCCTTTGGGACAGACTCATGCAAAACAATGAAAACAGAGACGTCGTGGTAGCGGCACTAAAACATGCCGCACCGTATATCAGGATGTTCAAACACAAAATCTTTGTGATCAAAGCGGGTGGCGAAATATTTGCCTCTGTCGAATCGACCCGAGCGCTGATAGAACAGATTGCAATCCTGCACCAGGTCGGAATCCGTATCGTAGTCGTGCACGGAGGCGGCCCCCAATCAACAGAACTGGCGGACAGCCTTGGTCTGACCACTCAATTCATCGAGGGACGACGGGTTACCGACGAACAGTCGCTTGAAGTGGCCGCAATGGTACTGAACGGACAAATTAATACCCGAATACTCGCGGTATGCCGGGATCTGGACCTGCCGGCCGTCGGCATCAGTGGTGTTGATGCAGGCCTGATCAAGGCACACAAGCGACCGCCCGTTACTATTAAAGGACACGCTACGGGACCGGTCGATTACGGTTTTGTCGGTGACATCGATTCGGTTGCCGCAGATGTGCTGCGCACGCAACTTGAAAGTGGCCTGGTTCCGATTATCAGTCCGTTATCGGCCGATGAATCCGGCACCCTGCTGAACATCAATGCCGATACCGTTGCTGCCGCATTGGCAGCCGCACTCGAAGCTGAAAAACTGGTGCTGGTCACCGCTGCGCCAGGAATTCTCACCGACCGCAATGATCCTGATTCGTTGATTTCATATGTCGACCTGCCGGGACTGCAGCAGTTGCGTGAGAATGGCTCACTCGCCGCCGGCATGTTACCGAAGGCGACTGCCATAGAAGCCGCCCTTAACGGCGGTGTCGGTCGTGTCCATGTCATTTCCTACCAACTGTCTGACAGCCTGTTGCTTGAGATTTTCACCAATGAAGGCAATGGCACGCTGGTCGTGCAAAATATCAATACGCTGTCGGCAGAAGAACAGGCACCGGGAGTGAATCCATGAAAAGACTTTGGGACAAGGGGCAACAACTCGATAGTCAGATCCTGCGTTATACCGCCGGTGAAGATCATTTGCTGGACAGCCGACTAGTCGATTATGACGTGCGAGCATCTATCGCGCATGCAACGATGCTGAACCAGCAATCATTATTGTCCGACGCAGACCTCGATGACATTGTAACCGGCCTTGAAGAACTGGCAGAGTCATTCACAGGCGGAGAATGGACAATCGACCTTGAAGACGAGGATGTACACACCGCGCTCGAATCACGACTGACGGCAAATATCGGCGATGCCGGCAAACGTATTCACCTGGGGCGATCGCGGAATGACCAGCTACTCGCCGCGCTGCGCCTGTACCTGCTCGACGCCGCAGATGGACTGGAAACACTGGCCGATGAGGTTGCTGCTGCCCTGGATGCACTGGCTGAACGCGAGGCAGGCACAGCATTGCCCGGTTATACCCATATGCAACAGGCGATGCCGAGTTCGGTGCCGCTGTGGGCCGGCGGGTTTGCGGCAGAACTTCGCGACGATGCTACCGGTATCGCCGCCAGCCGCCGCAGGCTGTCAAAGAATCCCCTCGGCAGCGCTGCCGGATACGGTGTACCGGGCCTGCCGATAGATCGTGACGCAACGAGTGAGGAACTCGGATTCGAGTGTGTGCAGGAACCGGTCACGGCCGTACAGTTGTCCAGGGGCAAGGCCGAGGCCGGACTGGTGTTCGAACTGTGTCTGCTAATGCAGGATCTCGGGCGCCTGGCAGCCGACCTGATGTTGTTCTATACGCAGGAATTTGCCTTCATCACGCTGCCCGATTCAATGACCACCGGTTCGTCGATCATGCCGCAGAAACGCAATCCGGATGTACTCGAACTGGTCCGTGGCGCTACGGCCACTTTACAGGCGGCATTGATTGAGATCATGAATATTCCGGCCAAGCTGAGTTCGGGTTACCAGCGTGACCTGCAGCGCATCAAGCCCCCGCTGTTCCGGGCCATAGACCTGACGATGGACTCCTGCGAGATCATGGAACACCTGATCGCTGGCGTATCATTTGATGTCGACAACATTGAACTCGATGAGTCAATCTATGCTGCCGGACGTGCCAACCGCCTGGTACTGGAGGAAGGCATCAGTTTTCGAGACGCTTACCGACACATCAGCAAAGATCTCGATAGCGATGAATAGGCTACAAACCGGCCGCCTGATGCTGGCGCTCGTAGCCGCCTTACTGATAAGCGCGTGTGGATTAAAAGATGACCTGTATTTTCCGGACCAGGAAGCAGCAGCTGTGCCCGCAGAATCCCAAACCACTGAAGACACTGAAGAATCCGACCCGACAGCCGAACAGACGCCATGACCACAGCAGCAGTCGACACGAACCGACTGATACTGGTCGATGGCTCCTCCTACCTGTACCGGGCATTCCACGCACTACCTGAACTGGAGAACTCGGCCGGACAACCCACCGGCGCCATCCATGGTGTTCTGGCCATGTTGAACAAACTGGTCCGGGATGAATCACCGCAATACTTTGCAGTTATTTTTGACGCTCCCGGCAAAACATTTCGTAACGATCTATACAAAGAATACAAAGCCAACCGTCCGCCGATGCCGGATGAGCTTCGGGCGCAGGTGGAACCATTGCTCGAGGCCATCACCGCAAATGGCTGGCCTTTATTGCGTATTCCTGGCGTCGAGGCCGATGATGTGATTGGAACGCTAACCCACGATGCCACTGCCGCCGGTATGCAAGTCATGATCGTGACCGGTGACAAGGATATGGCGCAACTTGTTACTCATGATGTAACCCTGCTCGACACGATGCCGCGAGGCCCCAACCGCTCCCCCAGGAAGACCGATACACAGGGTGTTGTAGAACGCTTCGGGGTACGCGCCGAGCAGATCATTGACTACCTGGCACTGGTCGGCGACAGCTCCGACAACATTCCCGGGATACCTAAAGTCGGTCCCAAAACAGCAGTTGCCCTGCTGGAGCACTTTGCACATGTCGATGACATACTCAATAACATTAAAGCAGTGGCGGGTCTGTCAATACGTGGGGCAAAGGGTCTGGCACAACGTATTGACGAGCACCGGGACACGCTGCTGTTGTCCAGAAATCTCGCCACTATCAGGACTGATGTTGAACTCGAGACTGAAACCACGGCCTTACAAGCAAAATTGCCAAATGTCGCAAAGCTGCGCAGCTTATATGAGCAACTCGAATTACGCCGACTGCTCGACATGCTGGCAGAATCACCGGACGAGCAAAGCGATGCTCCGCCAACCCAGAAATCAGGCTATGAAGTCATCTGGAATAATCAGCAACTGACCGACTGGCTGGCGAAAATTACCCGGGCCGAACTGGTTGGTTTCGACACGGAAACAACCAGCATTAACTACATGGAAGCCGAACTGGTCGGCCTGTCATTTGCTGTTGCAGAAGGCACGGCAGCTTATTTGCCACTGGCCCACAGTTGTCCCGGGACTCCGCAACAGCTCAATCGCGATGCGGCGCTCAAACAACTGCGACCCTGGCTGGAGGATTCGGCACAGGCCAAAGTCGGTCATCATCTGAAATATGATGCTCACATACTAAGCAATTACGGTATTGAACTGGCCGGCATGCAATTCGACTCGATGCTCGAATCGTATGTGTTGAACAGCACGGCAACCCGCCATGACCTCGATTCAGTGGCCCGAAAGTATCTTGGCCTGAAGACAATCAGCTTTACCGAGGTCGCCGGGAAAGGCGTCAAGCAGTTACGGTTTGATGAGATCCCTATTGAAACTGCCGCACCGTATGCCGCTGAAGATGCCGATGTTACCCTGCGTTTGCATGCAACACTATGGCCACAGATTGCGGCAACCGGTGAACTGGAAAAGGTCTACACGGACCTGGAGCGCCCCCTTTTGGCAGTACTCATGCGTACGGAAGCGAACGGGGTGCTGGTCGACAAAGCATTACTGAGTCAACTGAGCACAGAATTTGCTGACCAGATGATTACGCTTGAAGCCAGGGTCCACCAAGCAGCCGGCCACCCGTTCAACCTCGGTTCACCAAAACAACTCCAGCAAGTCCTGTTTGATGAACTCGACCTGCCGATCATACGCAAGACACCGAAAGGTCAGCCCTCAACAGCCGAGGACGTATTAAGTGAACTGGCCGAAGAATATGAGCTGCCGCAACTTATTCTCGACTACCGTAGCCTGAGCAAACTCAAATCAACCTATACCGATAAACTGCCACTGCAAATTGCACCAGGTACCGGGCGGATTCACACCTCCTATCATCAGGCCGTCGCGGCAACGGGGCGATTATCATCATCGGATCCGAACCTGCAAAATATCCCGATTCGCAGAACAGAAGGCCGGCGAATTCGACAGGCTTTCATCGCTCCGGAAAATTATCTACTGCTGGCCGCCGATTATTCGCAGATCGAATTGCGCATCATGGCGCATATTTCACAAGACGAAGGGCTGCTGGCAGCCTTTGCCGAAGACCGTGATATCCACCAGGCCACCGCGGCCGAAGTCTTCGGCGTACCCCTTGACGAGGTGACTGCAGACCAGCGGCGTTCGGCCAAGGCAATCAATTTCGGGCTGATCTACGGCATGTCTGCCTTCGGCCTCGGTCGTCAGCTTGGTATAAACCGTATCCAGGCACAGGAATATGTGGATCTTTACTTTAACCGCTATCCCGGGGTCAAAAACTACATGGACTCAACACGCGAAAGCGCACATGAAACCGGCTTTGTTGAAACCGTATTCGGCCGCCGCCTGTACCTGCCGGACATTGATGCACGCCAGGCGCAACGCCGCCAGTATGCTGAACGCAGCGCTATTAATGCACCGATGCAGGGGACTGCGGCAGATATCATCAAGCATGCCATGATCACGGTAGATGACTGGCTGACCAGGAGCAAAGCCGATGCCCGCCTGATCATGCAGGTTCATGATGAACTTGTTCTTGAGGTCCACCAGGATCATGCTGACGAGATTAGCAACCGGGTCACCGAACTGATGTGCAATGCAGCTGACCTGCGTGTAGCTCTGAAAGTAGATGCCGGTATCGGCAGGAACTGGGATGAAGCACACTAAAATCTTGCCGACACGAATCTGTTGGAACCTGCAAGGCTGGTCAGGTACAAACTTATTGTACCTGGCAGGTAAAAGTCCCACCGTTGCCCTGTGAGGAGGCTGCCCAGATGAGACTGACTGGTTATATTTTTATCGTTGGCTCAATTCTATTTATTATCTTTCAATACGTTAGTGAGATTATGGCTGTAGATATGTGTCTCGATTCAGGGCAGGTATATGACTACGCTAGCAGCATGTGTCGTTCTGATATAGATGCACTTGCTTACGTTTCATACGCTGAACGTTTTGGCCTGGCAGCTTTGGCCGCCATTATTTTTGCGTTTGCCGGGTGCCTGCTAATTGCTAAAGCACGGAGGAGCAGGAATTGATGCTCCAGCCTGCTAACCAGCGCAAGTAGTTCGCGGCCCTGTTGCAGGCGGCATTATGCAACCGTGAGGAGCGACCCTTATCAACCCGGCCCGGACGCCAAGCCATGTCCGCCCCTGCCTCAAACTGATGCTATGTAATGCCCCGGACGGGACAGAATTTCTTTATTCAGGCTACTCTTCTTTAACTGATCCCGATTCTACCGATTCAATAGCCTTTTGATCATGCTCATTGAGAGGGCACCCACATTTGTACCCTTCTTGAGTCGAGTGGAGTCTCGCCTGCTCGATATGCCAATGCGCTACTTTCAGGTGCTGGTCAACATTCATAAAAATCCCTGTCTATCTGCAATCAATTATTTTAAAGATATTTTATATTTTAAATTAAATTCCTAACAGGAATAAACGTCAAACCGAGACTCTTCAAAGAGTGGTCAGGTATTTATTTTCCGGGCAGGCTGCTTCTGCTTGAGATTACAGTCGCAAGCAGACACGCTAAGGCACCTGATATACACTGTTCAAGTGCAGAACTTACCTGAGTTTACAGGTGTGTTTACCCCATATCCAGCACAAGCAAGTGATCGTCAAACAACAGCGCATTTTTCCGGCACCATCAGGCTGCCCCTGATGCCGACGTTAGGCCGTTAAACCAAACATGCGTATCGGCAAACATGGAAAAATCGTGCACAATGGCAGATGAAGGTCTTTTGGTCTTTACCGCAAACATTTTGGCAATAACTTCAAACAATAATTGGCCAATGATTAGCGCTTAATACAGGAGAATAGATATGGATAGCGATAAAAAAACAAACTTAATATTAATCTTTTTAACAATCATATTTATAGCAGGCTGGAGTGTAGCCTGGTATTTCACTTATCACTTTTAGGCTGCAACCCAGCTCCAATTGCACTGGTTGAGATGAGATATGTGATTCTGAAACAGACTACGCTGCCTAAGCAGTGCCAGCAGGGCGCGGGCGTTAGGCGGCTTTATGGCCAGAAAAATTGTCGCAGCTGTTTTGATCTTCGCCGTAGGCTTCACCTGCTTTTATTGGTTGCCTGGATAACTCGTGGTGCAATAAGAAGTCTGGTATACCGAGGCCGCGCAGCGATCTGATCTGGCCGATGATTATAATCTGGAAGTACTCAGGATATTGTTTGTAATGCCGGTGGGTATGCTTTTGGCTCTCTTTAGCTCGATTCTTGTATGGCGCAAGATGCGCACCAGGTAGTGTTTATGTCGCCACCTAACCAGTCAAAGAAGGCACCCTTTCGGGACAGGGACTGCGTAAAGCACGACCCCTTGTTGAGACATTAGATGACGGCCATTTATCCACTGGATTTCGCAATTGTCATTTGGGGAATAATCGGCACATATAGAATCAGGCAGCTGATCCAATTACGGGCTAAACGTAAATATTCCAACACCCCGATTGTGGTGACTGCAATAGTATTTATTCTTGTGCCCATAATTGTACTCAGAACCAACGTGGCTGAGTACTCGGCTTTCGGTATCATTGCAGTCTGTGCAGAGATATTTTGGTTTGCAATCCTGGTTAGCCGGAGTGGCAAATTCACCTAACCAGCGCCAGCAAGGGATACCAGGAAATCACCGCTTTTGGCCGCAACACGACATTTATCTGCGCAGAAAAACTGCGTTTCAATGCTCTGCCAGACGCTCGCAAGTTGCCGTTAACTCTTAGTAACCGCTGCTATTTATATTCGGACTGATACAACCAGTGTGTAGTGGCGAGTTTCGCTCATCCTCGCAAACTCATTGCTACACAGATCCTGAACCTCGGCAAGCCCCGATCAATAACGCCTGCAGGCTTTGCCGCGCCTCAGTAAGCCCCTGCCCCTTGGTTCCAGAGAATAATTGTACCGTTGCAATATCACCAAGCTCACCCTGTACTTCAGCAAGTCCGGCAGCAGCAGCTCGTCGCTTGAGTTTGTCAGCCTTGGTCAGCAACACATGTAGCGGACAGTCGATCGCCTGGCACCAGTCGATCATTAACCGGTCGAACTCACCGAGTAAGCGCCGGCTGTCGATCACCAGGATCGTGCCGGACAATGACCGCCGTGAGTAAAAATAACCTTCCAGCAACTCCTGCCAATGGCGGCGCATCGAGCGGCTAACCTTTGCATATCCATAGCCCGGCAGATCCACCAGTCGCAGCTGATCACCAAGACTGAAGAAATTTACCAGTTGAGTCCTGCCGGGCTGCTTACTCGTTCGGGCAAAATTTCGGCGCCTGACAATTGCATTGATGGCGGTAGATTTTCCTGCATTTGAGCGACCTGCAAAAGCCACCTCAGCACCCTCATCAACGACAAATTGAGCCGGATCATTGGCGCTGGTCAGGAAATGGGCATCGGGAAAATCGGACATCGGCTTGCTCTTAATCACTATTTAATCCGAATAATGCACGAGACCGGCTGAGATTACCTGTAACAATCAGTAGCAAACTAAAGCTTACCGGTAAACTTGTGTAAAATGCTCCCGGTGATGGTCACCCAAAACAGTGCAAAGGACTCAATATGATTAATTCGACCCAACTCCTGACCCTGACTACCTTAACGTTGCTGTTTGCCGCCTGCGGCGGAACGACTGAACCAGAACCAACGATTGCCCCCAGCGCACCGGTCGCAGTCGTTGAGAAATCAGCGAGCATAGATACCCCGGCAAAAACCGTAACTCGTGCTGATAGCGGGGCAAATGACAAGATTATTCTGGCCCAGGCCGAAGCACCTGCCGCGCCCGCAGCACAAAAATACAAGGCGGAAACTCACTACGTGAAACTGACCACGGCACAGGGGACCAGCAGCCCACCTGACGTAGTCGAAGTGGCCGAGGTCTTCTGGTACGGATGCCCGCACTGCTATAGCTTCGACCCGGTTGTAAATAACTGGGCAAATAATCTACCCGACAAGGTCAATTTTATTAGGCTCCCGGTTATGTGGAACCCGACAAATGCCATGCATGCCAGGCTGTTTTATACCCTGGAAGCACTCGGTAAGCTGGAGGAAGTCCACGGCAAAATTTTTGAAGAGATGCACATTAATAAGAAGATGCTGACCAATGAAGCAGAAATACTGAACTTCATTGACAGTCAGGGCGTATCTACTGATGACTTCAAGAAAACCTTCCGTTCATTCGCCGTTGAGAGCAAGCTGAAGCGGGCCAAAAATCTGACCCAGCGGTATCGCATTCAGAACGTACCATTACTTGTCATCAATGGTACCTATCTGACAACGGGTAAAGGCATCAAAAATTTTGATGATATGCTCGCCGTAGCCGATGAATTGATTGCCCGTGAACAGCAGGGTCGCTGATCTGCACCAATAGATAACGTGCGAGGAACAAGTCTTTAGCCGCAATAGTGCTGGCAGTGCCGGTTAAGTATTAATCCTGGCCATGATCGTGCTGATGTGCGGCGGCTGAACAGCGCTCGCAATTGACCCAGCCGCTATCACCATTGACGTAGTACTCTTTTTTCCAGACCGGCACCCTATGTTTGACTTCGTCGATAATATATCGACAAGCCTCGAAGGCTTCACCACGATGAGGCGTACTGACGCCGACAATGACAGCCAGATCGCCAATTTCAAGCTTACCCAGGCGATGCACACAATAAACGGTACTGATCCCGAAACGTTGTTCGGCTTCCCGGATGATGCGCTCACCTTCCTTGGCCCCAAGGCTCTCAAATGCTTCGTATTCAAGCCGCAGAACCCGTTGCCCTTCATTGTGATTACGAACCCAACCTTCAAAAGCCACATAGGCGCCCGATGCTTCGTCGGCAACCAACCGGCGTATTGTTTCACCGGACACATCTTCATGCGAAAAAGAGAAACGTTTCATCCTCCTGCTACCGGTGGAATGAAAACAATCGTATCTCCTTCAGTAAGGGCGGCATCCCATTCAGCAAATTCATCATTGATAGCAACCTTCATATGCACCATGTGCGGCAATGCATAACGAGCGGCTAACTCATCGTAAAGCCCGCCGGCAGTTTTTTCTTCGGTATCCACTGCCTCGGTATTCTTGCCGATATGCTCACGAAGAATCGCAAAATATTCAATTTGTACCGTAATCATTATTGGTGACCTGTTAAAACGACCGTCGAGTCTACCATCAGGCTCCAGCCTCACCATCGGTATTTGCCACTGATTATCATTTTCGGTTGAACTCTTGCAGCCGAGCCAGATCAGCGCTGTCATCAATATCGAATGCGGCATTAGGCATCTCGACAATTCGCCGGCCAGGGGTGGTGTCAATCAATCCTTTCGCCCCCTTATGGCCATGCAAAGCAGCAAGATCGTCACGATACGCAGCCGGAAAAATTGCCGGCACGCCATAACCCCCGCTATAGCCGGCAGCCACAATCGCCTGCTGGTCAAGCTGCCATTCTGCACCAAGTCTGGCGATATCAGCTTGGCAAACCAACGGCTGATCACAGACAGACAGCAAGATGGCCCGCGCATCACCGGGCACATGTGCTACACCGGTCCGTATCGAAGCCCCAAGGCCCTCGTGCCAATCCGGATTGACAACAATCCGGATATCCATACGATCCAGCAGCGGCCGGATATCAGCGGCATGAGCACCGAGAACGCAGATCACATCACGATCACAGTATGCCAGCAATAACTGCAGGGTCCGCACCAGCAGCGGCACTCCATCCAGTTCGACGAGCTGCTTGGGACGCCCCAGACGAAGCGAAGCACCAGCCGCCAAAACAATTCCGGTCAGGCTCAGGCTCGCAGCATTATGCTCTTTCTCGCTCATCCGGTGCAGTGTAACGCTTTAGAAGTACCGGGTCTTAGCGTACACTTAAATGGTGTCATTCTGATTCTGCATACTGATGAATAAAATGAAGTATGATAAAGCCAGAAAACAGCTGCTCGAAAAAAAAATAGAGCTGGAAAAACGCATTTCAAAAATTCATAACCATGCGCGTAATCCGTTGAATGCTGACTCGGCAGAACAGGCAGCTGAACTCGGCAACGTCGAAGTCGTTGCAGCACTCGAGATGGAAGCCATTGAAGAACTGGCCGAAATAAAGGCTGCTTTGCATCGCCTTGATGACGGCAGCTACGGCATCTGTATCTCCTGTGGTGAAGAAATCGGCACCAAGCGCATGGCTGTCAGACCCGAAAGTCATGAGTGTGTCGATTGCGCGAATTTGCCGCCAATCTGATCACCTCACATCTATATAGTCTCAGCGCGCAAATAATGTTTTAAGATTTGCGAACCCCTTGAACTCCAATGCATTGCCGCTCGGATCCCGGATAAAGAAGGTTCCCTGCTCACCCGGCAAACCTGCGAAACGAATGTACGGCTCGATGATGAATACCTGCCTGATTTCGGTAAGCCGTTTTGCCAGACGTTGCCAATCATCCATTGCTAATACGATACCGTAATGCGGAACCGGTACACGCTTGCCGTCAACCTCATTACGATGTACTTCACCTTTTTGTGGCAGGCACAGGTGGCAAACAAACTGGTGGCCAAAAAAATCAAAATCAACCCATTGCTTATCGCTGCGACCCTCGCTACAACCCAGTACGCCAACATAAAAAGCCCGTGATGCTTCAAGATCAGCAACCGGAACAGCAACATGGAAGGGGCGCAACGCTGTCATGGGCTAGGTAGTAGCCTGCCAGTCATATGGATCCCATGCTACAGGTGCATGAGCAAGATATTCCTCGAGCATGGTCACGAATTGATCTTCATCAAGTGAAGTGCGCCGGCAGCCATCAAGATACAGGCGCGGAATAACATCATTAACATCTTCACCTCGCCAAATGCCGGGCGCTTTTTCCAATTCATTCAACTGGTCGGCAATCCCTTCCAGGGATACACGCAACTGCGGCCGCCAGGATGTAAAGCGTAACCAGCTTTCATACCGGTAATGAAGATCGATACCGCCACGATAAATTTTCAAGATCCGGTTGCAACGCGTCGCACTATTAATGGCAAATGGGTGAACCGCCGCCTGCTCCTCATTCAGATAACGACGTACCGTTTTTTCAGGAAGATCGGCAGGAATCCTGATAACAGCCAGATCGTGTTCAGATCGTTCCTCGATGGCTACTTTCCCTGACTGCACAAGCGACTGACTCAGCTCAAGATGTTCGTACTGGTGCCGCCAAAATTTTTCATAGCTGCCGGGATCCTGCAAAAAACCAGCTACTAACGGCAGCAATGCGCGGTAGAACGAAGCGACGCGGCGCTCCTCGCAATTACTGAATATTTCTTTATCCAGTGGCGATATGGCAGGATCAGTGAAGGCCTCAATAATAAAGCAAAGTCTCGCTGCATCCGGATCATTGACGATACCAAAATCTCCGGCCAAGCCACCTGATTCAAGCAAGGTGCGATGTTTACTCGCAAGATCCGGATTGCAAAATGTGAACATACTGAACAAACCATCTTCATCAAAATGATTATTCGATACGATATCAATCTGATGATCAATTTCTTGCGCATCCAGGTAAGCAAATACCGTTGCCGTAGAAGTATCACGTTGCAGTGAATCTGGTGTCTGATTATTCGGCCAATGGGACAATGTCAGCACCGTTGACGCCAGAGGAGGCCCATCAACAATTGCGTTCGGCCGTGATCCTACTTCTTTGTACGGGACATAGCTGACAGGACATTCACTACCGGTATTCATGTATCAGCTTATTTGCCAGAAAACAGGCATTAACACCAGTGAATAATTGATAGCAAGCTGGTTAGTTAACGGTGGCGCTAAATTGCTCAGGCAGCCGAACGCTGCGATCTTACGATGACACACACAACCCAGGCCACCAAGCCTGTAGCTATGGCTGCTGCCAATAGATACTGCGGCCCGGCGATATACACCCGACCCGGATCCTGTTCAGCGGGAAACAAGGCATCGCTCAAATACCATACGATACCTATAATGGCCGGCAATAGAGTTGGCCACAGAGCGATTGCTCTGCCAGCACCACCGTACTTCCTGCAGCCACGCAACAACAAACCGGAAAATAAACCACCAAACAACATCGGAATTACGTTTATACTAAATACCGTAACCATCGTATCAACACGTGGTCCGAATATGACAATCCCTGTCAGGGTTGCTATGGCGGGCATCAAGAACATGCCGAGTAGATTTATTTTTGCGTAACCGCTCATCGTTTTTCCCACTACTAAAACCACCGGTGAGTAATTTTATCAGGCTGCACTCAAGTGATGCACCCTTTTTCAGGTCCTGAGGTGGGCAGCCCCGGGGCATATGCCCACCCATGTCGATCAGGACTGCATCATTGCAAACCGTGTCCACTACGCGGCGCAGGCAGCGCCTGCCTTTACAGCATGAACATGAACCTGGTCACGAAAACCCGAATCACCACCTGGGGTCGGACATACTGTTTCCAACACAGATCGTTTGAAGGTCGCAGGGCAGAAGAATTGTTAACAGGCTGAAACATCATGCTGCAAGGTACAACATACTCGGAATATGCCGCAAGCGTTAACTCAGCGGAGATTATCCACAATTGCTGACAAGCAAACATAAAAACTGTCTGGATTGTCATTCATAACAAAATGTCCCGCTTGTTCGATCGCAATGGTCTGCGCCGGCAGAATACAGGCCAATTCCTGCAAATGTTGATTTTCCGCACCATAGACAAAAAACTTTCGACATTCTGCCCGTTGGTAGTGCTGCAGCAGGGTTCGCTGCGCCAACAATTCCATTAATGATCGACTGCTGGCATAAAATGCGTCTGTATCGACCCTGCCCAGATCGAATACAACCTTTGGATCATTACTCATCCGCTGTCGAAATTCAGGAAATACCGACTGACAAAATTCATCCTTTGATACACCAGCCGTCATCGCCGCAAGACCGCAACTGGACCTGAACAAGCGCGGCTCCACAAGCACCAGGCTCTCGAGTCTGGATAAAACCTGTGGCGGCAATAATAATGCGATAGACCCGCCCATACTGTGTGCCACAAGATGAATTCGCCGTAACGCGTACGCATCTATTAATGCTCCCAGCACACGGGCATAGTCATCGAGCTGGGCGCCGAAGCCCGGTGGACAGGCAGTATGTCCGAATCCCGGCAGATCGGTTGCCAGCAGGGATTTACCGCGTAATTCAGAACGCTGCCACGCTTCACGCCAGCTTTCCTTGCTGCAACCAAGCCCATGGACAAACAATATCAGATCATCACCATCCTCACGGAAGCGCACTGACAACCGGTACTCGGTGGCACGTACCCGCACCGGGCATACTGAAGTCTGATTGATCATAGGGCTCGTCGTAAAATGTCGTGATTCATGCGCATGTTATGGTTCTCAACCCGGCTCCTTGCCACACAAATGGGCCGGTTACTGATAAACAATATTTAACTGCACACTCATAATATATACATCGTCAATTACCGCCCGATTGCTGACAATTCCAGCACACTCCAAGCGTCAGCGGATTTTTCTCACCGCAACCCCTGCATGTCCATTCACTTGCGGGGTCATCTACCGCAGATGATTGCGCCTCATACTCAGAAATAAGTTGCCCGGCCAGCTGACGGTAGCCTGTCGGCACATGAATTTCGACCTCGATGACTTCGGCCGGTAACTCGCCGAAACCGGAAGACAATCCTTCTCCGAAAAGATGCACCTGAATATTGTGCTGCCCTAACAAACCCCTGATGACATGTGCCTCCAGTGCATTTGCCGCACGATAAATAAGCACAAAACCATCAAGCCTGTTCATGGTCAGCCAGTAGTCGCGCAACCACCAATCGATCAGTTGCAGATATTGATATATTTTTCCTGAGTTCCCCCACCAACCGGTACTCAGCCACTGTCCTGATCCGGCCACAGGCCAGCACAATGGCGGCTGAACGGGTCTCAGGTGCACACAATATTGACAATGACGGTAACCCGTCACGACCCATAGCCTGATCTATGCCAGACAAGCTGTATGTTGTGTCGATCAATTCGATAAGGCTGGTCAAGATAGCGAGCAATTCCCCGATAGATTGAGCCATCATCACATTGCTGGTTAATTTTTTTTCAAAATAAAGATGTGGATCCAGCGCACCATCTGAAACAAACCGGATAACACGAATGGAATAATCCCTGAGTGCCTCACAGATTGCAGTATCCCCGGTTTCACCACCCCCAGGCATCATGTGTCAAAGTATCTCCCGACCCGATGCGATCACATAAAACGCATCAGGGTGAAAATTCCCAGCATCGAAAATGCAAGCGTAAGCTTGGCCGCGACGCCGATCAGCAGACCGATTGTCGCACCTATGCCGGCTTGTCCGGCCGCACGCAGATCCCGTCCTGCCGTCAGTTCACCGATCCCGGCACCTATGAAGGGTCCCACCACAATCCCGACAAAACCAAAGAACAGGCCGGCGACGGCACCGAGAGCCGCACCAAGCATGGCACGTGGCGATGCGCCAAAATGCCGCATACCAAAAACTCCCGCAATCAGGTCTACCGCATAAGTCAGCGTCGCGAGAACGGCCAGTATGACCAGCGTCCCGGTACCGACATAAATAAAGTCTTCGGCCCAGGCGATACAGAAGAGACCGGCAAGCAACAACGGTGCGCCCGGTAAAACCGGCAAGGCAAGCCCGGCAAGGCCTGCCAGTGCCAGACAAATACCGATGACCGTGAGCAGAATCATTTCCATGCCAGGATATTGCCCGCAATCAGGCTGCCAATCGATAAATTTTACGGCCGGCGTGGGGAACAACCCTGGTGCAGTGACCTTGCAGGCCCACCAGGAGAGCTTTGATCATTTTTCATCCCCCGAGTGGTCCATCGATCGAGGCATGCAGATCTTTTAACAAACCGTCCCTGATACTGTAGATCCAGCCATGTATCCGCAAAGCTTGCCCACGTGACCAGGCAGTCTTGACAGCCTCGGTTTCACTAAGGCAGCGTACCTGCTCGATTACATTGAGTTCACACAGTCGATCGTGGCGTTCGGCCTCGCTCGCCAAAGCAGCCAGAGTAGTTGCATGTTGTTCACGTAAAGCAACGATACTGCTAATCCAGTCACCGATCAGGCCGGTCGCCTGTCCGCGTAATGCAGCGAGTACGCCGCCACACCCATAATGACCGCAAACCACGATGTATTTAACGCCTAGAATTTCAACGGCGTACTGAATGACGGCCTGACAATTTAAATCATCGATTGACACTATATTCGCGATGTTGCGATGGACAAATGCCTCGCCAGGTTGCAGCCCGGCAACCTGGTTAACCGGCACACGACTATCTGAGCAGCCGATCCATAGGTGCTCCGGTTCCTGTTGACTCACCAGCCGATTGAAAAAATCCGGATCGGATTCACACATACTCCGTGCCCATTCACGGTTGGCTGCAAATATAGCTTTCATATCAGGCATACGTATCGTTCCTGCAAAACTTCCTATCAATGATGAGGTTGATTCTCAACCACTAAGAATGCGCAGATAGCGATGCTACGGGAAGAAAAAAGGCTGTCATCGGACAATAATACATACCTGCACAACATACGCTCATTCGAAAAGATGGTTGCAACCCGGGCAACTGGACTTGCTAAACAAAGGCCTGTAAAGGCTGGCATCGAGCAATCCTTTGTAGAACCATCGCTGACCGCAGGCAGGACAAATAACAAAAGCAACCGTGAACCCGTAGCCCACCACCGCAATTACCGTTCCTACCGTCCACGACACGCCTGACTGCTCAAAAATTGGTGCTACAGAACCAAATATCAAAGCCGCTACACCAACCCAGAATTTCCACATTTGTTGCGTTTTACTGATAACAGAATGACTAAACATATTCCTTCCTGATTAATATAAAATTACTTTTGATCACCCCGAAACCGGACCGAAGGTTCGGGTTTTGCGCTTGATTACGCCCCCCCACTTGCGGTCAACAAGCTCAAATGACTCTGGTGCCAATTCCTCAAGCAGCGCCCGATTCAGCCTGGGGAACACTTCTGGTCCATTTTCCTCAGACCATTGTTTTGTCGCATCGATAACAATTTTACTGACTTTTCCATCGATATCGCGGCTTGGGTCAAGACCCATGGCACGTACATTCTCAACTATTTTTGTTGCTGTCTTCGGCATCCACCTGGAGCCAATTGCATGATTGACCTGCTGAGTATCGAGCACATCAACATCCTCATCGACAACAATGACAACTTTAAAAATAGGAATAATTGAAGCAAGACGCTGGCCTGCCTGTAATCCTTCCCCGGGCCTGGTCTTCCTGATGCGAATATAAGTAAGGCCTGTTGCATCCACCGGCGAATGCAATTCTATCAAATTCGGTACCAAACGCCTAAGACTCGTATTGAATAACACTGCGGTTGGTGCGGTTGCATAGCCCCGCGTTGCACCGGTGAACTGGTTAAGAATCCATGGATTCTTACGATGTGTAACTGCCAGAACATTAATAATAAAATTGGCCTCACGCTTATCTCCCAGGTAACCGTACATTTCTCCGAACGGACCCTCCGGCATCAGATCATCAAGCGGCACCTCGCCCTCGATAATCATCTCGGCGCTGGCCGGCACCATATGATCATTGGTTTCCGAACGTACAACCTTAACCGGCTTGCCCCGCATACCGCCGGCAACAGCAAGTTCGTCCACCTGTTTCTTGCTCATGCGATTGACAATACGCGAGCTGCTAATCGTCCAGATGACAGGATCCAGGCCAAGGGCAATTGAAATCCTGACACTTTTCTCGCCCCGCTCCTTGGCAGCCATTAACGTACGCCAGGCTGTCTGATTTGGCTCCGGATTGAATCCGAGCAGGCGCGGACCACGCAACTCACACCGATAGGCACCAAAATTCTTGCCGATAACCGGACCATAGGTAAACGAAGATCCGGTATTGACATAACGTCGCGAATCGGCCGGATTGCTCTGGATAAATGCAAATCTGGTCAAATCAATATCATCGCCAAGCAGGACAAACTCCTTGCAAGCTGCCTCATCACGAGCAACCTCTACAGGTGCTATTGTCGGATATTCTCCATCTACCAGCATCCCTTCAAGCTTTTTCATGGTCTTGCGATAGGTTGCGACACCATCATCCGGCACCAACTCAACACCGAACGTAATGGCCTCGGTAAACCAATGCCCCATATGATTAACAATTACCGGGCCCGTAACCCACTTACCATCAATCTTGACTTCTTCCGCTATGATGCAAGGTGCCTCATACCAGCCGTACTCATCAGTGAGTCGATACATTAACGCTGCCAGTTCATAGGCATCCTGATCGATGCGTGGCAGCCGCAACACCAGGCCATGAGCCTCGATCGCCTCAATATAATCGCGAAAAGAATCGAACGGTGCGCACGGCGTATTCCGGATTGTCTCAGCCACACTAACGGCTGCTGCCTGACCACTGCTCGCCGCACATCCACTTACCAATTGTGTAGCCGACAGCGCCGCAAGACCGGCCCCACCGGCCAGCATGGTTCGTCGTGATACAGTTTGTTCGTCATGCTCCAATTCCGGATCGTTTGGCATAGTCGCATTCCTTAAATGAGGAGTATTTTTTCCGCAAACAAACCGATCAGACATAGCTGATCAAATCGATATACAGCCATGGACAGTTTGATAGCACTTAGTCAGTGCCAGTATCTATTAATTTTTTCTTTTCGTCACGTTCGAGCCGTTTGATTGCGCTCTCACGTCGCAGAGCCTCAGCACGAGTAACGACAGACTCGGAATAAACCAGTCTTACCGGGCGACGAGAACGAGTGTACTTGGCTCCGCGTCCTGCATTATGCAAACTGATCCGCCGCTCAACATTCTTCGCAATGCCCGTATACAAACTGTTATCGGAACAGCACAATATATATACAGTCCACATGTTGAATCGTTCCGCTGTAGCGGATGTGCCGGCCTGTTTACAGGGAGCCGAGAGCTATGACAAAGGTCTCACGCATGCGGTAAAGCGGTGTTTTACCCCGTGTGACATCATCAATGAATCCATGATTTTCCAGTCCTGCTGCAATTTCCTGCAGATCAGGCAATTCATCCTCATAATAAACAAATTTAACATCTTCACTGACGAAAGTGATCTGTGATGATTTGAGGATGGCAAACTCGCGGACATCTTTAAACTCGGCCTTACCCAGCTCGGTACGGACATCATCAAAAAAATCCGGACATTTCCGATACAGTTTGCGCAATACTTTGTCTGACTGACTACCGGCTCGGTTACGTCGAGTGACCAGCAAGAGTAGAACGGCACCTGCTCCAGCCAGGAATGCTAACAAGTGAGTAATCCAGCCCGTCATAATCTATCCATATAAAGCGCACAACATATCCCGAGCTAGTGCGTTACCCTCTATGCCGATAATATATGCATCGAATCAACCGGCGACAACACTGAGAATCGTGTCAGCAGATTTACTCATACACTAACAGTGGTATCTGCTTTTTCGGTCAGATCGGCAATAAAACGATTATCCGCATCAACCAGAATAACTTTTGGCTCAATGGGCTGATCAGTTGTCTCAAAACCCATGATGACAACTTCTTCACCAACCCCGACGGTATGCGCGGCAGGACCATTCATGGCAATCTGTCCTGAGCCCGGTTCGCCGACAATAACGTAGGTTTCCAAACGTACGCCAGTTGTATTGCTTGCAATCAGAACACGTTCATTCCGCCACAGACCGACCCGCTCGATGAGTTCCGCATCAATCGTGATGCTGCCAACATACTCGGGATTCGCTTCCGTAATGGTCGCTTTATGAATTTTTGAGCGCAGGACTGAGCGCACCTTAAGTCTCCTGATTAATGGTAACGGACTCCAATTGTCATCCGGACACTGAAGCAAGCCGCTTCTTATACCGTAATAATACTAATAATCAAACAAATACGGGCAGAAATAATGGGTGATTAGACATAATTTACGCCCAAAACCTTCATTTCGTTGCTTATTCCGCTCACACGGCTCAGAGCATGCCATCACCCCCGAACTACCCCTGTTTGTCGATAGGGAGCATAAGTATAGTATTTTGGATACTGGTCGAGCCTGGCATGTAGCCAATAAACGCCGAGACCCGAAGTACTAAGCCAGACCGGGTTGCCGGCAAGGCTTGCTGCAAGCGCAGCACCGACACGAGCCCAGAATGTACGTTGCAGTTGCAAAGGCGCATGACGCACAAATATGGCCAGGTGTGCGTACGCCCCAGCACCCTGACCGGTGCAGGGTGCAATCAATAATGCATCACCGCCGAGATTCTCAAACGTAGCAATTCCGTCGGGGGAATGTAACCTGTCGAGTTGTGAGCCGAATGGCCCGGAATCCGCGGCAACGCCTGACAATGCGGGACTGTTTACGACAACACACTCGAATGGGGCGGCAACAGAGGCCGTGCTGATCGGGCAGACCTCCCAGAAAAATGCCCTAAATGGCATATCCGCAAGTATCTTACTGAAAAAATCACCAAACTCGGTGTCGTGCTGCCAATATTCACAAACATCATGACAGGACAAAACTTTTGATTCAGTAAAAAAAGTCAGTCGCTGAACTTGTCCGTTATCGAGTGACTCGAGGGCTGTCGACCAACGAGAAAGGATTGTCACAGGGCGATTTGCCTAAAACTGATCATGAATCAATATGATGATCACTTCACCAGCCTGATACAACTGGTCATGAACAAAGATCCTGCCCTGTTTATTGAACATTCACTTTATTGTGCGGCTGAATCGAATACAGAGAACGCCTGACTATTCTGTACCGCCCCATTTATCCCGGAATGCATTGACGGCAGCAACCTGTTCGGAAGCATGACGATTACTCAGCATCAATGACGATGGGGAACAAACGCGCGCGCGGATAACACCGAGATCCTCGGCTGCATGAAACAGGCTCGGATACCAGGATTCCCAGTTAGGGAGTAATGCCTCTACTTCGTCTTTCAGGCTCATTCCAAAACGGCTTTCTGCGCTCAGATTCTCAATTCATTTCAGGAAAGTATCGCGCATACACTTTAGTCTGTCTGCGACAGGTTTTCCAGAAATGAAAATAAATCAGGCCTGACTCGCTGCATCGCAAACTACTGACCAGGCTAACAATTTTTCGTCAAACGACATGGCCGCATGAGCCGGACTCGTTGACGGCAGCGTGCTGCAGGAAATATCCACCGTTGCCGGATCAGGCAACGATAATACATACCGCCGATACATTTCAGCGGCTTTTTTTCCATTGAAAAAAATCCACTTAATCGTTGGATAATCAGTAAACATTTGACTTAAATCATTAACGGCAGCCGAATAAGTATCAATTGATGAATCGAGGCTGCCGGGCCGAACGCAACTACCAAGCACATCCCATAAAGCGACCCGACACGTCATCAAAACATCAAGTCGTTGCTGGTAGGCCAGTTCTAACCTTGCGCCGAACAATTCCCCCATGATCGGCCAGAATGCATTACGTGGCATCGCATAGTATTCCTGTGCTGCCAGTGACGCGACACCCGGTATAGAACCCAGAATCAACACCCGCGGTCGATCACCAATGACTGGCGGGAAGCTGCTGATACGCGCTGCCGCTTTGCTAGCCAATACCGCCCCATGCGATGATATGGCGATCCGAAACAACCTCGACACACAACGGCAGGCCGGCGCTGCGAAGCTGCTCGACAATCTCCGCCTCTTCATAAGCCGCAAGCAAAGAATGCAGGAAATCATTTTGTAATACAGCAGGTTCGTCACCGGCGTATTGCTTAACGAATACTTCGGCTGTCTTCCGGTCAGGTGGTCGAAACAAATCCATGATGAATACCCGGCAGCCTTGGTTTGCTCCGCTGCGTATCGTCGACCACAATCCCGCCGGGTCATCAAGATGATGTAACAGGCTGTTAGAAAAGATCATATCGTACTGACCGGTTAACAGTGTCGGCAAATAAGTTTCAATATATTGGATTTGTGCATCATCCGGCGTCATCGCCCGAGCTGCAGCAAGCATTGTCAACGAACCGTCAATACCATCGATACGCCAGCCGGGAAATTGTGCGGCAAAACGGCGACTAATATCACCTGACCCACAACCAAGATCAAGAGCGCGGCCAGTCGGGGGCAAGTCATTACACCGAGCCGATAACAGTTCCATGAAATGACTATGCGGCGCATCGAAGTCCGCTTCTGCATAGGCGCGAACCTGATCTTCATCAAGCATCAGCTCCGGCTCGGGTAATCGCTGCATACGCTGCTACGGTTTGATCCGCTGCTTCTCGCCAGTTTCTGTCACATTAACAAAGGTAATACCCGTTACGAACAGGACCTGCTCATCGGCACCGCACGATTTCTCACTAAATACCTCAACCAGATACTCGACAGATGAACCGCCGAGCCGGGCACGGCTAATAGTGAAACGCAGGATTTGCCCGCAACGAATCGGATGCCTGAACTCAACATTATTCAGGGCAATCGTAACGAAGCGATGATCCGGGAATTCCATACTCGCAGTTATATAGGCAAATTCATCCAGCCACTTAAGCAGATACCCGCCAAACAAAGAGCCCTGATCATTCATGTGCTCGGGCAGCACGAGTTTTCTGTGATTCATTTACCTTACTACCATTCTTGCAGCTGGAACCATTGCCTGCATGCCCTACACAACGATACCTATAGGATCAATCGAAAATGATTCCAGTAATTCACTGTCATCAATCAATACCAACCGACCTTGCTTACCAAAGTCTATCTCGATTCGATCCGGTGGTCTTGGTACAGCAAATTCGACCATGAAACCAACAAGTCGGGTCAGCTTTTCGACGTCATCAAGCAATGCTTCACGATTCCCCTCTGCTATCGAACCGGCGCCACCTTCAAGACACCACGAACATTCAAAGTTTAGCGACCAATCATCATCAAAATTCAGCTCGAGACGCTCTGCTCCCACCGAAATACTCTGCAGTTTTCTGTCAACCAGTCCGGTTAAATCAATATCTTCTGCTACACCAAACAACATCTGCTCCTGGATTTCACCGACCGGCAAATCTGCCGGTAAATGTTCTGTTGCTGAATATCCAGACTATTTCCGGATCAGGCAAATAATAACAGTCAACGCATATCTGCATGATACAGGGTTACAGCCAGTCTGGCGGAAACCCTGATGCCGGATCAAGGCAGATCCCCTTCATGTCGGCAACACAAATGGTTGATGCACCGTTCACAGTTTTACTGTAATGCCGGTTATTTATGTAAACAGGCGGCCTGTATTTTCAGCCCAATCACTATAGTGTAATGATTAGAGTACGGACAGAAAAAATCATGGCTTACGATAAACCTGCGGACATAACTGAAAATCGCCCCAAGGAAAGAAATGACAGCCCGGGTTCCACCGGTTGGGACCCATACATTTTCTCAATCTTTGCAGATCGAATAAAAACCCATCCTGAAGAACGCCGCAGCAAACCACGAACGCGCACTGCATCAAGACGACGCGCTATGCTGCTTGCGCAAAGTCGCCGACAAAAATAATCTGCCGCTACATCCGCAATACACCAAACAGTTCCTCATCGGGCAGAGGTGCGTGCCGTGTGGCCGGGCCTTTGGGTCTGTCACGGCAGAGACGACCAGCATATCGGCTTCAGGTCAGTTGGTAATCCATAACGGCATCTTTAACATGCATTAAGGACCTTGCCCATGGCATCATCCGTAATCAATCCAAATGTATAATAAGGAATAGCTAAACATGATCCGGCAACGTCTAAGCATAAGTACCACAATGATTATCGGCCTGCTGAGCATCCCACTCATCACGGCCTGCCAACCACAGGAGGGAACAGGAATGCCAGAGAACGCCGACGGCGCTCAGATCACCGGGCTACAAATTACCGACGTTATAGATGGCGACGGCTTGACGGCCGAAGCCGGACAGGAGGTTGTGGTCCATTACACGGGCTGGCTGTATGACCCGGAGCAGCCAGAAAACAAGGGCGAAAAGTTCGACAGTTCGGTTGATCGCGGTGATCCGTTTTCATTCCCACTGGGCGCAGGCCGGGTAATCCGCGGCTGGGACGAAGGCTTTGCCGGCATGCGGATCGGCGGCAAACGTGTTCTCGTCATTCCGCCTGACATGGGTTACGGAGCACGCGGTGCCGGTGGGGTTATTCCGCCGCATGCGACCCTGATGTTTGAAGTGGAGTTGCTCGATATCAAGTAACCAAATGTGAGCGAGCGCATGGGGTGGTTGTGGAACTGCCTCCCATCCCGGTCTGACACTGTAAATTAGTATCAGGCCAGTGATGGCGTTTGATTGCTCAGCTTCTTTTCATCATAAAAACAGGTTCTGAAATTCAGGCATAATCACGCGTCGCGCGAAGACGGCAGACAAACAGAAAAATACGGAGTCAAGAATGCCTACAACGGTTAAATATCTGCTCGATGAAGAGCAGATTCCCAGGTCCTGGTACAACATTCAGGCTGATCTGCCGGAACCACTGCCACCTACATTGCATCCTGGGAACAAGGCACCCATCACGCCGGGTGATCTCGAACCCCTGTTTCCCATGTCACTGATCGAGCAGGAAGTCTCAACAGAACGTCACATAGACATTCCGGAACCGGTCCGCAATATTTATCGCCAATGGCGCCCGAGCCCCCTGTTTCGAGCCCAGGCCCTGGAGCAATCGCTCGATACCCCGGCTCGTATTTATTACAAGTACGAAGGCGTCAGCCCGGCCGGCAGTCACAAGACTAATACCTCAATCGCACAGGCTTTTTATAACAAGGAAGCGGGCATCAGTCGCATAGCCACTGAAACCGGTGCAGGTCAATGGGGATCGGCGCTGGCCTATGCCGGAGCACTGTTTGATATAGATGTAAAGGTCTATATGGTACGCGTCAGCTACGATCAGAAACCATACCGCCGTGCACTGATGGAGGTTTATGGCGCCGAATGCATTCCGAGTCCGAGCGATCAGACCGAAGCCGGGCGGGCAATCCTCAGCAAAGATTCAAATAGCTCTGGCAGCCTCGGTATCGCCATCAGTGAAGCTGTTGAAGATGCTGTCGGGCGTAATGACACAAAATATGCGCTCGGCAGCGTTCTGAATCACGTACTGCTGCACCAGACAGTGATCGGCCAGGAAGCCGAGTTACAAATGGCCATGGCCGACGACTACCCGGACATTGTCATCGGTTGCACGGGCGGCGGCAGTAATTTTGCCGGACTGGCCTTTCCGTTCATCGGCAATCAACTGCGCGGCGGACGTGACGTCAAGGTCATCGCCGTTGAACCGAAAGCCTGTCCAACATTGACGCGCGGCAAGTATGCCTATGATTTTGGTGATACAGCCCACCTGACACCACTGGTTAAAATGCACACCCTTGGCTCAACATTTATGCCGCTTGCCTTCCATGCAGGCGGCCTGCGGTATCACGGCATGGCACCGTTGATCAGCCATGTACAGGAACTCGGCTTACTCGAACCGGTTGCCTATGATCAGATTGAGTGTTTCGAGGCGGCCGTGCAATTTGCCCGCAGCGAAGGCATCGTACCGGCACCCGAATCGAGCCATGCCGTCAAGGCCGGCATCGATCAGGCACTGAAGTGTAAGCAAGAAGGCGTTGAACGTTCGATTCTGATCTGCCTGTCCGGACACGGTCATTTTGACATGCAGGCTTACACCGACTTCTTCGCCGGCAAGCTTGTAGACGGGCAATACGATAACAGCGAGCTGGCGATGGCCTTGTCCGGTTTACCCTCAATCCCCTGACCCGAACAAAACAACCACTGGGTTTACATATGCACAGAACCGGTACCGATTGTCAGTTTGCCAAGAGCCGCTTACGGGCTTCGGCAACACTGCTTTGACCACTCGCAATTGCATCCATTTCGCCAGCCAGTTCACGCAGATCAGCAGCATCCAGTTCACCGGACAGCAAGGTAAGAATTTCACCACCAGGAACAATAAAGGCCGTAAACGGCAGGCCAACAAACTCATCGCCAAATGATTCTGCAACCATTGCCGCTTCGTCTACGCCATACAGTATCGGATAGGTCACGCCGGTTTCAGTGATGAACCGTTGCGCATCTGCACGGTTATCCATCGCCACGCCAATAACCTGCAGACTGTCCTCATCATGCTCATCCTGCAGGCTCTGTAATAACGGCATTTCACGCCGGCAGGGTGCGCACCAGGTCGCCCAGAAATTAATAATCAATGACCGGCCCGACCATTCCGTGACAGACCTGGGCTGGTCGTTGAGGTCGGGTAAGGTGAAATCAGGCAGCGTCTCGACCACTGACAACGGCGGCTCGACAGATGACGGGGATCGATATTGCTTGGCAATCAACAGGCCCGCAGACACGCTAGCGAGAATAGCCACCACAATCCAACTGGTACGCATCACCAACCCCGCGACACGACAACAACCAGGAGGCCATCATTCTGTCTGCCGGATAACATTAGGAATTCCATCGACGCGCAGAATACACGCCCGTTCGTATCGGAGTCCAATATTTCCGGTCACCGGCAAACTGGGCAGCATATGCTGTCGGCAGCTGCCTGATGAGAGTTCTCTTTTCGGGTGTTATTTACGACGTCCGGTGATTGCTCGTAAGCGGTCATTCAAATCCACATATTCACTCAGTTCAAAGTAGCGATTTCTAATCCATCTACTAGTCGATTTATTTGCGCACCAGCAACAAATAGTTGATAGATTCTTACGTTACTACCCGGTTTTTTGGATGAATGACTGCAATTATAAATCGGTACAGTTAGGTGCAATATGGGTGCATCAATATTTTCTAGAGATGAGCATCAATTTTGTTTGTAAATATATCTTGAAGTAACAATAAGTTATGGCGCGCCCGAAGGGATTCGAACCCCTGGCCTTTCGCTCCGGAGGCGAACGCTCTATCCAGCTGAGCTACGGGCGCTTTCTGATTTGCGGGCGCATTCTAATCCTCTCCGCACCAAGCGTCCAACCGGCCAGAAATAGCAGGTTGCGTGTTTCACCTTGCGGGGTCATGCTTTAGCGATGATTCTAACGCTTGGCTCACATGACCTGTTTCTGGATATTTTTGATGCGGCGCCCGTACTCGATTTGCATCCGGGTGAGGTACTCATACATGCCGGCACCAAGGCCGATCAGGTTTTCAATATTCTCAACGGTATGGTCATGGCACATCGCACCGGCAGCGACGGCCGGCGACAAATTCTCAGTTTCCTCGTCCGCAATAATTTCGTTGGGCTTACATCGACAGATGATTATTTCTTCACGGTTGAAGCCGTAGTAGAAACCCGGGTTGCAATCTGCTCGCGGTCCGCACTGATGGAAAGACTGAACAATGATCCTGCAGCCGAACGAACCTATTTGAATATGCTGCACCGGGTACTTGAGGACGCCTATGATCTCGTCTATAGCCTCGGCCAACGTACCGCAATTGAACGACTGGCCGTGTTCCTGCTGTACCTGCGCTATTGGCACCGGATCTGCGAAAATATTGTCGACGATCAGGACGCGCATCTTAACCGGGTTACACTACCGATGAAACGCGAGGACATTGCTGATTTTCTTGGCCTGAAAAAAGAAACCGTCAGTCGCGGTTTCCGGCAACTCGAAGAAAGAGCACTTATTCACCGTGACGAACACAGCCACGTATCAATCCTGAACCTGCCGGCACTGAGAGAATTAGCCGGCATCCGGGATTTTGCTTCTCCACGGCATCTGTCTGCCAACCTGCAACCCTGAACTGTATACATTTCATTTTGTTCACCGCCACCGGGAAACCGCTTACGGACAGCAGGGTTTATTCTTTTCTGAGTGATAACGCTTCGGCAACATGCTCCACGCGCATCGTGTCCGCTGCGTCCAGATCTGCAATCGTCCGGGCAACGCGCAGGCAGCGATCACAGGCGCGTGCCGACAGTCCGAACTGCTTTGCTGCCGCCTCCATTAACTTGCAACCTTTTGCATCGGGCCGGAACCAGTGATGATGGGTGGCCGAGACAATACGTCCGTTTTGTGTACCAGCCCGATCCAACTGCAATCCAATGGCTCGACACACACGCTCTCGTACCGTTTGCGTTGTTTCATTTTCAGCTACCTCACCTGCCGAACCTGCATGCGATCTGGCGGTACCGCCGATCAGGTGCTCTAGCGACAGACCCGAACGGTCGAGTTCAATGCAGATATCAAGCCGATCGAGAAACGGCCCTGACACCCGTTGCTGATAGCGTTGAATCTGCCCGGAGGTACACCGGCACAACTTTTTCGAATCACCGCTAAAACCACACGGACAGGGATTCATGGCGGCAATGAGCTGGAACCGGGCCGGAAATATTGCCGTCTGCTCCGCTCGCGCAATACTGATGGTTCCGCACTCCAGCGGTTCACGCAGAGCCTCGAGCGCGGGCCGGGCAAATTCAGGCAACTCATCGAGAAATAACACCCCGTGATGTGCGAGTGAAATTTCGCCGGGGCGTAGTGGCCGACCTCCGCCAACCAGTGCCACCGGCGATGCCGTGTGATGCGGACTACGAAATGAACGTTGCCGGGTCAGCGCATCAGATCCGGACCTGGTCAGTGAATGCAGTACCAGCAATTCGACCACTTCATCATCCGTCATTGGCGGCAACAGCCCCGGCAACCGCTGCGCAAGCATGGTTTTACCGGTGCCCGGAGGGCCGATCATCAACAGGTGATGCCCGCCGGCTGCTGTGATTTCCAGTGCCCGGCGGGCGGCCGCCTGACCGTTCAGATCAGCAAGGTCATAAACCGACGCGGTATCAGTCGGCCAGTCCACCTGTGGACAGCCCGGCAACCCGGCGATACCGGACAGATGGTCGACAACCTCGACCAGGTGAGCGGCCAACAGGGTCTCGGCGCCATGTAACAGCCCTGCCTCCATGCGGCAGGCAGCGGGTACGATGCAACAGCAGCCGGCATCTCGTGCTCGCATCAGTGCCGGCAACAAACCGGTAACTGACCTGATGGCCCCGGTTAAGGATAATTCACCATATAACTCAAGGCCTGCCAGTCGTTCGAGTGGAATCTGGCCGGAGGCCGCTAGAATACCGATCGCAATCGCCAGATCGAACCGACCGCTCCCTTTGGGTAAATCTGCAGGCGCCAGGTTGACCGTAATACGCCCGTCGGGAAACTTGTAACCGGACTGTCGAATCGCTGCCTTGACACGCTCGCGGCTTTCCTTGACGGCAGTCTCGACCAGGCCAACAATCCTTAATCGCGGCAAACCACCTGCAACCTGAACCTCACAGGTAACTAACGGTGCATCGATGCCAAGCTGGGCGCGCGTACAAACCGTCGCCAAAGACATGGCCGGGCAGGCGCGGGCGATCAGTCGCGTTCGGTTTTCGGCTGGTTCTTCTGGCCCTGGCTGGCGACCGCAGACTGCTGCTCGAGCGCAGTAACCTGTACTTCGAGACCGGCGAGTTTTTCCCGTGTGCGTTCCAGCACCTTGCGCTGCACATCGAACTCTTCGCGAGTCACAAGTTCCATACGTTCAAACGCAGCGGACAGCAGGCTGTGAAAATTTTTCTCAAGATCTTCACGCATGACGCCCAGATCACTGCCGACATCCGGTACTGCCCGGGCAAGCTTGCTGGCCAGTTCACTGACAAAATTAGTATCCACGATTACTCCATGTGCGACGCTCGTTCAGGCGCCCTGGTTTGTGTGCCAAGAGTCGGCGCATCTGCTATACGCATTCACCCAATGATCACGCACCAAAACAGTGCGCGCTGCCGGCTTTAAATGCCCGTAACCATACGCAAACAATTGAATATTAAGCAGTTATTAAACTTAGCGCAAATCCTGCCCGGGCTTGTCTGCAGTGTGGCGAAATAGTGACAGCCACGATCAGCATTCTCAACATCCATAAACAGATAAAAAGTATATAAATTAATCCTTGCGGTCACCACCATCGTTTGTCTTGCAGACACAGCGCTGCACAAGACAGCAGATTATTTCAAGCCTCGGCACTGTGACCGGATTCTCCATTCCACAGGATCAAAAGTGGCATAATTCCAGCAGTTTTGCGAAAGGAGTGCCATTAATGAGAGCGTTAATATTGCTCACCGGCATTGCATCCCTGTGCGTTATGTCAAACAGCGCCGCCCAGGTAGTTTATAAATGGATAGATGCTGACAACGTGACTCACTTTAGTGCACAGCCCCCGAACGGGACTGATGTCGAGCGCACGACCATCAAGATCCGGCACACCAACCGACAGGCACTGGCAGATCGCAGCAAAGCTGCCGCCGCACAGAATGCAGCGGTCACCACCCGCAAACAACATGAGGCCGAACAGGCTGCCGAAAACAAAACCCGGGCCGAGAAAGATCGGTTAATTCGTGCCGATAATTGTGCCAAGGCCAGAACCCGTCTATTGACTTACAACTCGGCCAGGCGCCTGTACCGACCGCTTGAAAACGGCGAGCGTAAATACCTGAGCGACGAAGAACTCGATAATGAACGTGCTAAAGCACAGAAACTTGTCACTGATTGGTGTGACTGACGTGACATCATCCTGACGACCTGATGCATATGGTTAAGGAGACCCGCAAACCCGATAGCCGGACCGATGACAAACATGTCGGTAATAAATCCGGGGATAACTCTGGCGATGATGTCCGCCAACCCACTTACCTGCCGAATTTCTGCTCATCGCCAATCGTGTTCGGCGTGGTGCTGATTGCTGCGCTGACCGCCATAGCGCTCACGCTGGCACGCCAGAACGAATGGGGCATGTTCTTCACAGATCTGGCCAAAACCTCGCTGCTGATGGTCTGGACCAGTCTCGCTATCTCCACGTCATTGTGCCTGTTGCGTACCCGGCTGAACCGTCTCTCCAAAGCCAGGGCGAGCGCCCTGGCTTTCGCTGCAGTCATTAGCATCATCATCATGGTTTCAGAAATCATCTACTGGCTCGGTAGCATTTATTCAACCCCGCAAATGGCGGTGCCAAACTCCTGGTTCCCTCAGAATCACTGGTACTTCCTGTCAAGCAATGTCGTCATCGGCACTATCATAGCCGGCTTGGTATTACGCTATTTTTATGTCTCACATCAATGGCAGCGAAACGTCGAAAGTGAAGCCAGAACCCGCATTCATGCACTACAGGCCAGAATTCGACCACATTTTCTGTTCAACAGCATGAACACCATTGCAGAACTGACACGCACCAATCCAATGGCGGCCGAAGCCGCCGTCGTCAACCTGTCCGATCTGTTTCGTGCCTCTCTGGCCGACTCGAAGAAATTGGTGCCGCTGACACAGGAACTTGAAGTTACCCGCGTCTATCAGGAAATGGAGCAACAGCGCCTTGGTGACAGGCTGATCGTCAAGTGGCAACTTGACGATCTCCCGCAACAGGCGCACATCCCGAGCCTGACACTGCAACCCCTGCTTGAGAATGCCATTTATCACGGCGTAGAGCCGCTGCCCGATAAAGGGATCATCGAGATTGAGGGGCGCAGAAAAGGCAATATGATTTACCTGTCAGTGCGTAACCCGCTGCCAATAAATAAATTCAAGTCCGAGACTGGTAACCAGATCGCCCTGGAAAATATCCGCGAACGACTGGAACTGGCGTTCGGCTCATCCGCAAGCTTGTCACGAGCCATAGATCAGACGCATTATCAGGTCAGCATTGCTTTCCCGGTAAAAGAATGACCACCACAGTCCTGATTACAGACGATGAAGCCCCGGCCCGGTCACGGTTGCGGCGGTTGCTGGACGAATTGACCGGCTATAAAGTCATTGGTGAAGCTGCCAACGGTAATGAGGCGCTGCAAATATGCCTGACCGAATCACCCGACATCATCCTGCTCGACATTCGCATGCCGGATACAGACGGTATCGAAACCGCGCGGCATCTCGCCACATTCCACGACAGCCCGGCCGTTATCTTTACCACCGCCTTCGACAGTTATGCGATCAAGGCCTTCGACACGCACGCCATTGGTTACCTGCTAAAGCCGGTACGCCGTGAAAAGCTCGAACGGGCACTGGGTTTCGCTACACAACTCGCACGTCCGCAAATCGAGGCGCTTAACAACGGTCAACAACCGGGCACCCGCAAAAATATCTGCGTGCGGCGCAGAACCAATTTACACCTGATCCCGATCAAAGATGTCATGTACTTCCAGGCCGACCAGAAATACATTACGGTACGTCATGTAAACGGCGAAGACCTGATCGACGAACCGCTTAAAGATCTCGCCCAGGAATTCACCAATCACTTTATCCGTATCCACCGCAACGCACTGGTGGCATTGGCGCGGGTCGAGCGCATGGAAAAAACTCCGGACGGTCAATACGAGGTCTGGCTTCGTGATTGCGCCAAATCACTACCGGTTAGTCGCCGGCATGTAACGGCAGTCAAAGCCTGTGTGAAAAAACGCGCCTGAATTCGGTGAATTCAGGTTGTCCGGCTGACCCGGTACTCCGATAATGCATATATGAGTGATAAGACCAGAGTAGAAATGCACGACGATTCGACCCCCGTACAGGATCCATCGTCACCGCCCGATGTGACCCCTGCCACAGAACCCGCTGCTGAGTCTGCCGGGATAACCGCAGCAAATCGACGTCCCGTTGCATGGCCAGGTTTCGTCGGCCTGCTCATCGCATTACTGACCGCGGCCGGGGGCGGCTATCTGTGGAATAAGCAGCGTGAGCAACAATTACTGAACGAACAATTCGTAACTACACAACATGAACTCACCGCCCGCAGCACCGAACTCGGCCAGGTAACCAATGACATAAAAAATCTCATGGCTGCAGATCAAAAACTTGATGACAACGTCATCGCTCTGACCCGGCGCTTCGAACGTCAACTGGAAGAACTGCCCGCGCGCATGAGCCGCATTGAAACCACGCTCGACAAAATCCCGGGGGTTGCAGAACAGGCACGCTCCGCCTGGTTGCTGGCCGAGGCGGAATATTTCCTGAAAATCGCCAACGCACAATTGATCCTGGGGGGCAACGTCAATATTTCATTGCGCGCACTCGAACTGGCCGACACAAAAATCAAGGATCTTGGCAATCCCGGCCTGACCAGCGTAAGAGCCAAAATCAGTGACGAACGTACCGCCCTCAAGGCTGTGCCTCAACCGGATACCGAGGGTATCGTGCTGGAACTTGGCAGCCTGGCAGAAGCTCTGCACACACTGCCACTATCGCGCAGATCCCCGGATCACTTCTCAGCAGAGCTGGACAAGGGTACGGAGACCGGCTGGCAGCGCGCCCGGCGGGTCATCATCGATGCATTATCAAACATCATCAGTGTCAGACGCAGTAATACAACAATCACCCCGTTGATGTCCGCAGCTGAAGAGGACATGTTAGTCCGCAGTCTCGATATCGAACTGCAAATTGCACGCCTTGCCGTAATCCGCAACGAAGGCGACCTGTACCGAACTTCACTACTGGCAGTAGCCAGCCGGCTGGAGCGCTATTTCGATGGCACTGCGCAATCGGTGCAGACTGCCCGGATGACTATCAGCAGGCTGGCCGAGGTCAGGCTGGCGGAGGAATTGCCTGATATTTCCGGGTCACTGAACCTGCTGCTGAATCTCGGCGATGAGGCAGCTGCGCCATGAAATTCGGCCTGATTCTCTTCCTGATCCTGCTCACCGGTTCGGTCGCTGCACATTTCCTGCTGGAGCAGAACGGCTATGTACTGATTAATTTTCGCGGCTACACGGTTGAGATGTCTGTACCGGTACTGATCTTCGTTGCTTTTCTTGCTTACCTGGCCGTCCGCGCCCTGATCAGAATCTGGCGGGCGCCACGTGAACTCGGGGCGATGGCAGCCAGGGGCCGGGCCCAGCGTGCCCGCCAACGCATTAGCAAAGGCTTTATCGCACTGTCCGAGGGTAAACTTGCCCGTGGTGAACGTCTGCTGACCAAAGGCGCTGCCAACAGCGAAACGCCGCTGCTGAACTACCTGGCCGCTGCCCGCACCGCACAGGCACAGGGTGACCGCCAGCGTCGTGATGGTTGGCTGATGATGGCCCAGGACAGCGATGCAGGCACAACTAATGCGGTACTGCTGATCCAGACCGAACTGCAGATAGCGGCCGGCGAATACCAGGCGGCTCGTAAGAACCTGGCACATATTCGTGATAGCCGGCCAAATCATCCACAGGCACTTAAACTGCTGGGCGAACTCTTGCATATTGAACATGACTGGCATGCGCTGACCGACCTGTTACCTCAATTGCGCCGGGCAAGGAATATCCCGGCTCGCACACTTGACGATTGGACCATCGCCTCCTTTGAAGCCCGGCTTGCAGCACCGAACCTCGATCTCGATTCAATCGAGGCATACTGGAATCAACTGCCAAGAACGCTTCGCAAGCACGAACGACTGCTCCGGGCGCGAATTCAGGCGCTGGTTGCAGGCAATAATAATGAACTTGCCGCCAGCGCAATCTGCAAGGCACTGAAATCAAACTGGGACAGTGAACTGGTGGCAATCTACGGAAAACTGAAACTGGCCGATAAAAACGGGCAATTACGCCAAACGGAAAAATGGCTGCATCAATATCCTGAAGATCCGATCATCCTGCTGGCTGCCGGACGTACCTGTATCCGCAACGAACTCTGGGGCAAAGCCCGCAGCTACATCGAATCAAGTCTTGCGATTGCAGCTACACCGGTGGCATACCAGGAACTCGGCCAGCTAATGCTTAAGCTCGACGACACTCCAGCCGCAACAACAGCCTTTGCAAAAGGCCTGACACTAAGCACCGTGGGCTCAGCCGACATCCCGCGCCTGGAAAATACCGGTTCCTGAAACTTCTGTAACCCGCCGGCGAAAGCCCCGCAAACAGACTCAGGGCCGGGATCTGCGGCTTTGCAGCCACTCGATCAGCGGATCCCATTGCTCCCA
This sequence comes from Chromatiales bacterium, assembly GCA_002729875.1. GTDB lineage: Bacteria > Pseudomonadota > Gammaproteobacteria > Steroidobacterales > SMWD01. The sequence goes on along the minus strand of PBZD01000020.1, from coordinate 19,313 downwards.
ATCCGGCCAGGCCAGGTATTCCGGTAGCTCGAAGATCCCAAGCCCGCGGATATAAGCCCGAATATAATTCTGTGCCTCACGGAACGTCGCAATATACGGCACGTTCAGGTCTTCAAGATACTCATCCAGTTGCTCAAAAATGATCGTAGACTCACGAACCCGGTTCGCAATGACGGCAATTTTGACCTTTTTCCGCTTCACCTTGCCCACTGACACCAGTTCTTCGAGAAATCTTGTCGATGCCTGCATATCAATAGCCGACGGCATAACCGGCACAATGAGCGTCTCGGCACGGCGCACCAGGGCGGTCAATTCAGCACCGTGTGAGCGAGCCGGGGCATCTTCGATGACAATCTCGGAATTCCGGGCCAGGTGAGTCAAACCATCCTTGGCGCCATTAAGGCCCATGATCGCGGCCCGACCTTCCGGACGCCTGTCCAGCCAGTCCAGGCTGGAAGCCTGGGGATCATAGTCGACAAGGGTCACTCGCTTGCCCTGATCAGCATAGTAACTGGCCAGGTTGGTCGCAATCGTACTCTTGCCACAACCGCCTTTGGAATTCAAAACCATGATATGACGCATTATTTATTGTCCTTTTAGCCTGCTAATCAAATCGTATAAAACTACCCGTCCATTTAACAATATACTAGCAACTAAAATCTACTGTAACGATATAATCGTTACGACCTCAACCCCTGTGACCGGCAAACCCAGATGCGCATCCCGTTTACAAAAATGCATGGCCTTGGTAATGACTTTGTCGTCATCCATGCCCAAAGTGAAATACTGCTGCCAGGTGAAACCATCCGCAATCTCGGCAACCGGCAGACCGGCATTGGTTTTGATCAGTTGCTGCGGCTCGAGCCCGCAAAAACCAATCAGGGCAACGTGTTCTACCGAATTTTCAACGCAGACGGCAATGAGGTCGAACAGTGCGGTAATGGCGCTCGATGTATTGCGCGCCTGATCGGCACGGAAGCAGGCCAGCAACTGGTTCTCGAGCACCCGGGCGGCCTGACTCGTGCATGCCTGGAAGACAATGGCGACATATCGGTCGACCTCGGTGAGCCTGACTTTAAGCCTGAATCCCTGCCGTTTAACACCGGGCGCAACGAACCCCCCTACCCGATCCTGGCAGGGGACCAGGACATTAATATCCACATCGTATCAATCGGCAACCCGCATGCCGTTATTTTCGTTGACGACGTTGATACGGCGCCGGTTGCAACGCTCGGTCCGCTACTCGAAAGCCACGAGCAGTTTCCAAACCATGCTAACATCGGCTTTATGCAGGTTGTCGCTGCTGACCGCATTCGATTAAGGGTTTACGAACGCGGAGTCGGGGAGACACGGGGTTGCGGGACCGGTGCTTGTGCCGCAGCCGTTATCGGCCAAAGCGCAGGTAGGCTTGGCTCCGTAGTTGAAGTCGAACTTCCCGGTGGATGCGTCACTGTGAATTGGGACGGCCCGGGGTCGCCTGTCTGGCTAACCGGAGAAGCGGTTATCGTTTTCGAGGGCACAATTAATATATGAATACTGTCGAACAAGCCGAATCCATACCTGTCGAACACAATGACGAAGCCATCATAGAATACCTGCGGGCAAATCCTGAATTTTTTATTCGTAACAGCGACCTGCTGGCTGATCTGAGACTGCCGCATAGCACTGGTGGTACAGCCATCTCGCTGGTCGAACGGCAGGTATCCGTACTGCGCGGACGCCATGAACGAATCGAGGCCAAATTGCGCGACTTCATGCAGGTCGCACAAAGCAATAACAAAATTGCGAACAATATCCATGAACTGGCAATTCTGCTCATGCAAGCCGTTGAATACGAAGCAGTAATTGCCACTCTTGAAGACCAGCTGCTGACCACATTCAGCGCCGACCGGCCGGTCCTGGTGTTATTTGGTAAAGAACCTGTGGTTAGCGCTGACGGCCAGTTTTTGCGCCGAGTCAGCCGTGAAGATCCTTCTATGGGGCCTTTCAAAACATTCCTGCAAGCCAGCCAGGCACGCTGTGGTACGGTCCGTGACGCACAACGTAATTTCTTGTTCGGTGAAGCAGACATTGAAGTTGGCTCGGTGGCTCTGATCCCGCTTGGTGAAAATGCTGCAGTTGGCTTCCTGGCCATCGGCTGCCGCGACCCCGATCATTTTCATCCGGGCAAAAGCATAGATTTTCTAACCCGGATCGGAGAACTGGTCGCCGCGGCCCTGGCCAGGTAAACGGTTACAGGTGCTATCTGCCCCGGCACCATACATCTGCATGCATGACCGACAATGGCATCTAGTCGAGCGGTTTCTCCAGCACCTTGAGCTGGAGCGGCGCCTGTCTGCGCATACGACCAAAAGCTATTGTCGCGATCTGACCTGCTTCCGGGAATTCTGTGACCACAATGATATCGAGCGCTGGAAGGATCTGAACATCCACCACCTGCGACGATTCGCGGCACAGAGTCATGCCCGGGGCTTAAGTCCTCGCAGCATACAGCGCCGACTGTCCGGTATTCGCAGCTTTATGAATTACCTGATCCGTGAGGGAGAAACTCTCGGTGACGATACGCTGACGCAAAACCCGGTCGCCGGAGTTTCGGCACCGAAAGCGGCTCGTACATTACCCAATATACTTGATATCGAACAAATGGGCCGCCTGCTCGACATCCGCGGCGATGACCCGGTCAGTAAACGTGACCGCGCAATGCTTGAATTGCTGTATTCGTCCGGATTGCGACTCTCGGAACTCGTCGGCCTGAACCCCGAGGACATTGATTTCGGCGACAACCTCGTGCACGTCACGGGTAAAGGCGGCAAACAACGCCTGGTACCGGTCGGGCGCAAAGCGCAAGCTGCTCTGCGGGGTTGGCTGGAAATTCGGGCCCTGCTCGCCAAGCAGGACGAAATAGCCCTGTTTGTCGGCATCCGCGGTCGACGCATCGGTCCGCGCATGGTCGAAGCCCGGGTGAAACACTGGGCTAAAAATGCCGGTATCCCGCAACGGGTATACCCGCATCTGTTCCGCCACAGCTTTGCAACCCATATACTTGAGTCCAGTCAGGATCTGCGCGGGGTTCAGGAACTGCTTGGCCACGCCGATATCAGCACCACGCAAATCTACACCCACCTTGATTTTCAGCATCTCGCCCAGATATACGATAAAGCCCATCCACGCGCACGCCGACGCGATAAATAGGGTGAGATAAAGAAATGGGGACATTAATTGGTGCCTGACAGCATTTCACGTCCTGCCGACAAGGAAAACAATATGGAACAATTCAGAGGTACAACGATCGTCTCGGTCAGGCGCAACGGCGTCGTCGCCATCGCTGGCGACGGTCAGGTCAGCATGGGCAGTACCATCATGAAGGGTAACGCCCGCAAAGTTCGTATCCTCGCCGAAGGCCGCGTCATAGCAGGATTTGCCGGCGGTACGGCTGACGCATTTACCTTATTTGAACTATTCGAGGCCAAGCTTGAGCAATACGGCAACCTGGCCCGCGCCGCAATCGAACTGGCCAAAGACTGGCGCACCGATCGGCGCCTGCGACGCCTTGAAGCGCTGCTGCTGGTTGCCGACAAGGAAACATCCTTAATCGTATCCGGCAATGGTGACGTAATCGAACCCGAAGACGACCTGATGGCGATCGGTTCCGGTGGCTCATTCGCACAGGCAGCAGCCCGCGCACTGCTGGAGAATTCGGATCTTGATGCCGAAACCATTGTCCGCAAAGCACTCGAAATTGCCGCATCGATCTGTGTATACACCAATAACAACACTGTACTCGAGACCCTGGAGGTAGACTAACCAACATGTCCCAGATGACCCCACGCGAAATTGTCCAGGAACTGGACAAGCACATCATCGGCCAGGATCAGGCCAAACGTTCTGTAGCCATTGCCCTGCGCAATCGCTGGCGACGGATGCAGGTCGATGAATTGCTTCGCAATGAGATCACCCCAAAAAACATTCTGATGATGGGCCCGACCGGCGTCGGTAAGACTGAAATTGCCCGGCGCCTGGCCAATCTGGCCAAGGCACCGTTTATCAAGGTAGAAGCAACAAAATTTACCGAGGTCGGTTATGTCGGTCGGGAAGTGGACAGTATTGTGCGCGACCTGATGGACACATCCGTAACGCTGACCCGTGAGATCGAGATGGACAAGGTACGGCATCGTGCCGAGGATATTGCCGAAGATCGCATTCTTGACGCGCTGTTACCGATGCCCGATGGCGGGGAAGTAAACCCGTCCGCTGCCGAGACACGACAGAAGTTTCGCAAAATGTTGCGCGAGGACAAGCTTAACGACAAAGAGATCGAGCTCGAGGTACAGGTCACCTCAATCGGAGTTGAAATCATGGCCCCGCCGGGCATGGAAGAAATGACCAGCCAACTGCAGGGTATGTTCCAAAACCTGTCGAACCCAAAGAAACAGACCCGCAAACTTAAAGTTGCCGATGCTTTCAAGCTGCTGGTTGAAGAAGAAGCCGGGCAACTGATCAATGAAGATGAAATCAAAATCCATGCACTTGAGAATGTTGAAGAAAATGGCATTGTTTTCATAGATGAACTCGACAAAGTGGCGCGGCGTTCGGACATGGCCGGCTCGACGGGCGGCGATGTTTCACGCGAGGGTGTACAACGGGATCTGCTGCCACTGGTCGAGGGCTGCACGGTTAGTACCAAGTACGGCATGGTCAGAACCGATCACATACTGTTCATCGCATCAGGCGCCTTTCATGCATCAAAACCATCCGACCTGATTCCGGAACTACAGGGACGCTTTCCTATTCGGGTTGAACTCAGCGCGCTTACCAGTGATGACTTCGTCCGCATCCTGACGGAACCCGATGCATCGCTAACCGAACAATATGTATCTCTAATGGCGACCGAAGGCGTAGAACTGAAATTTGAGAATTCGGGCGTCCGGCGTGCCGCCGAAGTGGCTTTTCAGGTCAACGAACAGAATGAAAATATCGGCGCCCGGCGCCTGCATACCGTACTTGAACGTCTGCTCGAAGTTATTTCATTTGAGGCGGCGGATCGTAGCGGGCAGTCCATTATGATCGATACCGACTTTGTCGATGAACACCTTGGTGAACTCATCAAGGACGAAGACCTGAGTCGTTACATTCTGTAACAGCGACCTGGGCTGCGAATGTAGACCAAAATTCACTCAGGTCTCATGATTAAAACGATATAATGCCAGCCCTATGAGCCCTGACACTCCCACCACTCATTTCGGCTACGAAGAAGTAGCCACCAGCCAGAAGGCCGGGCGGGTGCGCGATGTGTTCGATTCGGTCGCGCAAAACTATGATCTGATGAATGACCTGATGTCAGGCGGTCTGCACCGGTTATGGAAGCGTTTTACGCTAACCAAAACCGGCCTGCGAAGCGGCGATTATGCGCTCGATGTTGCCGGTGGGACGGCCGACCTGACCGCCGGCATGAGCCGTCAGGTCGGCAATTCCGGACTGGTCTGCCTGACCGATATTAACGCTGCAATGCTTGATCAGGGCCGGCACCGGCTGGTCAATAAAGCTATTGTCGGCAATGTCGAAATCGCGCAGGCTAATGCCGAATACCTGCCTTTCGCTGCCGACACATTCCACTGTGTCACGATCGGCTTTGGTCTGCGCAACGTCACCGACAAGGATGCAGCACTGGCATCTATGCAGCGGGTACTTAAACCTGGTGGTCGACTTCTGATCCTGGAATTTTCCAAACCGGCCCTGAACTTCATAGAGCCTTTGTATGAATTTCACTTGTTTAAAGTATTGCCGGCACTGGGCCGGATTATTGCCGGAGATGAATCAAGTTATCAGTACCTGGCCGAATCAATTCGCATGCACCCCGACCAGGAAACGTTGCTCAACATGATGACTGCAGCTGGACTCGAAGACTGTCACTATCATAATCTTGCCAGTGGCGTCGTCGCGCTGCACATCGGCTATAAATACTAAAACCGGGTACAACTTTGTTATTGAATTTGTTACTCAGCCCCATTGCATCGATTATAAATCACGGCATTGATGACCACGAGCACGCACAGGACTTATGCGACGGTCTGGACGGAAAATCACTACGTGTTGTCGCCAGATCGATACCGAGTCCGATCCTGATTCTTGCCACCGACGGCATGATCGAGCTATCAACCGATACCCAACATCAGGCCGATGCCGAAATCACCGGTACGATTATCGAACTAAACCGGCTGATATTCGACAACCAGCAAACGCCGATCGGCGAAAGTCGTATTGAGGCTAACGGCGACCTGGACATTGCCGAGCGATTTCGTGAATTATTGCTCTGTGCCCGCCCGGACCTTGAAAAAACCCTGACGGACTGGTTCGGTAAATCGCTGAGTGCACAATTATCCAGCTTCAGCCGAGAAACCAGGGACTGGGCAGCCGATGTATCCGAGAGCCTGACCGAGCGGGCAACCGACTACCTGCACAAAGACAGCGGACAACTGGCGACGCGCAGCGAAGTTGCCCTGTATTTTACCGCAGTAGATGAACTCGCCGACACAACCGCACGGCTGGAAAAAAGGCTTAAAAACCTAATCGGGGAACAGTCCACATGAAACATCTTCGGCTGTTCCTGCGATTGCTTGATATTCAGCGTGTACTGGTTCGCCACGGCCTTGATGAACTCATCACCTCGGTACATTTATTTCGTCCTCTGCGTTTTATTTTTTACCTGTGGCCGGCCAACTGGGTACGCACACGATCCTCTGCCCCACGTGGCCAACGCATTCGTGAAGCGCTGGAAGAGCTTGGGCCGATTTTTGTCAAATTCGGCCAATCGGTATCGACGCGCCAGGACCTGTTACCAGAAGATATCGGCATCGAGCTGGCAAAACTCCAGGACCAGGTGCCACCATTTTCCGGCACCATGGCGCTGCGCGCTATCCACAATGCCTTCGGTCAGCCGGCCGAAGAAGTATTTGCCACATTCAACCCCGAAGCAATGGCGGCTGCCTCAATCGCCCAGGTTCATGTCGCAACTTTGCATAACGATCTTGAGGTCATCGTTAAAATTCTGCGGCCAAATGTACATCAGGATGTCGAACGCGATGTCGAAATCCTCTATCTCATCGCAAAACTTGCGCAGCGTTACTGGGCGGAAGGCCATCGACTGCGCCCGATTGAGGTTGTTGCGGAATATGAAGCCACTGTTCTGAACGAGCTGGACCTGATGCGTGAAGCATCGAATGCGGCTCAGCTGCGGCGTAACTTCAAGGGTTCACCCCTGATCTATGTCCCCGAAGTCTACTGGGACTACTGCCGGACACAGGTCATGGTGATGGAACACATCCATGGTGTGCCGATCAATGACATGGAAAGCCTGCGGCGGGCCGGTACAAACTTCAGGAAACTGGCCGCAAACGGCGTGGAGATTTTCTTTACCCAGGTTTTTCGAGACAACTTTTTCCATGCTGATATGCATCCCGGAAATATTTTTGTCGATATCACTGATCCGGAAAACCCACGTTATGCTGCAGTTGACTTTGGTATCGTCGGCACACTCGATGACACTGACCGGCATTATCTTGCCGAGAATTTCATGGCTTTTTTCCAGCGGGACTATCACCGGGTCGCTCAATTGCATGTGAACTCGGGATGGGTTCCTGCGGACACGCGCGTCAACGAACTTGAATCGGGGTTTCGCACGGTCTGCGAACCAATCTTTAATAAACCGCTAAAGGAAATTTCATTCGGTCAGGTGTTGCTCAAACTTTTTCAGGTCGCACAACGTTTCGACATGAAAGTACAGCCACAATTATTTCTGCTGCAAAAAACACTGATGCAAATCGAAGGGCTGGGGCGTGAGCTATACCCTGATCTCGACCTGTGGGAAACCGGACAACCGGTACTGAAAAAATGGATGGCGCAACAGACCGGACCTAAAGCAACCGCAGAACGCATCCGGCAAGAGCTTCCCGAAGTCCGCTACGTGCTGGAACATCTGCCAGGTGTTGCCCGCCGCCTGATCGATCAGGTGCTTGCTGCTGAAAGCAAGTCACCCATTCCTGATCAACAAAGCCTGTATCGTCGTGAACGCCGTCAATACCGGGTGATTGGCGGCGCAGCCGGCATCGTTGCCGGGGCACTACTGATCGGACTCGATGCAAACCCCAAATGGGTTGGCTGGGTCGTCGGGGTCGTGAGCATCATCGCGCTCTACCTGGGACGCCCAAAACCACCGCTGAACCGCCGCGACCGCTAAAGTTCAATTTTCTCACGCTACAACGGCGGCAATGGTTAACCCCGGTTAACTGCGCAGCAACTTAAGAAACTCGACCGGATCGTTCCCGGCTTCCAACTGTTCCACGAGTGCCGAGCCGACGATAACGCCGTCAGCATGCCGGCCCAGATCCCTGACCTGCTCTGATCGCCGCACACCGAAACCGGCACAGACCGGAATCTCAACCTGTGCCTTGATGCGATCGAGATACGCCGGCACTGCAGCCGGTAATTCGCTGGTCCCGCCGGTAATACCCCTGATCGTCACGGCATAGACAAAACCCTTACTGGCCGCACACAACCGCGCCATACGATCGTCCGGTGTTGCCGGCGTCACCAGTTGAATCAGCGCAAGACCTTGCGCATCGAGCGCGGCACGAAAATCCTCACCCTCTTCCAGCGGCAGGTCCGGCACGATAAAACCACAGACACCCGCCTTGACGCAGTCTGTGGCAAGTGCCTCATAACCGTAGACAAGCAATGGGTTCAGATAACTCATCAACACAACCGGGGCGCCGACCGTGCCGGCCCGGGCGAGTTCGGCAAGAATCCAGCGCAAGGAAACCCCCTGCTCCAATGCAATACGGCTCGAACGCTGTATCGTGACACCGTCAGCCATCGGATCGGAAAAAGGTACACCCACCTCAATGACATCCGCTACTGCGGCAATTTTCTTCAGCGTGTCGACAAACGTGTTCCGGTCCGGATACCCGGCGGTTACATACGGTACGAGTCCAACCCGACCCGCTGCAACCGCGGCGTTCAATGCGGCAGAAATTCTTGCATGTGGTTGCATTTATATTATTACCGCTACCTTCAGGCCAGTTTGCTCAAGGTAGGCATGTCCTTGTCGCCTCGACCAGACAAACCGATCAGCATGCGCTTGGCGGGATTTTCCTGTGCCCAGGCTTTTGCCCCGGCCAGCGCATGCGCAGATTCAAGCGCCGGCAACACGCCCTCAGCTGCACAACATTCCTGCAGCGCGGCGAGTGCCTCCTGATCAGTGGCCGAGGTATAGGTCACCCGGCCAATAGTTTTGAGCAAGGCATGTTCCGGCCCGACACCGGGATAGTCGAGCCCGGCAGACACGGAGTGCGTCTCCTGTACCTGTCCATGCTCATCGTGCAACAACATCGAGTAGCAACCGTGCAACACGCCCGGCGTACCGGTTGCCAGTGTTGCAGAATTCTCGCCCAGCCCGGTGCCGCGACCGCCGGCTTCGACACCAACCAGCTGTACCTTTTCATCGGCAAGAAACGGATGAAACAGGCCGATTGCATTCGAACCACCCCCGATGCAGGCAAACGCAACATCGGGCAAGCCGCCGGTCATTGCTGCCATCTGCTTCCTCGCTTCATGACCGATAACCGTCTGCAGTTCACGAACCAGGTACGGGTACGGGTGCGGACCGACCGCCGAACCAAGCAGGTAATAACTACCCTCCGGATCAGCAACCCAGTTACGGAACGCCTCATCGATTGCAGCACGCAGCGTCCGATCGCCGGACTCCACAGCTACCACTTTGGCGCCGAGTTGAGCCATCCGATCGACGTTCGGCGCCTGCCGCTCGATATCGACAGCACCCATATAAACGACACACGGAATGCCCACCCGGGCACATGCTGCGGCTGTTGCAACGCCATGCTGACCGGCGCCGGTCTCAGCTATCACTTGTTTTGCACCAAACTTCCTGGCCAATAATGCCTGGCCCAGCGCGTTGTTAATCTTGTGTGCCCCGGTATGCGCCATGTCCTCGCGTTTCAGGTACACCTCTGCGCCCCACCGCGCCGACAAGCCGCGGGCATGCGTCAGCGGCGTCGGCCTACCGACCCAGGTGTCCAGTTCACGGCCCAGTTCGGCTATGAATTTCGGATCAGCCAGGTATTGCTTCACCCCGGCCTCGAGTCGCTCGAGCGCCGGCATCAGCGTTTCCGGAGCATAACGACCGCCGAAGGGCCCGAATCTGCCCTGTTGGTCCGGCAATTTGCCGCCGAGCAGCCGGGTCAACAGCGCCTTGCGCTCAAGATCGCTCAATTCAACCTGCATCAGGGCACTCCGTTATCCTTGCGGCTGCGATAAAAGCCGCTATCTTATCCTGATCCTTAACCCCGCGACGTACTTCGACACCACTGCTGACATCTACGCCCCAGGGCGAGACCTGCCGGATCGCCGCTGCGACGTTGCCCGGATTCAGTCCGCCGGCGAGCATCAGCCGGGTCGTGAGCGCCAGTTCGGCGGCCCGGTTCCAGTTTGCCCGCTGCCCGACACCGCTTACCGACGCTTCGAACAGGATCTGCGGTAACGCTGCAACCGTATCGGCATCGAGTGACTCTGCATCACGGAAAACCGGCATGTGTACAACGCTTTGATCAACGGTGAGGCGGATAAAATCAGCCGCCTCCGTCTGCAGCCAATCAGGACGAAATCCCGCTGCAACCTCATCCCATTCGGTTTGTGTCGGGTGATACATGACCGCTACCTTGACGACATGCGCGGGCAAATCGCGGGTGATGCGGCGCGCCAGGTCTACCGAAACCCGGCGCGGCGAATTAGCAAACACAAAACCGATCGCATCCGCGCCCGCCTCAAGCGCCACAGCCACGGTTTCAGGCGACCTCAGACCACAGATTTTTATGCAAACTGCCATCAGCCTGTCAGCACGCTCGGGCGTCACGGCCGGCTTGCAATAATGCCTGCGCGGCATGCTGCGGCCCATCACTACGCATCAATGCCGTACCGACCAGGGCAAGGCGATACCCGGCACTTGCAACCTGTCCGGCCTTGTAAGGCGTATCGACACCACTCTCGGCAACCCATGGGATCGTGTCGGGCAGTTGCCCGGCCAAAGCCATAAAACGAGTAAACTCGACTGCGAGTGTGCGCAGGTTGCGGCAGTTGACCCCGAGCAGCATCCGGCACGAGCCATCATTATTAATGGCCGGCAACCGGTCGGCCATGACCGGCACACAGCGCAGCAAATCAGCCTCGTCAAAGGCCTCGACGAGCACGAACATGCCGAGCTCGAATGCAGTCTGCAGCATGTCACGCAGCAGAGACGGCTCAAGGATTGCAGCAATCAGCAACACACCACCGGCTCCGGCAGCCCGGGCCTCGACGATCTGGTAAGGATCGACAAGAAAATCCTTACGCATGACTGGTATCGATTCGGTTCCGGCAACCACCTGCTGAAGATCCTCGAGCGAACCGGAAAACCGCTGCGGCTCGGTCAGTACCGAGATGGCCGCGGCGCCCGCAGCAACATATTTTCCTGCCTGAGCAGCCGGGGACACTGCAGTTGTGGCGAGTTGCCCGGCCGCAGGCGAACGCTTCTTGAGTTCGGCAATCAGATCGAATCCTGTTGCCGACAAGCGCAGGGGAGGCGGCGCCTTGTGTTCTGCCGCCCGCCGCTCAAGCGTAATCAGATCAGCCGTTGCGCGTGCTTCACTCAGGCGCTCCGCACTGGCCAGCGCCATGCCCTGCAGGAAGTCATCAGACATAGCTACGCCGTGAATGCCCGTAACTGCGTGAGAACCTGTTGCGCCGCACCGGAATCGAGTGCCGCATAACCCTGCGCGATGCCATCGTGCAAATCACCGGCCCGACCGGCCAGTTCGAGCGCGAGCCCCGCGCCAAGTACCAGGGCATCACGATGCGGGCCCTGGTCTGCTCCGTTCAGCACCGCTTCAAGCGCCGTGGCATTAAACCCGGCGTCGCCACCGGCCAGATCCTGCGGCGAACATCTGGCCATGCCATAGTCGAGCGGATCCCTGCTCTCCACGATCACCTCACCCGGCTGTACATCGAACAGCGTAAAGCGACCGACCGGCGTTGCCTCATCCCAACCCGGTTCACCATGAATAACAAAAGCACGTTTGATCGGCATCGCTACCAGTGCATCAGCCATCAGCTGGGCGGTCGGCAGATCAAAAGCGCCTACCAGGTGATACGGCGGTCTGGCCGGGTTTGTCAGTGGCCCGAGAATGTTGAACACGGTACGCACACCCAGCGCACCGCGAACCGGTGCGATGGCCTTCATCGCCGGATGAAAAAACGGTGCAAACAAAAATGTGAAACCGCAATCCGCAACACAGGCCAGCGTAGCCTTCGGGTCAGCGGGTATCGGGATGCCGAGCGCCTCAAGCACGTCGGCGCTGCCCGACTTTGACGACACAGAGCGGTTGCCGTGTTTGACAACCGGCAACCCCGAGGCAGCTGCCAGTAGCGCGGTGCCGGTGGAAATATTAACGCTACCCGATCCGTCTCCACCGGTACCGACGATGTCCACGGCCTGCATGTCGTCAGGCAAAATTATACTTTGCGCCAGTTCGCGCATGGCGAGTGCAAAACCACGCACTTCATCTGCAGTCTCACCCTTGGCGCGTAATGCAATCAGCAATGCTGCACTCATCACCTGCGGCAACGCCTCATCCGTCAGCAGGCGCATCAAATCGGCAGCCTCGACCTCGGCCAGGTTTTCATTTGCCAGCAGACGATTCAGTGTTTGATGTGCATCGATAGCCATGACTCAGGTACCCTGCTGCCGGTCCGCTACCAACCCAAGAAAGTTTCTCATCAGGTCGTCACCTTCGGGCGTCAATACACTTTCCGGATGAAACTGCACACCCTCGATCGGCAACTCGCGGTGACGAATACCCATGATTTCTCCGCGCCGGGTCCGCGCAGTGACTTCCAGAACATCGGGGATACTATCGGCCTCGGCGGCCAGTGAATGGTATCGTCCGGCCTCAAATGGCTGACCGATACCTGTATAGATGGTCTTGCCGTCATGCTCAACCATCGATGTTTTGCCATGCATCAGTCGTTCTGCCGCGACAATATTGCCACCGAAATGATGCACGAGACTCTGGTGTCCGAGACACACACCGAAGATCGCAATGTGTTTTACAAATGCGCCAATCATCTCGAGTGATACGCCCGCATCCTCCGGGCGGCCCGGCCCCGGCGAGATACACAAATGAGTCGGATTGATGTCCAGCGCCTGCTCAACCGTAATCTGATCATTGCGAAATACATCTACACGCGCACCAAGCACGAGAAAAGCCTGCACAAGATTGTAGGTAAAAGAATCGTAGTTATCGATCAATAACAAATGCGGGCTCACAATCCTTCCTCCGCCATGGCGAGTGCCTGACGCAGGATTGCACTCTTGGCCAGCACTTCTGCATATTCCATTTGCGGCACACTGTCGGCAACGATACCGGCCCCGGCCTGGTAACTGTATTCATTTTCACTGAGCACCAATGTGCGAATAGCGATGGCATGATCCATGTCGCCACTGGTGCTGAAATAGCCGACGGTACCCGCATAAATACCGCGCCGTACCGACTCCATTTCATCAATCAATTGCATGGCGCGAATTTTAGGTGCGCCGACCAGTGTGCCGGCCGGAAATGTAGCAGCATACAGATCAAATGCATCCTTGCCGGCGGCCAACTTGCCCTGTACCCCGCTGACGATATGCATAACGTGACTGTAACTCTCGATCGACCGAAACGGATCCACATAAACAGATCCGGCCGCGGCAACCCGCCCGAGATCATTGCGTGCCAGGTCAACCAGCATGACATGTTCAGCATTTTCTTTGCGGTCTGCGAGTAGCGACTGCTCATTAGCCAGATCCTCGGCCCGATCACGCCCGCGCGGTCGCGTCCCGGCGATCGGCCTGAGTGCTGCATTACCGTTATGGCACTTGACGAGAGCTTCGGGTGATGAACCGACAACTTGCAGATCACCAAGATCGAAAAAGAACATGTACGGCGATGGATTGAGCAGACGCATCGCCCGGTAGGTCTCAAAAGGCGACAGTTCATGCGTGCCTGAAAAACGTATCGAGAGTACGATCTGGTAAATCTCACCCTGAGTAATGTAATCCTTGCTACGTGCAACGGCTGCCTTGAAAGCCTCTTCAGACAGGCTTGACACAGGATTAGAATAACCACCGCTGCGCGGCCGGGGCGGCAAAGGGCCACGCAGCAAACCAATAATGCTGTCACGTAATACTGAACGTTGCGCTTCCGAACCTGAATGCAGCAATGCGATACGTCGCGTCAGATGATCAAAGATCAGGAGTGATTCAGTCGCAAAGTATGCGGCCTCCGGTGAATCTGGCAATGCAGCACCGGAAGGAATTTTGCCAAGTTGCTCAAAGTAACGTACGAGATCGTAGCCGGAGATACCGACCAGTCCGCCGGAAAACGGTAACTCGGTGAGTTCAGGCTGTAACCTGGGGGTATCCGCCAGTGTTTTTCGCAATGCCGCCAATAATCTTTCTGTTGACTCCGGACGCGGGTATTGCTGTCCATTGATACGCATCCCCGACGCATCAAGCCGGAAGTCCCGCACCTTACCAAAACCCAGAAATGAATAGCGCGCCAGTTGCACACCGCCCTCGACACTCTCCAGTAAATAACGCGGCTGTAAAGTGTGTAACTTCAGATACGTCGAAACCGGTGTATCGAGATCAGCGCTTATATCAAAGGGTGGTTCCATTACCTTGCTTTCTCAAACTGATGAAAATTACATGCAAAAATCATCGCCCAAAAAAAAAGCCCGTCGCCGCTCTGCGGAGATGGGCTTATTGGCTATTCTATCTGACGTGCTAGCCGGCAACCCTCTCCGTTGAGAAAGACCACCACCAGTTTCCGTTATAGACCGTACTATTCATGCCTGCAGTATCCCCGCAGGCATCCCTGCCGTCAAGTGTGGCAGGCAGACCCCTGCCTACAGGTCGTATAACAACGGCAAAATAATCGTAAAAGCGGCCCACATCACCAGTGTCAGCGGAATACCAATGCGCATGAAATCGGTAAATTTATAGGCACCGGCACTCATGATCAGCAGGTTCGTATGGTAGCCAATAGGTGTCGCAAAACTCATATTGGCGCCGAAGATAATGGCCAGGATGAATGGTTCGGTCGGCGCATTAATTTGTTGTGCAATACTGATCGCAATCGGAGTCCCGATAGCAGCTGCGGCATTGTTTGAAACCACATTCGTCAACAGCGTCATCAACAGGATCAAACCGCTCAGGATCAGCGGCACCGGCAACGGTTGAGTAACAAACACAAACCACTCGGCAATAAACTGGGCGCCACCGGTTTCCATCAGTGCAAAACCGAGTGACAGGCTCGCAACGATGATCATGATGACCGGAATATTCAGTGCATCACCCGCATCACGCCATTGCATGCTGCCGGTCAACAGCATCAGCGCAACACCGCATAATGCGGCCACTGAAATCGGCAGGATACCGGCAGCGGCAAAGGCGACGACCCCGATAATAATCCCCAGTGCCACTGGCGCACGTTTTGTGTGCGGCAGGTCTGTGGTCGCATCAAGTACGAGCATAGAGCCGTTCTCACGCAAGGTTTGAATCGACTCGCGTGAACCCTGCACGAGTAATACATCACCGGCGCGCAGGCGAATTGTACCCAGATCAACGCTGACATCCTGTGATGATCGGGCACGATGAATCGCCAGAGGAAACAAACCGAACCGGTTACTGAACTGTGCCGCATTCAAGGTCCGATGATGCAATGCAGATCCGCGGGTAATAACCACTTCAGCCAGTTGCTGGCCTTCAGTCGCAAGGGGCACCTCATCACTGACCGGATGCTCACCATCCGACACGTTGAACAATGTCGCACCCAGTGCTTGTTCAAACTCCTTGAGTCGCTCGGCCGAATCCTTGACATACAGACGGTCTCCCGGCTGTAGTCTGATCGACGGCAGTTTCGCCACAAACAAGGTCTCGGTACGTTGTATCCGGTCAACACGCATACGACCCTCGGTCTTGGCGCGAACCTCTGACAACATCTTGCCGGGAGCATACCCGTCTTCATTAATGTATAGCACAGCACTGAACAGGCGCGGCGATGTGTCTACCATGAGTGCCTTACGTACCGGCAACAGGCGGGGTGCCACCAGCCACAGGAACAGCAAGCCCGCACCCCCGGCGATCAAAACCGGCAGGGTAAAATCAAACATGCCGAAACGGCGTTCACCGAGATCGGCTGCAATACCTACAACCAGCAGGTTAGTTGAGGTACCGATGGTTGTCGCCATGCCACCGATTAATGTGGCCAGGCCCATCGGCATGAGTATCTTCGAGGGTGGCCGACCGGCACGAATACAAACCGCAACCAGCACCGGCAACAACATGACGACAATCGGCGTGTTATTCAGAAAAGCGCTGCATACCGCAGCAACGAGCAGTGTCGCCAGCAAGGCCAGTGTCGGTCGTTCGAGCCAGAAACTCGACATGATCGTGGCAAGTGGCTGTAATGCACCGGTGGTTTCAAGCCCGCGACCGAGAATCAGTAATGCACAGATCGTTACCAGCGCTTCATGACCGAAATTGATAAAGAAATCGGTCGGCTTAATGTTCTTATATGGGAATATGATAAACAGCAGTATGAGCAATAACAGAACGCCGAGCCCCGTTGTTTCCAGGGGAATCCGGTCTTTGGTAAACAAAAACATCGCCAGGCAGGTCAGACAGATGACAATGATTGCGTGCAGTTCAGGCAGTTGCGGCAAAATCGACCCTTAATAAATATGGCAAAATCAACCCGATGCTGATCAGCAGTGTAAGAATACCTGTAATCCGGCTGAGATTCCCCCTACAGACAGGAACTGCGTAAAGATACACAAAAGGGCTTCCATCTGACTCAATTCGGACATAAGATCCACGAATAATTTTACCGGCCAGTCAATTATCGTCTTTTATCCCTCTGCCACCAGCGCATTATTCACTCAACATCCCATCATGCCTGCCATGAATCCGATCGAAGCGACGGGACTGCATCCCACAGCACGTCCTGCTGAAAAACGCCAGGACATAGAATTTAAAAAGAAGGATGCTGCACTTCGCCATGATGTACACATACTGGCGACCATGATCGGTGACATGCTCAAGGAACAAGGCGGTGATTCTCTGTTTGATGTTGTCGAGGCAGCACGTCGAACTGCGATTGACCGCCGCGAAGGCGATAACCATGCCGGGGCAAAACTCGACGCCCTGGTGCAGTCACTGTCACCCCTGAGTGCACGTAATTTTATTCGCGCTTTTTCGACTTACTTCCAGGTCGTCAATACCGCCGAACAAGTTCATCGTATTCGCCGCTGGCGTGATTACCTCAACGACTCATCGACCCGACAACCGCGCGGCATTGAAGAAACCATATTCCGCCTGAAAGAAGCCGGGCTAAGCCTGGATGATGTTCTCAAACTTTTACACTCACTACAGATCGAACCGGTATTCGCCGCCGACAGCATCGAACCAACACGTCGCACCATCCTGCGCAAACAGCAAAATATCGTCAAACGACTCGTTGAAATCCAGAATCCGATACTAACCCAGCCGGAAGTTAACGCTTATCTCGAAAGTATTCGTAGCGATATCACTACGATCTGGCAAACGGAAGAACATCCGCATGAAGAACGCACGGTCTTCGATGAAGTCGAACACATATTATTCTTTTTGACAGATGTCATTTATCGTGCCGTACCTTCATTTTACGAGCGGATAACCAATTCACTAAAGCTTGCCTATGGTGACGAAGCTGCCGACCTCAAGCTACCGACAATACTCCGCTTTTCTTCATGGATCGGCGGCGATTTTGAAGCCCGACCGGATATCACCGGGCGCACGATCCGTGAAACACTGGCCAGACAACGCTCTCTGAACCTGAATCTGTATTTTAATGAAGTAAGTGCACTGGCGCAGAAATTAAGTCAGAGCACGAGCCGTATCAACGTCTCCGAAGAAATGCTCAAGCGCACCCAGCAATATGCGAAGCAGTTCCCCGGTGCCGCCGGCCAGGTTTCGTTGCGATACCGTGACATGCCCTACCGTGCTTTCCTGAAGCTGGTAGAACAACGTCTGCAGGCAACCTTTGATGATGACGTTTTTCCCTACGAGTCTGCGGATGAATTCATCAAGGATCTGCAACTCGTACATGACAGCCTGGTGGCCAATAGCGGCAAACATGCGGGGCTGTTTTCGACTCGGCGCCTGATTACCCGGGCAAAAACTTTCGGCTTTTACTTTCTGACTCTTGATATTCGTCAGAGTGCAATCATCAACCGCCGGGTATTGGGGCACTGTCTCGGTGAAAAACACTGGCTCGACAAGACGCCACAAGAGCGAACCCGGCGCCTGCAGGAAGCGCTGGAAAACAATGAGTCACCGTCCGTTGATCCGGATAATCAGTCACGCCGCTCGCTGGCTACTTTTCAGGCCATCGCTTTCTGTCGCCGGCGCTATGGCAAACGGTCCATTGGGCCCTATGTGATCAGCATGGCTCACGGAGTTGACGACGTTTTATCGGTGCTATTGCTGGCCCGTTGGGCAGACCTGAAAAAGAAAAATGGTGGCATACCACTGGATATCACACCATTTTTTGAAACCAACGCAGACCTGGTCAACTGTTCATCGACAATGCACCAGTTGCTGCAGAACGATATCTACCGCAAGCATCTGGAACAACGCAATAATCACCAGATCATTATGGTCAGTTATTCGGACACCACTCGAGATGTCGGCATTGCGTCAGCGCGCTGGTCATTACACCAGGCACAATCCGACCTGATCGCAACCATGGATAGGGCCGACATAGATTTCACCCTGTTTCACGGCCGCGGCGGCACAATCAGTCGCGGCGGTGGCCGCACCCATGCGGCAGTACTGGCCTCACCACCCGGCACCGTACGCGGTCGGTTACGTGCTACTGAACAGGGTGAACTTGTCAATGCCAAGTACGGTGCACGCGGCATTGCTTTGCGCACACTCGAACAAACCATGAATTCGGTGGCCATAGCGACGGCCATGCCACACGGGAAAACCGATAAGGAACGGGGTGAATGGCATCGCATCATGGAAACTCTTACCGCTGCCAGTGCGACTCGCTACCAGAACCTTATTTATGATTCAGAAAATTTCTTTGAGTATTTTCAAAAAGCCACACCGGTCGATGTCATCACGCGCATGCGTGAAGTCGAACGTGCAGCAGCCCCAAATACCAGCAACAGCATCCACGATT
>PBZD01000019.1 GCA_002729875.1 Chromatiales bacterium | reverse complement strand
TCGAAGGTTGAATCGGCATAGCCGACGTTGCCCCCGACAGTAAATCCTTCGAAAGGATTGGCCAGCACTTCGAGTTCAAAGCCGTAGCTGGTAATGCCCGTCGAGTTACGAGTAATCGTCAAAAAGCCACTACCGGACGGAATTCGCTCGCGAAACTGTGCGTCGCTCCAATCAATGTAGAAAGCGGCTACGTTCACCTGCAACTGTCTGTCCAGCCACTCGGTCTTGGTGCCGAGTTCGTAAGTCCAATTAGACTCTTCCTCATAGGACACAAAATTCGGGTCGGCGATGGCACCATTTTGCCCGCCAGAGCGGGTCCCTTTCGCAATTGACCCGTATACCATCAGGTCATCATTTGCCTGGAAACGCAGAGTGAAGCGTGGATCCCAGAAACTCCAGTCATCCTCGAAATTGTCGGATGGAGAACCAAAAAAGATATCAAAAACGTTATCCAGGGTGCGCTCTTCATAAGTGTAGCGCAGCTCTGCCGTACCTGTAACTCGATTCGTAAAGTCGTATTCGACAGAGCCGAAAGCCGAATACTGCGTCGCGGTTGATTTTGTCAAAATTACCGTCGCAAGTTCCGAGCCGTCATTAAATGCCTCAACAGGCAGAATCGGGTTCTCCAGGCCAAGCCAGCTTCCGTTGCCCAGGTCACTGGCAAGCATGAAAATTATTTCGTTCAGGGGAAGACCAAGCGCCTCCATGGCAGGACCGGCATCGATCCCAAGATCAGTAGCATCCATATTGGTTTGATCGAAATAGTACAAACCCGTTGACCAACGGAACGCCTCTTCCTGCGACGAGACCAGTCGCAACTCCTGTGAGAAGTAGTCCTGGTCCTGGCCCGGGATGCCGAAGTACACATTCAGTGGTATAACACCGCCAACGGTCGAAGTACCGGGATTAAATGTGACTATCGGGGGGACATAGGCCGCCGAATCGTAAATGCCATAGTAAGGTTCACCCGTCTGCGTGCGATCGAGATCCAGCTTGGAGTTGTTTTCATTTTTAGTCCACGCCGTGATCGATTGCAGGGCCATGTCACCGAGCGTGAAATTCATATCGAGGGCAAGCCGGGTAGTTTCGCTATCAAATGAGTAAGCTTCGGGTGACAGGCTGAACTTGTTGGGCCTCGCCTCACTAATTTTACTGCACCGATAAGCCGGCAGGTTACGGTCGTACGATGGCAGGTTGTTTGGTGCATCGGGAAACACCTTGTTGGGATCCAGTTCACCGCAATTGTTTGGCACCACATACATCGGCGTACTATCAAGGCGCTCTTCCGCATAAAAGGCGGAAAACATTATGTCGACAGCATCACTGGGCTGATACCTCAGGTTGCCAGCCACCGAAGTACTGTCACCGCCACCGATGGAATTCTTTTCGTTTGCAACGGGGCCTGCGTTATCGAACATGCCATCGTCGTCAGTCCACGCAGCCGACAATCCGCCCGACAGGTTTCCAAATAGTGGCCCCTTGATTGACGCCTGTAATTCATAGCGACCGTCTTCGGCAGCAATGGCCTCGACCGAGCTTTCAAATGCCTCCGAGGGGCGGCTTGAAACGTAATTAATCGCACCCGCAAATGTATTGCGACCGTACAGGGCGCTCTGCGGTCCGCGGATAACCTCGACGCGTTCGATGTCCAGCAAGCGCACGTTCTGGGAGGCGCGCCCACCGACGTACACGCCATCGATAAAGACACCGACCGCGTTATCGAATCCACGCGAGTCTATAAGGCCAATACCGCGTAAAGTTGGTGCAGCCCGGCGTCCGTTCTCTCCGGCCTCGAAAGTCAGGTTAGGTACAAGCTGGGTAGTTTCGCTTAACGTCCGCACCCCCGCATTTTCGAGTGTCGACCTGTCTAGCGCGGTAATGGAAACCGGCACGGTCTGCATTGACTCCTCGATGCGTCGTGCGGTGACTGTCATCTCTTCCACTTCCGCCAAAGCCATGCTGGCAGGCCAAACGACAATGATGATGGTTAGCAACTGGTACCCCAAGAGCACCGGGGTGAAGCAAGCTCTCATACCTTTTTTCCTATTTTATGGACTCCATGAGTCGTGCCAGGGGCCATTTACCGTCACTTGGCATGCCATCGAACACAAACTACGTCATGCAAGTTTTGCTGAGTAGCCAAGGCTCATTATTGCAGAAATTGCAATCGTGTGCGATATCTATGCTTATTCTGGCTTGGAAGATTGGTAAACGGGTATTTCAAGGCTTTTCGGCAACTTGTAAACGCCAGCAAACGATTTGAATGTCGCCTGGTTAGGGCAGGCAGAATTTGCCACGATGCCACTGCCCGACCCGGTGGCTGAATATAATTATTACAGCCCAGATTTTTATCCGCCGTCATTTTCTAGTGGAGTGGGGGATTCGCCTGCCGTGCTAATTCAAGCGCCTGCTCAGAGAACCATTTCCCTGCAGCCGGATTAACGATTCCCCACTCGGGGTCCGTTGTGCCCGCCGGCCCAAGACCCCGCGTGCATTCGCCATCTGATTCACCAGGAATCTTAATCCACACATAGGCATCGATTAGCGCATGACCGGTGACCATGGTTGGCTTAAGTCCAACTCCGCGTCCCGGTGGGTTGCACCAATCCTGCGGATCCGGATAGCTTGCCGTTGGCGCCCACGGGCCCTGGCCGTTGCGGCTGGTGTCGATTATAAAGTGTGTCTGACCTGCCGCCCAGTAACGAGCGTTGATACCCGAGGTGTTGAACTCGGGCTGCATGGCGGTGTTGCTCCACTCGCCGAGTCCGCTCAGTGCCACGCCGTTCCAGGGGCCGATCAGATCGGCAATCGCGGTTCCCTCCGGACCGCCGTTCCAGTATTGATCGGCACATTCCAAGCCACCGCCTTGGGCGATGCACTGTGAGACCCAGGTTCCATATTGGGTCAGGTTGGCCGTGTACTGGTAGTTCGAGGCGTTCAGGTAGAATCCGTCGGCTCGTGCCACGCCGGCCTTGACCAGGCGATCAGCGTTATCACCAACGTTAAGCCAACCACTGTGTGTTCCGTCCAGGTACAGCGTGACATTTGGCCTGGCCTTGAGAGCATCAACCGCATAGTTGAACATTTCAAAACGTTCTGCAGCTGCGGTTGCCGGGTTGGCTTCTGCAGGCTGACACCAATCAAGGGTTCCTTCGAACGTTGTGTACCACGGGATGATTCCGAGGCCATCCGGTTCCAGGATTACCAGGGCTTTCTTCTTGCCGATTCCAGCCGCAAAGCCGTCGATCCAATCCTTGTATTCCTGGGCGTTGGCTGTCCCACCTGCCGAAAATTGTGCGCAGTCGCGGAAAGGGATGTTATATGCCACCAAAACAGGCACAACATTCAACCGATGTGCGCGCCGAACTTGTCTCCTGACTTTTCGCCTGACTTCATCAGGCGTGCCGGCAGTGAACCAGATTGATTGGGGTGTGATGACCATATCTATGAGCAGGCCAGCATCCTCCCATTTATGATGGCGGATCAGATCAATGACCTGATGCCACACATCTTTGTTTGGTTTCGGGATGTAGAATTTGTTGTCAGCAGATGAAACGGTTGAAATAGTCGTAAGCAACAGGGCTGAAATAAAAAATATTATTGAATTTTTCATTGGGGTGCTCCCTTTAATTATAGTTGCTGAAAAATTCTGATCGTTATCGTACCAAGCGCAGCATGTTCCAAAAGTAAGTTATTATAGAATATACATGAGTTATTAATATTGACTTGGCACCGTATTCTCCCGCGCCCATTTTTTTTTGCAAGCCTTTTGTGGTTAATCATGCGCCGCCCTGGCTCTGCAAGCTGAAACCCAAATAGATTTGTTGGCCTTCCATGCGAATGGGATAGGTCGGCGAACATCCCACGTCCGGGGCAGTTGCCTTGCCGCTCTCCAGATCAATTACCCAGTTGTGCATTGGGCAGGTGACCCGGTGACCATGTAAGATCCCTTCCGATAACGGTCCCTGTTTATGGGGGCAGCGATTGAGAATGGTAAATACTTGATCATCGGAAGCACGGAACAGTGCGATATCACCATCGGGGCTTTTAATAATCCTGGAGCCAAGTTTCGGAATATCATCAAGCGTTCCCACTTCAACCCAATCTACTTCTGCTGCTGAACTCATGATTAAGCCCCTATCTGTTTTAAAGGTTTGAACTCATGGGATTGCTCGCCCATTGCACGCTGTTTCCAGGGATCAGCCTGGAATACCGCTTGAGATTCCAGAAATCTTTTATGCAGTGTCTTACGGCTCTCAACATCATCAACAACTTTCTCTTTGATAAAGTTGAGTCCTACCCGCTCCAGCCAGGGTGCGGTACGTTCCAGGTAACGGGCATCTTCACGATAGAGCTGGATAAAAGCAGCGCAATGTTCCATGACGGCTGCTTCGCTGGTAACACGGCAGAGCACATCGGTTGCGCGAACCTTGACACCACCATTGCCGCCGATATGTAGTTCATAGCCTGAGTCGATACAGACCACACCAAAATCTTTGATGGTGGCTTCAGCGCAATTACGTGGGCATCCTGAGACTGCAATCTTGAACTTGTGGGGCATCCAGGAACCCCAGGTCAGTTCTTCCAGTTTGATCCCCAGGCCGCTAGAGTTCTGGACGCCAAAGCGACACCAGGTATTACCGACACAGGTTTTTACAGTTCGTAACGCTTTGCCATAAGCATGACCGGACACCAGGCCACGCCCATTCAAAAAGCCCCATATTTCAGGCAACCTCTCTTTTTCAACGCCCAGCATATTGATACGCTGGCCCCCGGTGATGCTTACTTCACCCACGTTGAACTTGTCTGCAGCGTCGGCAATAGCGCGTAACTCATCAGGGGTTGTTCTGCCGCCCCAGATTCTGGGGATTACGGAGAAGGTGCCATCCTTCTGAATATTGCCGTGTACCCGCTCGTTGATAAAACGGGACTGTGGATCGTCCACCGCTTTACCGGGCCAGGTTGAGATCAGGTAGTAGTTGATTGCCGGTCGGCAGACATGACAACCGTCCCCATTCCACCAATCCATTTTTTTAAACACAGAATGAACATCGGTCAATTCGTATTCATGGATTGCATCCTTCACCTGCTGATGGGTGAAATCGGTGCATGTACAAAGCGGCTTTACTTCAGGCGTCGCATACCCGCCACCCAGCGTGCTGCCAAGAATCTGCTCAACCAGGCCGACACAACTGCCGCATGATGCACCCGCCTTGGTATGGGCCTTTACTTCATCAACGGTAAACAGACCCTCTTTGGTAATGGCGTTGACTATATCGCCCTTGCAAATACCATTACAGTCACACACTTGGGCGGTGTCGCTCATCGCAGAAGCTTGTGACTCGCCGCCGTGACCTGAATCACCCAGATGGGCTGACTGGCCAAACAACAGGCTGTCACGCATCTCTGAAATATCGGTACCTTCGCGCATCAGCTGAAAATACCAGGCGCCATCCACGGTATTACCGTACAGCACAGCGCCTGCAATCTTGTCATTCTTGATAACAATTTTCTTATAGTTACCACCGGCGGGATCCTGAAATACGATCTCATCGGTAGTGCGGTCACCCATGAAGTTACCTGCCGAGAACAGATCGATACCGGTTACTTTCAGCTTGGTGGAGGTAAGCGATCCTTCATAACGGCCATAACCCAATTCGGCAAGATGATTAGCGCACACTTTGGCCTGCTCAAACAGCGGGGCAACTAATCCGTAACAGTTGCCCCGATGTTGAACACACTCACCCAGTGCATAGATACGTGGATCATAAGTCTGCAGGGTATCGTTAACCACAATACCCTGCTCACAGTAGATGCCGGCTTTTTGGGCCAGTTCGATGTTGGGGTGAATGCCTGCTGCCATTACCACCAGATCGGCTTCGATTTTGGATCCATCGGCAAAACGAACCCCTTCCACTTTGCCATCACCAACTATTGCCGCGGTCTGCATCTCCATCAAGAATTCCATGCCGCTCTTTTCCAGCGAGGTTTTCAGCATCGCCGAAGCAGGCTTGTCCAGTTGCCGCTCCATCAAGCTATCCATTAAATGAACAACCTTTACATCCATGCCACGCCTGAGCAGACCGTTGGCTGCTTCAAGTCCTAACAAACCACCACCAATAACAACGGCTTTACCCGAACTCTTGGCGCTCTCCAGCATATACTTAACATCATTGATATTGCGGAAGCCGACCACCCCTTCCAGATCCGCCCCCGGCACCGGGATAATGAAAGGGTTTGAGCCGGTGGCCAGCAACAGACGATCGTATTCGGTTTCTATGCCGCCAGCAGTTATGACTTTTCGGTGAATACGATCAATCTTCACGACAGGTGCGCCGGTATGCAGCGTGATATTGTTCTCTTCATACCATTCGCAACTGTTAAGAATGATGTCATCAAATTCTTTTTCACCGGCTAATACTGGGGAGAGTAAAATTCGGTTGTAGTTGGGATGTGGCTCAGATCCAAATACGGTAATCGCATATTTCTCAGGCTCAAGTTTCAGCAACTCTTCAAGAAAGCGGATCCCGGCCATTCCGTTTCCAATCAGCACCAGACGTTCTTGCATGTTTTAACTCATTAATAGGTAGTTCTTGTTACCCTGCCTTTTTGCAACTGGCGTGCCAGTTCAGAAATTTCTGATAATTATCAATTTCCCTGATCGTAAGGGATTGCAGCAATCCCTTACTGGTAAAGGGATTCATGGTTTTTTCTCTGCTTTGGGAAAATTATCCCGTTTAATGTTTTTGACCAAGGTCATGCCCCATAAGGCACCCAGCACACTGCCACCAGGCCTGCCTGCGCTATTTCTGAGCAATAGTTGTGCCTTGCGCACTGTATTTGTGCGCCTGGTCAGATAATCAGGGTTAGAGTAAAAACCGGCAAAACAGAGGGTAATTGAACTTTGACCCTGTTGATTGGATAAGGTAACCCGGTGCCGGGGACACCCCTGCGGAGAGCGTTCCTGTTAAAACAACGTATAGATAAACGGTGCGACCGCCGAGCCCTGTGAAACCACGATCAACACCCCCAGCAAAACCATGACAAGAATGATCGGCGCAAGCCAGAACTTTTTCCGTTCGCGCATGAACCCCCACAAGTCTTGCAGAAAATCAATCATCAGTATGGTTTCTCCAGATTTTCGGCCGATGTCTGTTTGCTCGGCACCCGGTAACTATCGGCATCGTCAAATGTTCGGACTAACGAATCCTTTGCAAACAGCCTGCGAAACAATCCTACCGGTGTGATGAGGAGATAAAAAATTATCCCCATGATTAACGGTGTCATGATCTTACTCATAATCAGCCCAAAACGCATCCAGGTCTTGTAAACCGGATTCAGCGCCATGGGTATGGCCAGACCGAATACCACGAGAATGGCAAAAATGACCCACGGCCAGCACGGACGGGATCGCTCCAATAACCATGGGAAGAACAACCCGAACAACACCGCGACAATTGCCCCGGTGACCAGTCCGAATTCACGCAGACCCTTACGGTCCAGTTCAGGTATGACGTGTTCTGCCATGTTAATCAGTCCAGTTCGAATTCATCTTTCCAGGAGTCATCACGCTCCCAGTGTGGTTGTTGCGGCTTCTCGAGAATGAAGTTCTCAATCACCAGGTAATCCATCTCGGTGCGCATAAAACACCGGTAGGCATCCTCCGGAGTGCAGACGATAGGCTCCCCGCGCACGTTGAACGACGTATTGACCAGCACGGCACACCCCGTTTGCTCGTCAAACGCCTTCAGCAGCGCATGATAACGCGGATTGGTTCGTGCACTAACCGTCTGCACCCGCGCAGAATAATCCACATGGGTAATAGCCGGCAGTTCTGAACGTTTCAGTTTCAGTTTATCAATACCAAACAACTGTTGCTGATCGTCCGTCAGGTCGATGCGCAGTTCTTCTCGAATTGGTGCGACGACCAGCATGTACGGACTTTCACCCTCGTGTATAAAAAAGTCCTGCACACGCTCTTCTAACACTGAAGGCGCAAAGGGGCGAAACGACTCACGATACTTGATTTTCAGATTCATCGTGGTCTGCATCTTCTCGCTCTTCGGCGTGCCGATAATCGAACGCCCGCCGAGTGCGCGTGGTCCGAATTCCATGCGCCCCTGGAACCAGCCGACAACATTCTCCTGTTCAAGTAACCGGGCCAGGTGCGGCATCAGTTGCGCATCATCCATCTCCTCGTAAACCGCGCCGTAGGCATCAAGTTGCCGGCGAATTTCGTCCGAACCGAAATGCGGGCCGAGATAAGAACCGCTCATGAAATCGCTGCCGTTGACCTTTCGCTCACCACCTTCCCGGTCATACCAGACCACGGCGGCGGCACCGGCCGCACCCCCGGCATCACCGGCCGCCGGTTGTATCCATACATTCTCAAACGGCCCGTTGCGAATCAGTTTGCCATTCGCCACACAATTCAGTGCGACACCGCCCGCCAGGCACAGGTTGTGCTCACCGGTTTCCTCCTGCACGGTTCGCGCCAGCCGCATGACGATTTCCTCGGTCACAACCTGGATCGATGCGGCAATATCCATTTCACGTTGCGCAAGCGCCGTTTCCGATTCCCGGGCCGGTCCGCCGAACAGACCGGCAAACTTGTCATTGGTCATCGTCAGACCGGTGCAATAGTTGAAATAACTCATGTCGAGCCGGAACGTGCCGTCATCTTTCAGATCGAGCAGGTTGTCGAGAATCGTATCGACATATTTTGGTTCACCATAGGGCGCCAGGCCCATTAGCTTGTATTCGCCAGAGTTGACCCGAAACCCGGTAAAATACGTAAACGCCGAGTACAAAAGCCCCAGCGAGTGCGGAAAATCGAGTTCCCAGAGCGGCTCGATGCTGCTGCCTGTGCCACGCCAGGCTGTCGTCGTTGCCCATTCACCGACACCATCCAGACACAGCACTGCCGCCGTTTCAAAGGGGCTGAAGAAAAACGCCGAGGCCGCGTGCGCCTGGTGATGTTCGGTGAACATCAGTTGCGGCAGCGCTACCGGTTTGCAGTTGCCGAGAGCCGAAAACTCCTTTTTCAGCGTACTCTTCAGGTATAGCTTCTCCTTGAGCCAGATCGGCATCGCCGTGATGAACGAGCGCAGGCCATTCGGTGCATAGCTCAGGTAGGTTTCGAGCAGGCGCTCGAACTTGACCAGCGGCTTGTCGTAGAAAACGATCTTGTCGACCTCAACAAGCGATAACCCGGCCTCCTGCAGGCAATACTCTATCGCATGGCGCGGGAAACCCGGATCATGTTTGTTGCGCGTAAACCGCTCTTCCTGAGCGGCGGCCACCAGGTTGCCGTCACTTAGCAGAGCAGCAGCACTGTCGTGATAATACGCAGAAATGCCAAGAATCGATGTCGTCATTGATTCATCCTGATTCGTGGAGTTCCTTTATTCATGATGTGCGGTTTGCTGCTTGTTGACCGTTGCAATGAGGACAATCTGATCAGACTTGAAAATCAATAGCAAGCCACAGAGTAGCAAGTCAATGAGTAGCAAAATTAATGCCAACCCGCTACTTGTGTGCAAATTATCAGCTGATCCGGCTGCTTAGGAGATCCACGAGACCCGGTCAAATAATCAAATAATCAGGGTCAGAGTAAAAACCGGATGAACAGGGAGTAAACAGAGAGAGAGTAATTTTAGCCTGACCCCTGATTATCTGCAATCTCACGCAGTGGGCTGGAAGCGACTGACCCGAAGCCGTGTTCTGTCAGACCTGTTTAACATAATCCAGCAGTTTGGCGCTGCCCGGGCGTCGGCGTATAATTATAAGTAGCGGCTCATCCGATGACGCAATCCTCGTACGGTCGCAGACAAACAACGATAACAGCCCGACTATCGGATACGTGTCTCCGTGCATAAGGGGAATTTATTGAAATACCTGTCAGGGACATTCCTGCTTTTTGTCATGGCATCAGCCGATGCTGCGCTCATCGACCGTAGTGGTGGTTTTATCTATGACGATGTGCTGGACATTACCTGGGCACAGGATGCGAACATCAATGGCTGGGATACCTGGGATAACCAGATTGCCTGGGCCGCTTCACTGAGTCTTTATGATTCGGTGCGGGATGTCACCTGGGACGACTGGCGTTTACCCACAGCGCTGAACGGCGACGGCAGCGATCCGTGTTCGGGCGCCGGTTGTACAGGCAGCGAAATGAGCCATTTGTACAATGTCGATGGGATTACGCCATTATCAATGAGCCCGTTCACCAACGTCCAGTCCTCCTACTACTGGTCCGGTACCGTCTACGTGCCCAATCCCAACGTCGCATGGCACTTCAATTTTATTGAAGGTGAGCAACTTGCCAATGCCAAGACCAGCGGCTTCTATGCGTTTGCAGTGCGCGACGGCGATGTCGCCGCAATTCCGGTTCCGGCTACGGTCTGGTTGCTCGGTTCAGCCCTGGGTGGATTGGGCTGGCTGCGCGGCAGACGAACTGTTTAGGTTGCACTTGGCTCGCACGCCCCACGGCGGCGGGTTGCTTTTTGCGCGCCCTGGAGCAAGTGAATGACTTCCTGTGGCCGTCAGTGGAAGCCAACCAGAAGCCTGTACAGTTTATTTGAACTTCTCCTGCGGCAGCACGTCGGGGTCGGGGCTGACCCGCAGGATCTTGACGCCGATGTTGCCGCCGGTGAACAGGCTGGCCAGTGCCGCAGGCATATTCTCGAGACCCTCGTCTTCGTCTTCGGTATTCTTGAGCAGACCCTCGTTATGCCAGTTCAACAGATCCTGTTCGGCTTCTGCATAACGGTCCCAGTAATCGAAGACCACAAAGCCTTCCATGCGCGCGCGTTTGTAGACCATGCATTGGTAGTTGATCGGGCCATGGTGGGGGCCGGGCGAGTAGTCTGTGGCAATGAAACCGCAAATGGCGATGCGGGCATGCATGGCCAGGTTGCCGAGTGCAGCGTTCAGGATGTCGCCGCCGACGTTGTCGAAAAATACGTCGATACCGTCCGGAAACAGTTCGGCGATGCGCTCGCCGACATTTTCGGTCTTGTAATTGATCGTCGCATCATAGCCGAGTTCGTCGCCTAGCCAGCGGCATTTTTCATCCGCGCCGGTGATGCCGACGACCTGTTTTGCGCCCTTGATGCGCGCGATCTGACCGGCCGCCGAACCGACGCCGCCGGCGGCGCCCGATATGAGCACGTTGTCGCCGGCCTTCATCTGGCCGGTCTCGAGCAGCCCGAAGTAGGCGGTGGCGCCAGCCTGGCCGAGAATGCCCAGTTCCATGGACAGCGGCCTGAGGGGGTTTTTGATCTTTTTCGTGCTGAAGACGAATTCCGCACCGCGCGGATGCTGGAGTGAATAGTCCTGCCAGCCCAGTGAGCCAACGAAGATCGAGCCTTCCGGGTAATCCGGATGCCTGGAGGCGATGATTTGCCCGACGCCGCGTCCGCGCATGACCTCGCCGATCGCGAGGTTCTCAAGGAACGAGTGGTGACTCTTTTCGAGGTAGCCGCGTTGCGCCGGCACCGGAGCCAGGCAGATCGTGCGCACCAGGAATTGCCCGTCTGCAGGCTTCGCAATGGGCTCCGACGTCCATTCGAAATGCGCTTTGCCGATCAGTTCCTCCGGTTTCGGGTAGCGGGCTACTCGCCATTGACGGTTCATGTCTGCAGTCATTTTTCTTTACCTGGGTCCGGGTGTGGCGCCCGGCAGGGAAGCTGACATTCCTGTTTCCCGGCCATGTCGGCGACTACTACTTCTTGCGCTTGAATATTGGCGCAACCGTTACATCGAACTCATAGTGTTTGCTGCCGTCCCCGGTGAGTGTAATCGGATTGCTGCCGGCGCCGCTCCAGCTCATATCATTCAGTCCCGGTGGACCCGGGAACTTGCCTTCATCCATTTTCAGGTAAACGCTGAGGAAATAATCTCCGGTCATGCGCCGATCCCGGTAATAAGAGCATCCGGGGAGAGTGATCGTCATCGGTTTGTCCACATCGATTGCAGGGTAGCGGATTTCATTCTCATCGATTCCCACATCCGGGGGGCGCATATCCACTTCACCCTCTTTATAGAGAAACGTTGCCAGCATGTAGGGTTGCTTCTCTAATTTTTCCGGTACATTAACGGTCACTTTC
This sequence comes from Chromatiales bacterium, assembly GCA_002729875.1. Taxonomy (GTDB): domain Bacteria; phylum Pseudomonadota; class Gammaproteobacteria; order Steroidobacterales; genus SMWD01. Next base: position 6,176 of record PBZD01000019.1, on the reverse strand, counting down.
ACCGTGTCGCCACCGGCGCAAACATCAACCGGGCCGGGGCTCGGCGTAAAGCCCGTGCACTGGCAAGCGGTGAAGCCGCTGCCATCGGTGCCGCAGGCCTGTGCACCGGGCTTGTCGTTGGCACATGTGCAGCGTCGGGTTTCTCCGCTCACACAGGCGTTGCCGTCGGTTTCCATCTGAGCCGTTTCTATAACCGGGCCATCCCGCACGCAGCGTACTTCACCGAAGGAAAGCGAGTGATTGAAACCCACCGTTCCCGTGTCGAAGAATACAAACCCGATCCAGTTATCCGGATCATCCACGGCAGGGGTCGAACTCCAGTACTCCAGGTAATGGGTCGTACTGGCCGGGTCCACCGTATTACACGTTCCGGTGAGTGCTTCATTCCAGCAACAGTTGCCGGAGCCCTTGCATTGGAAAGGTTTGAGTTGTCCGCCGCAGGCCATGATATCGACCATCGATGCACCGCCGAGCTTGGAGCCGGCAGTGACTTTGCAGGCGCCGCCGGCCCGGGACCTGGGCGCGCCGCGGATAATCGTGCGCAACTCGTCGATAGTAGGTGCCCGCCAGTCATCGTGGCCTCGGGTAACCAGTTCTGCGCAATACCTGATCGCGTCGAATGAGGTGACGCCTTGGTTGTCCTCAGAATAGGCGTCCTTTTGCGGATTTTGCCAGGAGAGATTGGTTTCCCCGTCGTACCATGCGTCATACCAGAGGCAGCTGCATGCCTGCCAATCAGTGCCGTCTTCCGCACAGTTCTGGATACCGGTTGAGCTGTCCGGACAACCGCAAAGCTGTGTCTGGCCCACTGCACAAACTTCCGCTGCTTTGACGCCGTCAAAGCCGGCACAGAGGGACATTAGCGTGAACAACAACGAAATTCGTGTTATTGAATATTTTGCTGTCATTTCTGCGGATCTCTTAAGGTGTTGCCGAACGCGCCAGGTACGCGCGGAAAGATAGTGTCATTTAAAGTTTCTATGTTTGTGCTTTTCTCACTGTATCCATCAGGTGTTGCCTGATTGTTATAGAACCATAACCCGGGGCTCGCATATCGTTATTCGTATAGTAATAGGTGATTTTCAGGAACTCAGAAAAAACGCCGATCTTCCTCGAGAAAAGCCCAATAAATCTTGTTAACTGGATAAAAGCACGGAACAGCCAGCATGGGATGCTGATCAGCTTCGGTTCTTTGCTGATTGATTCGAAGACTATCAACAGAGAATCTTTATAGGTTACGATATTCTCGGCAGTCTCCGGTCCGCCAATAATAAAGAGCCGGTTTATACGCTCACTATTGTCGATACTACCGACCATATATTCGGCCAAATCCTGTTTGGCAATTGGGTTGTGGCTGGCCTGATCACCTGTGCCTATCAGAAAACCCGGTTTACCGTTCTCAATCATCCTGGTTTGGGCTTCGAAAACCCAAAAGTACGCTGTCGGCCTTACGATAGTGTAATCAATCCCGGCACGCATTAACTCGTCTTCCATTTTCAGCTTGGCAAGCTGGAGTGGCAGGTCTGGCTTTCTCACACAGATTGCAGATAAGAGAATAAATTGATTTGTTCCGTTTTCTTTGGCGGCATTGAGGATATTAAGCGTAGCCTTGTAATCAATATCATCAAAGTCCTTGGCCAGGCCTGATCGGCAGGCCAGGCATGATATGACGATATCGATCTTTCTATGGAACACTTTTGCCATGGAAGCGGGATCAGTTACATCAGCCAGCACAACTTCTGCGCCAGAAAACTGGCAGTCGGATTTCAAGGATCTTGTTACCGCGATGACATCGTAACCTTGCTGTACCGATTCCGTAACGACAGCATTACCGATGTAGCCTGTTGCGCCGACCACCAGAACAGTTTTCCTGTTTTTTTTGTCTTCATTCATGTCATTCTCCGGCTATGTTTATGCTTGTTTAGATAAGCGGAATCAAAGCGGATTTTACCGGATTTTACTTATCAGTCGTGTATAGCAACCACTGGTTTTGTTCAGTCTGATAGTTCTTTGCGTACCGCGCGCAAGGTCTCGCTTGCTACCCTGATATCGTCAGCGGGCAGCGTAGTAGCGACCGTGTTTGCCCAGGTATACCGCTGTTCATCCAGTTGCTCAAGGAGTTTCGCCGCTTTCCTGGTCACGACGACCAGAGATGCCCGCTGGTGTTTCGGGTTGGGCTGGTAATCGATCAGGCTATCTTCGGCCAGTGAATTGGCGACCTGCTGCACGCTTTGACGAGCCAAACCCATCCAGCGTGCGATATCGGAAATTGTTGCCGGTCGCGTTGCCTGAGCGACTGCGTTAAGGACTTGCCAGCGGGTGCCGGTCAGGCCAACCTCCCGAGCCATCTGGTCGGCAGTGGTTTGCAGGCGGCTGTGAAGCCGAAAGCTCTCACCAATCAATTCGACCATGGCGTCGGTGGCAGTATCTGTGGTCTTACGGGATAAATTCATATTTGACAGGATACGGTCATATTTGACAGGATACGGACAATTATAGCATGATCATCATCGCCTTGAGCGGAGCAGTAACAACATGTATATCAATTTCTGGTATCCGGCCATTGCCAGTAAGGATCTCAGTGCTGACCAGCCGGCCCGGGTACAGATACTTGGCCAGCGGTTCGTCCTGTTTCGCGACGCCAACGGGCAGGCGCGCTGCCTGAGCGATACCTGCGTACATCGGGGCGGTGCGCTCGGCAAGGGCAGGATACGCGATGGTAACGTCGCCTGCCCTTATCACGGCTGGCAGTTCGATGGCAGCGGGCAGTGCGTGCAGATACCATCCATGGGTGCGAACGCCAAAGTACCGGCGCGTGCCAAGGTTGATGCCTACCCGGTAGCGGAAAAGTACGGAATCATTTTCGCCTTCCTCGGTGATCTGCCCGAGGCGGAGCGGCCGCCGTTGATGGAGTGTCCGGAATACGGTACAGAGGGTTGGCGGGCCAACCTCATCATTTTTGACGTGGCATGCAGTTACGAACGATCCATCGAGAATGGCATGGATCCGGCACACAATGAGTTTGTGCATCCGTCACATGGTTTCCATGGCAAGCGCGAAGATTTTGCCGTGCCGGACATAGAACTCGAGCAGCAGGACTGGGGTTGCGGGTTCATGCAGACATTTCGGAGTCATGAACGCGTGGCAAGGGAATCTCCGACCCGCGGCAAGATGCGTACCGACAAGGATGGTAATTTCCAGGGAGAGGTCCGGGCGGGTACCTGGCATTACGGGCCGGCCGCAATGCTGACCAAGATTCACATGGCAACGCATAACTGGATGCACCAGTACATGTACGAGTGCCCGATCGATGACCGGAATATCCGCGTTTTCCTCGTCAATATGCGCAACTGTGTGCTGGAATCGGCTGCAGACAAGCAGGTTGAGGATCGCTGCAGGGTCATCGCCGGTCAGGACATCGAGATTGTCGAGGCACTGCAGCCGACCAAAACACCGCCGGCGGCGATCCGTGAGGTAATCGTTGCCGCCGATTCCGTCATCGTTGGTTACCGCCGCTGGCTGCAAAAGTGGACCGAACTGGGCTGGCGTATAGATACCCGCAAAGTGCGCCGGGCGCAGCAGGAGGGGGATGCCGTGTTCGCCATTCCGTCACCGGCGCGGCGCACGGAGAAAAACTGGGCGCTGGAAGCGGTGCCGCTGGTCGGCAACGACAGTGCCACCGGCTGAGCTGCGTTTTATTTTCAGGGTTACCTGCCGACAGCAATTCTTGCAGATTTATACTAAAACCAAGAGGTAATAACAGAATGAATTTTCATGTGATCCTGGATCCTGACTCATCATCTCACGAAGTTCGTGAACTGGGGTTATTGGCGGAAAGCTATGGCTTTGACGCCGTCTGGACCTCAAATTATCCTTCGTCGCGTGATCCCTTCATCAATTTATGTCCTCTGGCGCTCGCGTCGAGCAAGATTCGGCTCGGTCCGCTGGTTGTTACTCCCTACGAACTGCACCCATACAAAATTGCCAAAGCGCTGGCCAGCCTGAATGAACTATGCGGCGGCCGGGCCAATATCCTGACCGGTGGACCCACCGGGGTGAACGCCACGATGGGTATGGATTTTTCGCGGATGGTCGGCCGCACCCGTGAATGTGTCGAAATCCTGAAACAGGTTAACCCTGACGAAGCACTGAACTACGAGGGGGATATCTACCAGGTAAGAGGTTATCGGCCGAGTTGGGCAACTGATGAGCCACCGTTCATATATATAGGCGCCAATAAAAAGCAGATGACGCATATGGCAACCGGGATAGCGGACGGGCTCATGTTAGGCGATACCACCGAGCAGCGCCTGGGGTCGAGTTTGCGGCTCATAGAAGAGAACCTCGAGTCACATGGAAGGCGTCGCGATGATCTTCAGGTCAGTTGCCTGGTAGCCTGGCATGTCAAAGAAGACAAGGCATTGTCGTCCGGCGAAGCGAAACGCTACCTTGCGCTGCGCGGCATGCTGGATATCTGGTTCCTGGAAACCTTCCTCGATGAAGATGAATGCCGGATTGTTGACCAGAACCGGGGAAACATATTCACCGCATATAAACAGAAAACCGATGTCATAGAAGGCGTACCCGATGAAATAGTCGATAAGCTTGTCGACAATTTATCAATGTCCGGAGATTATGACGATATCGACCGCCATATCGACACCCTACTGAGATATTGCAAGATGGGTCTGGATGAAGTTGCGTTCAAACTTCATGAAGATCAGGCCGCGGCAATAAGCGTAATTGGCGAACGTATATTGCCGGTGTTGCGGTCTCGTTGAATTGCTGACGCTGTTATTTCTATATATGTTTACTACACTAAATTGACAAGGGTCACACAATGAGCAGCACTACTATTACTACTACTACTGAGACCGATGACAATCCGCAGAAAGTCATCTGGTTTGTCGTCTATGTGCTGATCATGGCGGTTGCGGCTCTGCCGTTGTTCGGATTGCGGATTCCGCTGATATTCCCCTATACACCGACACTGGTCATCCATGAATTCGCCGCTTTCGCTTTTGTTGGCCACACGTTCTTCAGCAATATCTGGTCCCTGCGTATTCGCAGTACCCAGCCCCTGGAGTTTGGCATCTGGGCGCGGAGCCACATGCGCATTCTGTGTTTGTCGGTCACCGGTCCGATGGCGGTCATCACGCCCCTGGCGGGACTGATGGTTGTGGAGAGATTTGGCGGGCTGGGAAACGCACCGTGGGCCTGGGATTCTTACCTGGCCTTCTGGATCATGGCCGGTATCAGCGTTGTGCCGGATGTGATCCGCTATGCAAGGAATCGGAATGCCGACAAGCCCATGCACGGAATGATCAATGGCGGCATACGCGCCATGGTAGCCACGGTGCTGACGTTCTACATCATGATTGCCATGATGGCCAAGATCTCGCTGATTGCCGGCTGATTTGAATCGGGGGCAGTGAGCCTTATTAATCAGGCGGGAAAGTGCCTTTTACTGGCAGTGGCATTGTGCTCACTGTTCCTATCCTGCGCCGTGGTTACACAGGCTCCATCTACACAAGTATAAGTATATGCAATCTTCGCAACGACTCGGACCCATCTGGCTGACCACCGGTATTACACGGCGTAATGCCCTGACTTATCTTTATGCTTCGTTTTTCACCATCGGCATCGTGAGCTTTATGAGTTTCATGCAGCCGTATGTACTTGCCGAGAATCTTAATATCCCCCGGCACCAGCAAGGCGGCGCGACCGGCATGCTGTCATTCTCCTATGAACTGATCATGCTGATGTTGGTTGCACCGATGGGCGCGTTGGCCGACAAGATCGGGCGACGGCCTATCTATGTTGTTGGCTTTCTATGGATTGGTGCAGCGTTGGCAATTTTTCCGCTTGCACAGAACCTGACCCAACTGATCATGGGGCGGATGTTTTTTGCCGTCGGTGCCGCGGCGATCACTGCCATGATGGCCACTGTGCTGGCCGATTACCCTCAGGAACGATCGCGCGGTCTGCTGGTTGCGGCTTCCGGGATCGCCAATGGCCTGGGGGCGATGACACTGGTGATAATACTGTCGCAACTCCCGGCACTGTTTGCGGGCAGGAGCTACAGTACGCTGACAGCGGGGCGCATGACGTTCTGGGTTGTAACCGGTCTTTGCATTGTGACAGCAGCCATTGTGGCTCGGGGTTTGCAGGCGGGG
>PBZD01000018.1 GCA_002729875.1 Chromatiales bacterium | reverse complement strand
ACAACTTTGATGGCCATCTCTTTACGCTGAGATGGCCTCAGTACTTTCCCGACAGCGCGTCCTTCAGGATCTCTGCGTCCATCTGCGCCTCAGCATACATCTTTTTCAGGCGCCGGTTCTCTATCATCAGGGCCGCGATGATGAAGCGTGTCCGTCATGCGACTTATATCGTGAGAGGCAACAAGGTGACAGGGGTTGAAATGCAATTGTCCACAGATTCCACACATATCAGGGTTTGTATCCTAGTTTATCGAACATTACAGATTGCTCCTTTGAAATTTGCTTTTCCTGGTGGTAAGTCGGTAAGCATTGAGGCGATAACGAAGAAAAATAAAAGAGAAAATGCAGTTCATAAATTATGATGTCTGGAATGTAAAAGGCACTGAGTTGAGTGATTATTGGTCTGGAATATATTTCATCTACTCAATATGCTCCATCCTGTTTCCAAACTGTAAAAACTGTGCGAAACAAAATCTCAATATCTAACGTTAATGACCAGTTACGCAAATATTCCAGATCATAATCGATTCGACGTTCCATGGAGGCTAGATCATCTGTTTCTCCGCGCAATCCTTGCACTTGTGCAAGACCGGTTATTCCCGGTGTAACCTTGTGCCGCACCATGTAACTTTTGATAACCTGTCGGTACATTTCATTGTGTGCAACAGCATGCGGTCGCGGGCCCACCAGGCTCATACGTCCCTGCAGAACATTGATCAGCTGTGGGAACTCATCCAGTGATGTGCGGCGCAAAAAACCTCCGAGCGGTGTGATTCTTGAATCGTTCTTGGTTGCTTGTTTGATCTCACCGGAATCCTCGGTAACAGTCATTGAGCGGAATTTGTAAATAATGATTTTCCGGCCATCGAGTCCATAGCGGTGTTGCTTGAATATGATGGGGCCACGTGATGTTAGTTTTATGGCAATTGCGACAAACAGCATCATAGGTGAAGCGATCACAAGAAATATTGTGCCCAGGATTAAATCTGTCGAGCGCTTGACCAATCCATTTACTCCATGGAATGGCGTTTCACACAAAGCGACAATCGGTATTTTTCCGATCGTGTCGGCCTTTGCCTGTATCAGGTCAACGATGAGGACATCCGGTACAAAATATATTGATGCTGTCGTATCTTTCAGTGAGTCCATGAGTTTGGCAATGCGACCCTCTTGTTGGATCGGGATGGTCAGGTAGATCACATCGATTTGATGAGTTTTTACATAGTTTGCAAGCTCATGAAGCCGACCAAGAATAGTTCCTGATAAATCTATTCCTTCCCGTTGCTTGGTTCGGTCCTCAAAGTACCCGGTAACCGTGATCCCGTATTCTCTATGTAGGTTTATGGTCTTGTGCAGCTTTTCCGATTGAGTGTTGATGCCGACGATGACTGCTTTCCGGCCGTCACCATGTTTATTGATCCAGCGAATGATTAACTTGTTCAGTAAGTCTTGTGCCATTGCGACTAATAGCGGCGCCTGGATGAACCATGTCAGCAGCACTCGTCGTGAATAATCTGCGCTGATCTTGGAGGCAAAGCCAATAAAGATAAGGAGTGCGATTACGATAAGCCAGGGGAAAATGGCGCGAGTGAAGAGTACCTGCAGGATGGTTTCATGGCTGATGGAAGCCGAATATGTTTCCTTGAATACGAAAAAGACCAGGACAAACTGCACCGCCAGTAATGGCAAATACAGATCCATCTGGTCAACTTGAAATACCTGGAGAAGGATTATCAGTGTGCTTGTCGTGATGAAGGGTGGCAGTAACCAACGGGAGGCCGCAAAAAAAGCATTCGCTATTCCTCTGCCCTGGAATTGTGTCACCATATTCTATCTGCGGTGCTTATTAAGAGCCGCTGTCGGTGCTGGTATACGTGCGGAGCAGGAGTCCTTAAGCACAAGGTAGCTGAATATCCCATGTGTTGATTTTAATCAATTCCATTAAGTTATTGAAGCTTAACTCTAGTCTATGAGGATTAAGATAGAATTAAGAGCGGACGAAAAATGCGCTGCTGCGCCACAGTATTTAGGCTGACCGTTGACCGTCCATGACGTTAGTCTTAGGTTAAACAATAGCACCCACCTTACCATTCACAGTCTGGTTTAGATACCAGTGATAAGTTTCTTCAATGCCATCACGTAGAGCGATGCCGGCCTCCCAGCCCAGCGCCTGTAATCTGGAGGCATCCATTCGTTTCTGCGGCGTTCCGTCGGGCTGGTCGGTGTTGAATGTGATGGCTCCATCGAAGCCGACGATGTCTTTGATCAATTCCGCCAATTCCCTGATGGTCAGGTCCGTGCCGGTGCCGACGTTCAGGTGAGAGAGCATAGGTTTGGTCACTGAATGGTAGCGTTCGGTCGGCAGGCACATAACAAACAGGCACGCAACAGCCAGATCGTCTACATGCAGGAATTCTCGGCGAACGGTCCCGGTGCCCCAGACCTCAACCGATGGGGTGCCGTTGGTTTTTGCTTCGTGGAACTTTCGAATCAAGGCTGGTAATACATGGCTGGTCTTGAGATCGAAGTTGTCATTCTGACCATACAGATTTGTCGGCATGAGGCTGCGATAATCCGTGCCATATTGTCGGTTAAATGACTCGCATAGTTTGATGCCTGCTATTTTTGCAATTGCGTATGGTTCATTTGTGGATTCCAGTTGCCCGGTCAGCAGGCAGTTTTCCGGCATCGGTTGTGGAGCCAGACGTGGATAGATGCACGAACTACCAAGAAAGAGCAGGCGTTTGGCATTATTTCGATAGGCGGAACGGATGATGTTCGAGGAAATAAGCAGGTTGTCATTGATGAAATCAGCCGGATAGGTGTTGTTGGCATGGATGCCACCAACTTTTGCTGCAGCCAGGAAGATGTAGTCCGGTCGTTCTGACTGCATGAAATCTTCGACCGAGTTCTGGTCGGTTAGATCGACTTCATCACGGGTTCGCAGGATTAGCCGTTCGCAGTTTTCTGCTTCCAGTTGCCGCACGATCGCCGATCCGACCATGCCCCGATGCCCGGCAACGAAGATCTTGCCGGTTTGTAACTGTTGCAGTTCGGTCTGATCAAAATTACTCATGGTAACTGAAAGTTTTATAACCTCTTCGTGCTGTCAAAGCATCACGCTCAGCGATACTCATGTCTTGCTGAACCATTTCTTTAACCATTTCTTCAAATGAGATTTTTGGTTCCCAGCCAAGTTGTTTCCTGGCTTTTGCCGAATCGCCCAGCAAGGTCTCAACCTCAGTTGGGCGGAAGTAGCGCGGGTCTATGCGCACAATAATTTCGCCTGGTTGGGCATCCCCATCTGCATCTGCATTGCTGGCAACTCTTCCTATCTCGTCGATTCCTGTGCCTTCCCAGGTAATTTCAATGCCGAGTGCTCGAGCGGCGATTTCCACAAACTCACGGACAGATTGCTGTTGTCCTGTTGCTATTACGAAATCCTCGGGTTTGGGTTGTTGCAAAATCAGCCATTGTGCTTCGATAAAGTCTTTTGCATGACCCCAGTCACGCAGAGAATCCATGTTGCCCAGATGCAGAGTGTTTTGCAGGCCTATCTTGATACGTGCCAGTGCGCGGGTGATTTTTCGGGTTACAAATGTTTCGCCCCGAATCGGTGATTCATGGTTGAATAAAATTCCATTGCAAGCATACAGGCCGTAGGCTTCGCGATAATTGATGGTAATCCAGTATGCATAGAGTTTAGCGACAGCATACGGAGACCTCGGATAAAAGGGGGTTGATTCGCGTTGCGGCGTTTCCTGCACGAGACCATAGAGCTCGGAAGTTGAGGCTTGGTAAAAGCGGGTTTTCTCAACCAAATTTAGTATGCGAATGGCTTCTAATATTCTCAGTGGGCCGATCGCGTCGGCATTTGCCGTGTATTCAGGAGTTTCAAATGACACGGCGACATGGCTTTGTGCGGCAAGATTGTATATTTCATCCGGCTGAATTTCCTGAATAACGCGAATCAGATTGGTCGAATCGGTAAGATCGCCGTAGTGCAGTACAAAATGGCAGTCACTTTCATGGGGATCCTGGTACAGATGGTCGATGCGATCCGTATTAAATGACGAAGCTCTTCTTTTAATGCCATGAACTTCGTATCCTTTTGCCAGCAGGAACTCTGCCAGATAGGCTCCATCCTGTCCGGTAACTCCGGTAATCAGTGCTTTTTTCCCCATCGTTACTCCATCTATGTCATTTGGTGGTTGGTCGTGACTATCGAGGATTGCTGAATTAAATCGCAATGTGCAGAGGTTAATTCAATATGCTGCCTGATGCTATCGTTGGGCTTACAGAATTAGCCTGTTTCACGATTATAGATGGGGCAGTTAAACGCCATACCTATGATATTTGACATAAATATCACCTATGATATTTGACATAAATATCAGATATTGATCTTTTATAAATCATAAAAAAGATAAAGAGTTCAAAGAATTTGACATTTACATCCAGTAAGATTGATTTTTCTAAATTGCAGTGTTTTCAAACTAACTTGTTTCGAGCAATTATTTTAATGCAGTAGCCTGAATTTAGAGTTGGTGTCGGAACATATATGCTTGATCCAGTATAAATACGTGTCTGGCAAAAGTGATAAAAGTTTTATGAGTGAGGGTCAAAAATTGTCGCATATTAGCGTAGATGCAAGAATTGACTGGAAACCACTAGGATTGGTGCTTCTGATATTAGCGTGTTTGACCTATATATTCTGGGATGGTCTGGACTACATGGTCAGCTATTGGGGGAGAAAAGAAGAGTATAACCATGGGTATCTGATCCCTGTCGTTGCATTCTATTTGCTGTGGCTTCGAGCCGAGGAAATCAGTCAGTCAGATTTGGTCGAGTCATGGGCCGGGTTGCTGATTATTATTGGCGCTGTGGTGGCGTCAGCGATCGGAAAGGTAAGTGGTACGTTTCAGGTAGTTGAGTACGGGTTTTTACTGGCACTGCTAGGCTTAATAGTTACCACAGGTGGATGGCGCGGGCTTCGGCTGACCAGTGTTCCGTTCGTTTACCTGTTATTTATGATCCCGTTGCCCTTCTGGTTATATCAATCGTTGTCCGGGCAACTGCAACTGATTTCATCCGAATTGGGTGTGGCCGTGATTCGTTTTTTTGGTGTGAGTGTTTTTCTGGAAGGCAATGTCATTGATCTTGGTACCTATCAGCTAGAGGTTGCGGAGGCTTGTAGTGGTCTTCGTTACCTTTTCCCACTGATGAGTTTTGGTTTCCTATGTGCTGCGATTTACAAAGGCCCTAGGTGGCAACAGGTAATCATCTTTGTATCTGCTATTCCGTTGACAATTTTAATGAATAGCTTCCGGATTGGCGTGATTGGTATTTTGGTAGATAATTTTGGTATTGGGCAGGCTGAAGGGTTCTTGCATTACTTTGAGGGTTGGATAGTCTTCATGACTTGTGTCGTCGCTCTTTTTCTATTGATGTGGTTGTTTGCAAGGTTTCGCGGACTAGCTTTGATGGAAGTTTTTGCGTTGGATATACCTTCCACTTCTACATTGAAATATTTCTTGCCCCGTAGCATTCAGCCTCAAGTTCTTGGTGCTATAGTGATTTCTGTTATCGGGGTTGTCGTAGCTTATAGTTTGAAAAGTTACGAGGATCATATTCCGGATAGAATGAACTTTGCAACGTTTCCGCTGGTGATCGATGATTGGCGTGGCAAAGATTCTATTATCGAGGACACAAAAGTACTGAATACACTTTCAGCAGATGACTACTTTCTGGGGCAATACTGGCATACTGAATGGGGCACTTCTGTTGGGCTTTGGGTCGCATATTATGAAGAACAACGGCAAGGGAATGCTGTGCATTCACCTAAAGCTTGTTTGCCAGGCGGCGGATGGGATATAGGGTCGCTGGATAATCATGTTATCGAGAACATTGGTCCAAATGGTGAGAGCTACAAAATAAATAGGGTCCTCATGACCAAAGGCAATATGCGTCAACTGGTCTATTATTGGTTCGTGGAGCGAGGTCGAATCCAGTATGATGAATTTCAGGTCAAATGGTACATATTCTGGGATGCATTAACACGCAATCGCACTGATGGTGCCTTGGTTCGTGTCTCAACTTTTGTACCCGATATTACGCAGTTGGATGAGGCAGAGCAACGTCTAACAGAATTTGTTCGTGTGCTTGACCCTAAGCTGGCCTTTTATCTTCCACAGGAAGATGCGACCTTCGAGCAGGTAAAGGTTGGAATGGTGAAAAACAGCAATCTTTGATAATCCTGTTAGATGGCCTACAAACTCCAGATGGTTGGTCGGTGGGAGTAATTGTCGGAACGGTTTTACAATGACTCTTCCTAAGACGCCAGTCCAACCTGAGCAGGTTGTCGCAACTAATAATTCGCTCCGGATGAGGCAGGTAACTAGTTTAGTTGGCAGGTTTTTAGTTGCAGGCCCTTGCTTATAATTATCGGACTCCATGCCTTACAATCCATGTCTGTTTAGTCTGAATTGTGTCAGGCAACAACTTCCCTATAATATTTGGATGGAACATGGATAACTCAGGCTCATTACTACAGGCGTTAGCCGATATCCTCTCTGCGGCGCATCTGCTGACCGATGACGAGTCGCGAACCTTTTTTTCCACTGATGTGTACCGGCAGGCGGATGTGCTGGCGCTGGCCGTCGCTCAGCCCGGGACCGTTGAGGAGCTGCAGCAGATCGTGCGTGTCTGTGCCGAGCATGAGGCACCGATGGTCGTGCGTGGCGGCGGCGCTTCGTATACCGATGGTTTCCTGCCGACGCAGCCGAATACCATCCTGATTGATTCGTCCCGACTGAACCGAATTGAGGTGAACGAGGCGGATATGACGGTGACGGTCGAGCCGGGCGTCACCTGGGCCTCACTGTACGAGCGCCTGTCTGCACAAGGGTTACGTACCCCGTTCTGGGGGCCATTCTCCGGCCTCGCTGCGACTATAGGCGGCGGCATGTCCCATTACGCCGTGAATTACGGTTCCGGGCAGTACGGCATGTCTGTTGAGTCCCTGACCTGCATGGACGTCATCCTGGCCAATGGCGACCTGATTTCGACCGGATCCAGTGGCGGGGAAGGGCATTCATCTTTTTTCCGTTTTTACGGCCCGGACCTGGCAGGTCTGTTTCTCGGTGATGCCGGGGCGCTCGGTATCAAGGCCCGGTTCACGCTGCGCCTGATGAAGAAGCCGCAGGGTTTTGCGGCTGCCTCCTTTGGCTTTCCGGACGGCGAAAGCTGTCTGAATGCGCTGATAGAGACGGCCCGGCTCGGGGTTCTGGCGCAGAATTTTGGTCTGGATCCGCGCCAGCAGAAAACGGCACTGACCGAGATGGAATCAAAAGATCCGCTCGATGCCGCCCTGACGGTGCTTAAATCATCGCGTAACCCGGTTGATGGTGTGCTGCAGGTCATGAAGATGGGCCTGGCCGGGCGTAATTTTCTGAAGAATGCAGTGTATTCGGCGCACTTCAGTACTGAGGGCCTGACCGACACCGAGGCGCGTTATAAACTCGCAGCTGTGCGTGACATTGCCGCACGTTATGGAGCAGAAGTAGCCAACTCAATTCCAACCTTTTTCAATGCCGCACCGTTCATGGAGCTGACCCCGATCCTCGGCCCGAACGGAGAGCTCTGGAAGCCGACCCACGGTGTACTGCCTTTTTCCAGGGTCATGCAACATCATGCTGATTTTGAGGCGCTGCTCACCGAGTACCGTGATCGCATGACTCAGCATCGGGTGCAACTGACCAGGATGCTGATGACCTTCAGCACGCACTGCTTTGTTTATGAACCGACTTTCCTGTGGGAAGACGAGCGGTCGATTTATCACTGGCGCGTTTACCCGGCCAGCTTGTTGGGCAAAAAGCCCGAGCATCCTGCCAACCCTGAAGGCAGGGCACTGGTGAAGGAGATAAAGGGTCGCATTCTTGAGCTGTGCATCAAGAACGGTGCAAGCCACATGCAGGTTGGTAAAGACTATCCCTATCTCGAGACCCGTAAGCCCGAGGTTCGGGACTTTGTCGTCATGCTGAAACAGACCCTTGATCCTAAAGGTCTTATGAACCCCGGTGCACTGGGGCTGGACTAAGTGGCTTTTCTGGGCGGCACTGCTTGATCCCGTGATTGGTTCACGGCCCGTTTGGCGTTATCCTACCCGGTTTGTAACTGGCAAAGTTACTTGAAGCATTCTGAAAAGTGCGCGTAATGAATAGAAAAATCAGGGGAAATCATGAGTAACAACAAGGAATTTGACCTGCTGATCAAAAATGTGCGCGTTGCGCGTGCGACCGGCAATGGTCTGGAAGAAGCTGATATCGCGATCAAGGATGGCAAATTTGTAAAGATTGCGCCAAACCTTGCCGCTGATAGTGCTGCAGAGGTTTATGACGGGCAGGATCGCATCGCGTTTCCGGGTGTGGTTGATCCGCATATGCATACAGGTATTTATTCGCCCCTGGCCGAGGATGCGATCACCGAGAGTCGTGCAGCGGCAATGGGCGGCGTTACCTCGAGCCTGAACTATATTCGTACCGGTGGTTATTACCTGAACAAGGGCGGCCCATATGGCGAGTTCATGCCGGAGGTGCTGGATATCTCCAACGGTCGTTTCCATGTCGATTACACCTATCACATCGCACCGATGGATCGGCATCATATCGCCGAGATCCCAAGCCTGGTCAAGGAATTCGGCCAGTTGTCATACAAAATTTATATGTTCTACGGCGGTCACGGGTTGCACGGCAGTGCCGGCGATCAGCACAAGTTTCTGATGATCGACAAGGAAGAGAAATACGATATAGCACATTTCGAGTTTGTCATGCGCGGTATTCAGGGTGCGATGGAACAGTTTCCGGAGTACGCCGACGATATGAGTCTGAGCATGCACTGCGAGACGGCGGAGATCATGGCGGCCTATACCAAGATTGTCGAGAAAGATTCTTCGTTAAGCGGTCTTGCCGCCTACAGTGCAAGTCGGCCGCCGCACTCGGAAGGCCTGGCTATTTTTATTGCCGCCTATCTTGCCGATGAGACCAATCTGCCGAACCTGAACCTGCTGCACCTGACCTCGGCCAAGGCGGTGCGAGCGGCGATGCAGATGCAGGCCGTGTTCCCGCATATCGACTTCCGCCGTGAGGTCACCATCGGTCACCTGATGCTGGATATTGATGCACCGACCGGTAACCTGGCCAAGGTCAACCCGCCCATTCGGCCGCGGGAAGATGTCGAAAACCTCTGGGAAAACATGCTGGAGGGCAACCTTTCCTGGGTTTGCTCGGATCATGCCTGCTGCAAGCACGAGATGAAGGTGGATCAGGAAGATCCCGGTAACGTCTGGCTGGCCAAGTCCGGCTTCGGTGGTACCGAGTACCTGCTGTCGGCATTTGCCAGTGAAGGCCACAAGCGGGGTATGTCGTATAACGATATTGCAAAGATGTCGAGCCTGACAGCGGCGCGTCGTTTTGGCCTGCATAGCAAGGGGGATATTGCCGAGGGCCTCGATGGTGATGTTGTGCTGGTAGACCCGAACGAGACGTGGACCGTACGTGCAGCCGATTCGGAGTCGCAACAAGGCCACACACCTTTCGAAGGCCAGGAACTGAAAGCCCGCGTCAAGACGACATTCCTGCGCGGTCAACGCGTCTTTGATAATAACGAGATACTCGGCGAACCAACCGGACAATACCTGCACAGGCCCTATTGATGCGGCAAGGAATTAGGTGTCAGGCACCAACTTAACAGACTCTAGTTCAGGGATTGGTATCGCTTGGCTAGCAGGTTGGCGGTTTCGGAGCTGGAATTCAGCTGGTCGTGTTGCTGGCTGTTGTCCTGGTTCAATTCGCTGAACATAGTTACGATCTGGCTGGTGCAGCGGTTTGCATCAGCGATCGACATTTTGCGTACGGAAGCAATTACCGGACTCTCGGCCCCGAGTGGCTTGACCGAAAGCATCCTATGTCTGAGTAATTCAAAATGCGTGCTGATACTCTTGGGTAGTTCATCAGCCGGCACATGTGCAAGGTTGTCGTTATAGGCAGAAATCAGACGTTTTTTGATTGGCCCGTTGCCTGACAGCGTGCGCACAGCCGCAAAAAACTTATCAGTATGCTGGTGCATGACAGGATATCTTCTTATTATTTTTTGCTCTGTCTCCCGCTCTGTAAAGTATCAGGCACTCAGGCGCACCGTAGTAAAAAGCAATTCAGGCTAAGAAACTTAAGGAGCCAATATATCGTACATTATCAAAAATTCAAGCGCTTCCGGTATCTTGCTCAGATTGTTTCGCTGCCGCTGATATCGTGACGATCAGGCCTTTACACTGGTTCATCCTGCTATGCCTGGCGCTTGTGTGGGGTTCGTCCTATCTGATGATAGAGATTGCTCTGCAGGCGTGGCAACCTGCCCAGATCACCGGACTGAGAATTCTTCTGGCGGCCATGGTTTTACTTGCCTGGATCGTATTCAGTCGCAGCAGAATCCCGCTTGATCTTCGCACCTGGGTATTTTTCCTGATCATTGCAGTCATCGGCAATTGCCTGCCGTTTTTCCTCATTTCATGGGGACAGCAATACGTTGAGTCCGGTCTTGCCGGTATTCTTGTTGCCAGTACACCGCTGGTTGTACTCATTCTTTCCCATTTCATGCTGCCGGATGAACGGCTCCGAATTCGCCACCTGGTTTCATTCATGCTGGGCTTTACCGGTGTCGTAGTGCTGATGGGGGCCGACTTACCAATGACCCTGGGGGGGAGCGGGAATCGATTGCTGGCACAATTTGCCATTATTGGCGGTGCAATCTGTTATGCCCTGGCGACCGTCATTGCCCGGCGTATGCCGCCGGTATCGCCGCTGGTGACCTCTGCGGGCGTCATGCTACTGGCCAGCGGACTTATGACGCCTTTTATCGTCGCTGCTGCTGCACCGCTTCCGGAGGCCAGCGGACCGGCCATACTCGCTCTTGGCTTCCTCGGTGTAATGGGTACGGGTGTGTCGTCGATTCTGTATTTCTATCTCATCAACCTGACCGGAGCCCGCTTTACCTCCCTGCTCAATTATCTCGTGCCGGCCTGGGCGCTACTGCTGGGGGTAACGATATTAGGCGAGAAATTTCCTATCAGCACATGGTTTGCATTGATAATCATACTCAGTGGATTGGCCTTGATTGCAAGGTCTGATGATATAGTTCCTCGTTCTGAGGGCTGAGAATGGAAGATTCTGTATGGCTCTCACCAACCGGAACCAATATCCATACATTGTTTTAACAGCAACACGCCCCGCAGGGGTGTTCCCGGTAGCGGATTACCTTATCTGGGCATCGGGAACCGGGCCGAAATACATTTCAAAGCCGGCGCCAAAACCCCAGTTTATGTCGCGATTTTCTTCGATCAGGTAGCGAGGCCAGCTTACGCTGCTGACGATCTCGAAGAATAGCCACTGGCGCGCAATCCGTCGCCGGTATCGCACCTCGACACCATAGTTCTGGGTTTTAACATCGGCCCTGGTTTCACCCAGAACGAAGGCGTGGTAACTGATGGCCCGGCGATCTGCAAAGGCATGGTACAGCGACAACCAATTGGTCCACGCCAGACCCTCTATTTCCTTATCCTCAGAGATGTTACCGCTACTTGTCCAGCGCAGCATGTAATCGTCAGACAGCAGACGATCGATGTCTACATGAAGTGTCGAGCCAAAGCCCTCTTCAGATTTCCAGTAGCCCACCGGGCGCAATTGCAGCAATGTCGAGTTGCTCAGATCCCAGGCTCTACGGTAACGCACTTTGGCATACGGCTCGGGCGGCGCCCGTATTTTTGCGCCGACGCTAAAGCTAATGCCTCGTTTCAGCCCGTTGCCGCGTTGGTAGCCGAGTCCGATCAGGAAGGCTTCATCTTCAATCTGGTTGAAGTTACTCGGAATTGAATCTGACGGAGTCTTCCGTTCCTCGATGAAATCTTTCTCATCTCCGCGGCCTATCATAAGGGCGGCACGGTCTTCGAGTGCCGGCAGTTCGAATTTGGCGCGCAGGCGCAGCTTCATATCGAAACCATCGTACTGGTCCCGGAAGCCGCTCAGGCCAAGCCGGCCGTAAGTCTTGCCGGAGGCGGCGTCATAGCGGTTGCTGCCGAAGAAGCCGTCGAACCAAACGGCCGTGTCACACACAGTTTTATAGACTTGTGTCTGGCTGCGGTCGAGCCAGTTGGCAGTCCCCTCCATGGGCTCGACGCAGGGACTTTGCGGGTTCTCGGCACCCCCCCCGATTTCATCCGGCAAAATGCCGGCCTCAGCGGGCGCGGTTTCAGCTGACCGGTCGGCAGACAAGTCCTCAATCGGGGCAGAGGGCTGTGGCCTGGTTTGGGTATCGGCAACAATGGCTGCGTTAGCGGGAGTTGTGATGGAAGGTCTGGCGACAGTCGTACGCCTGTCATCATCGGGCCAGTGTTCGCCCGATGTACTGTCCTGTGTCGCACATCCGACGCCGGCCATAGTGCACAGAGCCGGTATGACGAGCAGACAGTGCGCGGAAGTCCGTCTCATAAGCCTTATTGTAGCTAAAAAAGCACTGATAATTACCGGTGTTGCCAAAATTCTTAACAATAATCGATGGGGCTTACAACCAATGGGTAGCTTCAGTGCCAACGGCCCAATGGCTATTGCGGTAATTGCGCATATCGTAATGGTGGTAATTAACCGGGGAACCGACGAAAATTGCCGGGTGATAAATCGTGTAATGCTCATCGTGAACGGGAAATTGGTGATGGCTGATATGGCAAACTTCGATTTGGCGCCATTGTGATGTGATACGAGATGTGATCGTACCCGCGGACTCATTCCCAGGGGCTCTTGATGGCCAACAGGTTAAAACAAAATTTAATCAATCGGTGTCGCTGGCACCACAAGTGGTTTGAAACAAAATTGAGTTGGTAACAGCTGGATGGACAGGGAGATTGGCATCTGTTGTGTTGGGGTTGCCCGTTCATTCAAATCGATTTCGCGCTCATGCATACGAGTAAAGTTTTGCTAAACAGGGGTTTTGATTAGTGGTCATTCTTTTTTTAATCGTTTTTATCAGCATGGTCGGGTTCGGTATTATCTTGCCGATTTTTCCGTTTTATGCCGAACGCGTAGGGGCATCACCGACCGCAATCACCTGGACAATGGCTGCTTTTACTATTGGTCAGGCCGTGGCTACGCCGATCTGGGGGCGCATCAGTGATGCTTTTGGCCGGCGTCTGGTGCTGATCCTGACGCTGTTGGGTGCCGCTATTTCCTATGTCTGGCTCGCATTTGCCGATGAATTGTGGGCGGTGATCGCGAGCCGGGTGTTCGGCGGCCTGATGGCCGGCAATATTGCCACGGCTTTTGCCTATGTCACCGATATCACGACGGAAGCCGAGCGGCCCGCAGGACTCGGCAAAGTCGGCGCGGCGATGGGTCTGGGTTTCGTATTCGGGCCGGCGACCGGCGGTCTGCTGGCAGGCGCCGAGGTCGAAACAGCAAACTTCGTGCTGCCGGCGATAGCGGCGGCCGTCATCAGCCTTGTCGCGATGGTCGGCACGATCATCGTGTTGCCCGAAAGCCTGCCATCGGCCGATCGCAAGCCGCTATTCGGCACGCAGGTACATGAAGAGCCAAAACTCAGCCTGGCTCAGGCAAACCGCAGTGGTTTGATCCGGTTATTTGCTGCCGCGCTGGTGTTCTATACGAGCATGTCGCTGATGGAATCGATATTTCCGCTGTGGGCCAAGGACGTATACGGTATGGGGCCGCGTGATATTGGTGCGGTGTTCTTCGTGCTTGGCATGATATCAATCCTGATGCAGGGTGGCTTGATCGGGCCGCTGACGCGCCTGTTTGGTGAGAAACATTTGTCGATCGCGGCCGGTTTGTTCTTTTCAATCGGGCTCGGCGGCATGGCGGTGACAACTGAGCAATGGCAACTCTGGGTCGCGTTGGTGCCGTTTGGTATCGGCATCGGCCTGTTTAACCCGAGCGTATCGAGCATGGTCTCCAAAACGGCTTCGGCGAATGAGCGTGGCGCCGTGATGGGCAAATACCAGTCATCGAGCGCGCTCGGTCGCGTGGTCGGGCCGCTCATCTGTGGTCCGGTTTATTCCGCTATCGCGTTTGCGGCGCCGTTTACGTTGGGCGCAATCCTGATGCTGCCTGTCGTGTTGGTTCTCGCGGGGTTTCGGCAGACAACACTGGCAGCCGCTGGCGGTGACCCGGCTATAATCGATGCGGCGACAGACAAAGAGGCGTAACCCTGAATGACTGACACCATTGACAACATTGGCAAGGATTTTATTCGTCAGATCATTATTGCCGATAACGCCAGTGGCAAGCATGACGGGAACGTCGTAACGCGGTTCCCGCCTGAGCCAAACGGTTACCTGCATATTGGTCATGTCATGTCGATTTGCCTGAATTTTGGTATTGCCGAGGAATTTAACGGGCGTTGCTACCTGCGTTTCGATGACACCAATCCGGTGAAAGAAGATCAGGATTTTGTCGATTCGATCATGGCAGACGTACATTGGCTGGGTTTCGACTGGGAAGATCGCCTGACCCACGCTGCGGATTATTTCGAAGACTTATATAGCTGTGCCGTCAAACTGATCGAAGATGGCAAGGCCTATGTCGACAGCCTGAGCGCCGGACAGATCCGCGAATACCGCGGCACGCTGACCGAACCGGGAAAAGACAGCCCGCATCGAGATCGATCCGTAGAGGAAAATCTTGATCTGTTCCGTCGTATGCGTGCCGGCGAGTTTGATGATGGTGCGTATGTATTGCGGGCCCGGATCGATATGGCTGCGCCGAACATGAACCTGCGTGATCCGGCGCTGTATCGGATTCGCAAGATTAACCATCAGCAGACCGGCAATGCCTGGAGCATTTATCCGATGTATGATTTTGCACATACTGTCTCGGATGCGCTCGAAGGCATTACCCATTCGCTGTGCACGCTCGAGTTCGAGGATCACCGGCCCTTGTATGAATGGATACTCGACAACCTCGATCTGCCAAATCGACCGCGACAAATCGAGTTTTCCCGGCTTAATGTTGCCTACGGCATCACGAGTAAGCGCAAGCTGGCGGCTTTGATCGAGGGTGGCTTTGTGAGTGGTTGGGACGACCCGCGCATGCCGACTGTTGCAGGCATGCGTCGTCGTGGTTACACGCCGCAATCGATCCGCAATTTTGTCCGCAATGCCGGGGTGACCAAGAAAGACAAATTGATAGAGATGGGTGCGCTGGAAAATTGCGTCCGCGAGGATTTGAATCAAATTGCGCCGCGTGCAATGGCAGTTCTGAATCCGCTCAAGGTCGTGTTTCTCAATCATCCGCAAGGCGAGATGGAAATGTTACCGGCGATGAACCATCCCAATAATCCGGAACTGGGGGTTCGTGAGATTCCGTTTGGACGTGAGATATTCATCGAGCGGGATGATTTCATGGAAGATCCACCGCGCAAGTTTTTCCGCTTAAGACCCGGCGGCGAGGTTCGGCTGCGTTACGCTTATATCATCAAGTGCGTTGACGTCATCAAGAATGATGCTGGAGAGATTCTGGAGGTGCATTGCACATACGATCCGGACACCAAGAGCGGCAGACCAGGCGCGGATCGGAAAGTCAAAGGCACGATTCACTGGGTATCGGCCGATGAATCAGTGACTGTTGAGGTGCGGTTGTTCGATCGTATGTTTACGCTGGCAAACCCGGATGCAAATCATGAGGGTAAAACGGTTGCCGATTTTTTAAACCCGGATTCGTTGAACGTTGTCAGCGAGGCTCGTGTTGAACCGGCTCTTGTGGGTATGGAACCTGGCACACACGTTCAGTTCGAACGCCTGGGTTATTTTTTGATTGATACGAAAGATTCGCAACCCGGCCAACCGGTGTTCAATCGGGTGGTAACGCTGCGCGATTCCTGGGCAAAGATCGAGAAGGCACAGTTAGCGGAAATATAGCGGGTTTATTCGCGGCTATGTGCAAAATTATTCCTTGTTTTTTATCGTGACCGGAGCGCCGCGTCCCAGACCGAGGCTGTCGGCTGCACTGCCTTCGGCACGGGCGATTTCGATGACTGCGAACGAGTTGACCAGCGCCAGAAAATCTCCGGGCGTGACATTGCCGTAAGTATCGTAAATATCGAATCGGTGGCCGGCCACACTGACCTGTGGCGCAGAGAAGTCTGCCAGCAGTTGCTGGTCGATATTAGTGATCAGGTTGCCGAAATGATCGATTGTCACGACCATACCGTGAATCTGGCCATGGCTAACAAACGGCTCGTCGAGTAGTGACGGAATCAATTCATGAATCCGGGAGCCGATGTCGGCGGGTTTGAAAAGGCCGACCGCCAGCTCGGCAGCAAGCGGTGCAAAAATGTCGCGACCGTGGAAGGTGTTGCTCGGTTGCGGCCAGTCTCTTGCGGCGCGCCATTGTTCAGAAAGATGCCAGGCGCGGAAATCCCCCGAGTTGCCGAATATCGTCGGCAGCAATCCGTTATCCGGTGCGAGGAAAACGTGAGCGTCGAATTCGACAGCCACGATATTACGTTCCGTCCCAACGCCCGGATCAACAACGGCAACATGTATTGTGCCGGTGGGGAAATGGCGATAGGCGCGGCCAAGCCAGAAGCCGGCTTCGGCAGGCCAGTGCGCGTGGATTTCATGTGTCAGGTCGATGATGCGTGCGTCCGGGGCGCGTTGCATGACGGCACCTTTCATGACCGCAACAAACGGGCCGAGATGGCCGAAATCAGTTGTCAATGTGATAACTTGTGTCATGTTGATTAGTTTTAAGCGGCAGCGACCAGTCTGGAGTATAATCGGTTCGACGGGAAGCGTAATGCAGATGCTTCGAATTTCACTGATGTTTCTATGTACCGGTCTGATCGCGGTTCAGGCTGCGGAATCCATTAATCAAACTATTATCGGCACCAATCCCTTATTGTCGGCCGGTGCGAACGCATTGCGCATCGGTGATTTCGAAGAGGGAGTGAGCCTGACGCTTGACGGTCTGGATGCGTCGATGACACCACGCCAACGTGCGATTGCATTCAGTAATGTGTGCGCCGGATATATCGGTCTGCGTCAGTTCGCAAAAGCTCTCGAGACCTGCGACAAGGCGTTAGATCTGAACGACCGGAACTGGCGCATCTACAATAATCGCGCGCTCGCATTACTTAATGCCGGGCGCATCGTAGCCGCCCGTGAAGATATCAAAAAGGGATTTGCGCTCAATCCGGGTTCTTCGACTCTCGCGAAAGTCGCCAACCTGATCAAAGCCCGGGCTCGTAATCGAGTCGTTGCTAAAGACCGCGTAATTGAAGTGCATTGACCGGATCGGAGGAATAAGGTGTTTTTTTATTTTTCCATGCTAGACTCCCGACCCGTTTACCGGGGGCTCCGGGAACGATCTGAGCAAATGCAGCGAAAGGCTGTAGATACCAGAGATGCAGAGAAAACCGGGGAATAATGGCGGTGAGAAAAATTCGACGCGTAGAAGTTGCTGTTATTTGCTCCTGTGTTGATCATCAGGCTATGGCATGAAAATTTTTGGTATTGCCGGATACAAGAATGCCGGTAAAACGACGTTGGTCGTTGATGTTGTAAGGGAACTGACCGGTCGGGGTTTGCGTGTCGCGACCGTTAAGCACGCTCATCACGAGTTCGATATCGATCATCCCGGTAAGGATAGTTATCAGCATCGTGCCGCAGGTGCTTGTGAAGTCATCGTTGCGTCCTCGATGCGTTGGGCGCATATCGTTGAGTTAGGTGATCAGTCCGAACCGTCCCTGGCAGTACTTTTGCAACAGGTTGGCGATGTAGACCTGGTTATCATTGAGGGATTCAAGCACGACAATCATCCGAAGCTGGAAATCCGGCGTCAGGGTTCCGATGCACCGTTAATTGCGGCAGAGCATGAGTCAGTGCGTGCGATCGTCAGCGATGGTGAGGTACCTGAAGCACCGGTACCGGTGATTGACCGTGCCAATGTGAGTGCGATTGCAGATTTTATTATTACCCAGGTCGGATTGTAGGCTGAGGTAGCGTGTTGCAGCCGGTAGAGTGCCGGTTTTTTACCGCAGCAATCCGTTTGGCAACCCGTTTGGGTAGAGTGGTGCGATCTTAATGCATTCACCTGCAGCTACGTCAACCGTTCCTTCCGGGACAATCGCCCAGCAGTTGGCCTGCATCAGTGAGTTAATCTTGAAAGATTCCTGTCCGGGAAGCAGTCGGGTACGCCAGTATCCCTTCGTGTCAGGTTCCGTCCGGGCCTTGCCAAAGAAGGTCATACCCGGTTTTGAGCTGATCGGTTCCGCGCAGATGGTGGGCAGGAACTGTTCGCTAACCAGGCCCTGCAGGTGGCGCAGGGCAGGCAGGACAAAAAATCTCAGCCCGACAGCTACGGCAATCGGATTTCCCGGTAAGCCAAAAAACAGTGTGTTCTTGTCAAGCCGGGCAAACAAAAGCGGTTTGCCGGGTCGCATAGCAACTTTGTGGAATATGGTTTCACCGCCCAGGGCCTTGATGGCATCAGGTACGAGATCGAAACGGCCAGCTGATGCGCCGCCCGTGGTCAAAACAATGTCGGCATGATCGCCGCAGGCTTTGATAGCCGCGCACAATTTGTGCGGATCATCCGTGACAAAGTCAGTCTGGATGAGATCGGTATTGGTAGCAGTAAGAAACGAGCGCAAATAGGGGCTGTTGGCGTCGCGAATCAGACCGCCGCCGGATGGAACCCCGGACATTGCCAGTTCACTCCCGGTGGTAATCAGCGCGATTCTCGGTTTTCGGCGCGTTTCGACAACGTCGGTGCCGGTCGCCGCAAGACCCATTATGTGGTGGGGTTCGAGCAGGTGGCCGTGGGTGAAAATAGTCTGGCCAAGTTGAAAATCCTGACCGGCCTGGCGCACGTGCTGGTTGGCTGGAACCGGTTCCGTGCAGCTGATCAGCGTTGCTGTGCCGTTTGCTTCACGCTGAGCCTTGATTCTTTCCACCGGTATAACGGTGTCGTAGCCGGCAGGTATCGGTGCGCCGGTCATGATTTCGACCGCTTGCCCGGAAATGCCTTCAGGCGGCTGCTGACCGGCCGCGACGAGCCCGGTCACCGGCAACTCGATCGGGGTATCTGAATCAGCCCGGGCAGTGTCTGCGGCACTCAATGCAAATCCATCCATTGCCGAATTGGCAAATGACGGGACATTCATTTTGCTGCACAGATCTTCGACCGGTGCCCTGCCGAGCAGCTCATCGAGTCGGGTAGGGGCGGATTCAAGCGGCTGACAAACTGCAGCAATACGGCGTAAGGCATTTTGGTAACTGATCATGATGCGGTGGATTTTAGCCCGGAAAATTGGTGTCTGACACCAGTTTTCCATGATAATTATCACCACTCCAGGCAGATTCGACCGGTAGGCTCTAGTCATGTCAGTACAAGCAACATCCAAATCATTAGTGCAAGGGACGGCGAGAGGTGCCTGAAGACGTTGGTGTGACGATGCACAAGCCCGATGAAACCATAAACCAGACGCGACTGATTAGTGTCAGCGAGCGTGATGCCCGGCAAACGGCTGCCGTACGTTGTGCGTGCTATGCCGTAATGTCAGAGCTGACCTGCTCGCCGCACGACATCGATCCGCGGGCGTCTCTGCGTGATAAGATCGATATTGTTACGGCTCTTGATTACGCAAAGGGTCTGGATACTTTGTTGCGTGAGTTTGTCGCACTGGATCTCGACACACTCAAATATGAATATAGTGCGTTATTCGAGGTCGGTGGCGACGGGCCGCCTTGTCCGATTCGTGAAGATCTGCAAACCGGTCAGCGCAAGGGTACCCGCGAGGATCTCGTGAGGTTCTATAACTACTTTAATTACCAGCTGGAAGAAAAGTTTGCGTGGGCTCCGGACCATCTGTCTGTCGAGCTGGAGTTCATGCATTTTCTGTGCTATCGAGAAGCATCGGCAGAGACCGATGCGGCGTCTTACCAGTTGGCGCAGGTAGATTTTTCCGAACGCCACCCGGTTAGCTGGGTGCCCGAACTGGCCGGGAGTGTTGCCAGAGTCGCGCCAGATTCGATTTATCGCCGGGTCATCGACACGGTCGAACAATTCCTGACCGCCGACTATGCGTGGCAGTGTGGGACGATTATCACTGAGGATAAGGACCATGCAGGGTGGAAAGAATAAATAACCGGCGTGTGGGTGCAACCGCGTCAGCATAAGGAGGGTCAAGATGAATTTTTCAGTCTTACTTTGGGGTATGGTGCAGGCGCTGAGAGTGACTGCACGCGTGTATCCTGAGTTTGCCGAACGCCTGAAAGAGAAAGATCTCATAGCGCAGTTCAAATTACTGGACCAACCGACAGGTCGCTGGGTAAAGCTTGAAAACGGCAAGGTCAGCTCAGCAAAGGGCATTCACGAAAACCCGGATCTAACTATCTTTTTTAAAAACCAGGCTATTGCGGAAGAGTTTCTGACGCCGCCGTTCGACCAACTGGTGCGTATCGATGCCGCAAAGAATTTTAAAATCGGATTGGAAGGCCCGGATGATTTAGCCGTGTGGTTCATGTCTACGCTGGCAAGCATGGAACCGCAGACCTGGAAGAGCGGGACCGACATGGGGAATGGTGTTACGCGCTACACCAACGGCACCAATGGCGGGCCGATCTTCGTCTATGTAAAGGACGGCAAGATCATCAGAACCACGCCGGTGGATTTCGATGATGACGATGCACCTTCATGGTCGATTAAAGCCCGCGGCAAGACCTTTACGCCACCGCGCAAGACGACCTTGCCCGCCCATGGCATGTGCCAGAAGTCCCTGGT
Organism: Chromatiales bacterium; assembly: GCA_002729875.1. Lineage (GTDB taxonomy): Bacteria > Pseudomonadota > Gammaproteobacteria > Steroidobacterales > SMWD01. Next base: position 11,890 of record PBZD01000018.1, on the reverse strand, counting down.
GTATTCGAAAGAACGCTTGCTGTATCCCATGAAGCGGGTTGATTTTGATCCCGATGGCGAACGCAATATTGAGAATCGTGGTAAGTCGGAGTTTGAACGAATCAGTTGGGAGGAAGCGCTCGAGATCGTCAGCAAGGAGATCAAGCGTTGCAAGACTGTTGGTCCGGGCGCAATAGCGGTCGCTAATGGTTCGCACCACCAGTGGGGCAACCTGGGTCATTACCTGAGCGCATTTAACCGGTTCTGGAACCTGATCGGTGTGACCAAGCTGGTGCACAACCCCGACAGTTGGGAAGGGTGGTTCTGGGGTGCGATGCACCACTGGGGTAACAGCCTGCGTCTCGGCGCTGCAGAGCCCTACGGCACGGTCGAAGACTGTCTCAAAGAAGCGGAAATGATCGTCTTCTGGTCCAGCGATCCCGATGCGACCTATGGGTTTGAAGGCACCATACGACGTGGTTGGGCCAAGGAACTGGGCATCAAGATGGTGCATATCGATCCGCACATGAACTATACCGCTGCCCACTCAGGTGGCAAGTGGATAGCGCCCAGGCCGGGTACGGATCCGGCCCTTGCCCAGGCGATTTGCCATGTCTGGATTACCGAGGATCTCTATGATCAGGAGTTCGTGGCAAACAGAACCACCGGGTTCGAGGAGTGGAAAGCCTATATCCTTGGCCAGACGGATGGTACGGCGAAAACCCCCGAGTGGCAGGAGGCGGAAACCGGCATACCCGCGCGCGAGGTCCGGGCGCTGGCTCGGGAATGGGGTAGCAAGAAAACCTATCTCGGTGCCGGCGGCTGGGGCAGCGGTGTCGGCGGCGCCTGTCGCGGGCCGATGGGTGTGCAGTGGGCCCGCATGATGACGATCCTCGGCGCGATGCAGGGCATGGGACGGCCGGGTTCCAACTTCGGTAACCTGCAGTTCGGTACCCCGCTGGACTTTAATTTCTATTTCCCCGGTTATGCCGAAGGAAGCATGTCCGGCGACCTGGCTTACAGTGCGAATTCGGCCAATAACTATCAGCGCATGCCGCATATCGTGACCATGAGTTCGGTCAGGCAGAGTATTCCCCGGATATATTTGCCCGAGGCAATTATGGAAGGCAAAGCAATGGGTTACCTGACCGATGTGGCTTCGGTGCAGGGTCAGTTTTTCCCGTTCGGCTATCCGTCACCCGGGCACGTGCCGGTCGAAATGATCTACAAGTACGGTAGTGCCTCCTTCGGCACGATGGTCAATTCAAATCGCTGGGTGAACATGTATCAGCATGAAAACCTGAAATTTGTGGTTAACCAGTCGGTTTGGAACGAAGGCGAAACGAGGTTCTCGGATATTATCCTGCCCGCGTGTTCGGTCTTCGAGCGCTGGGATATCGGCGAATGGCTGAATGTAGGACCGGCTTATGTGCATCATATGTATTCGATGTGCAATCACCGCGTGATTTCGATGCAGCACAAATGCATCGAGCCGCTGGGCGAGTCCAAATCCGATTACGATATCTTCCTTGCCATCGCAGAGAAGCTGGACCTTGGGGCGGTGTATTCGGAAGGCGGCAACACGGAACTTGACTGGTGTAAGCGTGTGTTCGATTCGTCTGACATGGCCAAACATATCTCCTGGAGAAAATTTCTGAAAAAGGGTTACTTCGTCGTGCCCCCGGAACCGGAAGCGTCGCGGGCGCCAACTGCTTACCGGTGGTTCTATGAAGGCCGGAAAAAGGATTTGCCCGAACCCAGTCCGCTGCCGTCGGATTACCGGGGCAATTATGGCGAGGGGCTGCAAACACCATCCGGGAAGTTCGAATTTGTTCCTGAGACACTGACCCGAATCGATGATCCGGAGCGGCCACCGTTAAACAAGTATATGCCCACCTACGAGGATCCGCAGAAAGATGAAAAATTGGCGGGGTATACCCTGAAGTTGCTGACGCCGCACTCTCGGTATCCGTTTCATGTTATGGGTGACGATGAGGGCAGCTCGCTGCGCGACATCCGGGAACATCGTGTTCTGGTCGATGGTCATTATTACTTCGTGGCGAGGATTAACCGTCAGGACGCAGCCGACAGAGCGATCAGGGATGATGACCTGATACGCCTGTGGAATAACCGGGGCTCGGTCGTTTGCGCCGCACAGGTCACCGATCGCTTGCGCCCGGGCACCATTAGCGCCTCTACCGCATCGGCTGAATACCGACCGGCTGGTGAACCGGGCAAATCGACCGATCTCGGCGGTTGCACCAATATGCTGAATCCCAGTAAATCCATAACACCGAAATCCCACGGTATAAAACCTAATTCAACCCTGATTCAGGTTGAAAAATGGACCGGTGTCGATACCTGGGAACCCGCGGAGGCAGTGTAATGGCTATGAAATGGAATCTGATTGTTGATATTGAGCGCTGCAATAACTGCCGCGTCTGTTTTCTGGCGGTGAAGGATGAACATATCGGCAACGATTTCCCCGGTTATGCCGCAGCACAACCTGCGCAGGGGCATAACTGGATGGAGATCGAGAGAAAGGAGCGCGGCAGCTATCCGATTGTCGAAGCAAATTTCATGCCCGTGATGTGTAATCACTGCGATGATCCACCCTGCATGAAAGCCGCACAAGGTGGTGCAGTCAGCAAGCGAGCCGACGGTATCGTGATCATCGACCCGCAAAAATCCAAAGGTCAGCAAGCGATCAAAGATGCCTGTCCGTATGGTGCGGTTTCCTGGAACGAGGAACAGCAGATTCCGCAGGCATGGATTTTCGACGCACACTTGCTGGATGATGGCTGGACGCAAACCCGCGCGGAGCAATGTTGTCCGACGGATGTATTCAGATCCGTCAAGGTTGATGATCAGAAAATGCAGCAGATTAAAGAGCAGGAAGGCCTGGAAGTCCTGCAGCCGGAACTCGGGGCCAGGCCCCGCGTGTATTATAAGAATTTGCATTTGATGACCCAGTGTTTTGTCGCTGGATCGGTGGTGGTGCAAGTAAATGGCGTTGAAGAATGTGACCAAGGTGCTGAGGTCATATTGAAGCAGAATGGTGGCGAGGTCGGTCGGGCGATGACGGATTTGTTCGGCGAATTCAAGATTGACGGACTCCAGCCGGGCAGTGGTCAGTATGAGCTGGAGATCAGCGGGTCGGGCGGTAGCCTGTCGAAACGATTTGAACTTGGCGATGCAAGTCTCTATCTGGGGGCGTTGACCGCTTAGTCGCGGCTGGTAGTTGACTGAATCGACCACACCTGCTTCGCTACTCTTTAGGGATGAGCCGCCCCGGTCAAATCACTCGGCATACACCGTCCCCCGGCCCGAATAATGAACCAGGATGAAGCAACTGGGAAACGCCTGATTCAGAGCCAGTTCATCACCCTGCCCGGGGATTGCCGGCATGCAAAGATGCCCGGCATAATGGCGCCGTGCTGGTTGACAATGAGTGCTAATTTTCTCCCCAGTTTTAGCAGTTTTGCCAATAGGTAATAGTCCGTATTGTTTGGCCTTGCTACTGGCAAGTATAAAGCTCCGCAATACAGAGAGTCAGTCTGGTTTAATAGTTTAAGGGGTTGGCAAACATGGGTTGTAGTTTCTTCGCGGAATGGCGAATCCCGGTTCCGGGTGCCCTGATATTTGTGCTTTCTATGGCGATGTTCAGCGACGGCTGGGCGCAGCAAGCCGGTGAGGAGTTATTTCAAACCACCTGTGCTGCCTGTCACACGATAGGAGGTGGCCGGCTCGTCGGTCCCGACCTGGCGGGCTGTAACGAAGCGAGATCCCAGGAGTGGCTTGAGCAGTTCGTGAAGTCGCCCCAGACGATGATCAAAAACGAGGATTCCGAAGCTGTCGCCCTGCTGGCGGAATACAACGGCATAATGATGCCGGATACCCAGATGTCCGGACACCAGATCCAGGATGTACTGCATTACATCAGGGTCACTAGCGAGGCCCTGAAATCATCCGGTGGCGAAGGCGCGACGCCGGCCCCGACTGTCACACTGGCAAGTACGCCCGAGGACATCGAAAAGGGCCGCAAGATGTTTTTTGGCGCCATTCGCCTGGAGAAAGGCGGCGTGGCCTGTAATGCCTGCCACGACGTGCGTCATGACGCCATCGTCGGCGGGGGTAACCTGTCCCTCGGACTCAACAAGGTGTTCACGAAATATGATGACGTTACCGCCAGAGTCCATGTACACCTCCACAAGACACCACACCCGATTATGCGGGCAGCTTACGCTGACAACCCGTTGACCGAAGAAGAAATCATGGCCCTTATTGCATTTCTCAAGCATGCTGATACTGAGGAAACCACCGACTCACCGAAATATGACGGAATCGGACTTTTCCTGAGTGGAGCGGTCGGAGCTGCAATCCTGTTCCTGTTTTTCGGGATCTTCTGGCGCGGACGCAAGTCCGGATCCGTTAACCAGGCAATCTATGAGCGGCAAGTAACGTCCGTCGTGGAAGACCGGGTTTAGTGCACAACAGTTGCGAACAATAGGTAGGAAGCATGAGCTGGATTAAAGACATCATTTCACCGGAAACCCGGAATTGGGAAGAGTTTTACCGCAATCGCTTTCAGCATGATCGCATTGTCAGGAGTACCCATGGCGTCAATTGTACCGGTGGCTGTTCGTGGCAGATCCACGTCAAGGACGGCATTGTCGTCTGGGAAACACAGCAGCTCGACTACCCGTTGCTTGAAGACAAGTTGCCGCCGTATGAACCGCGGGGCTGTCAACGCGGCATATCTTTTTCCTGGTACCTGTACAGCCCGCTACGCATCAAGTACCCGTTGATCCGTAGTGCGTTGGTTGATGCATATCGTGAAAAGAAAGCTGAAACCGGCGATCCGCTGAAAGCCTGGGAGGCTCTGCAGGCCGATCCCGAGAAGCGCAAGGGTTACCAGAACTCACGCGGCAAAGGTGGCTTCCGTCGGGCCAGTTGGGACGAGGTCATGGAAATCATGGCTGTCGCGAATATTCATACGGCGAAGAAATACGGTCCGGATCGCGTTATCGGGTTTTCGCCGATCCCGGCGATGTCGATGCTGAGTTACGCAGCCGGCTCGCGGTTCCTGCAATTATTCGGTGGCGTCTGCCTGAGTTTCTACGACTGGTATTGCGATCTGCCGACGGCGTTCCCGGAGATCTGGGGCGAACAGACCGACGTCTGCGAAAGTGCCGACTGGTATAACGCTAAGATGGTCGCCGACATGGGCGCGTGCCTGAACATGACGCGTACCCCCGATACCCACTTCTTTGCAGAATCCAGGCACAACGGCACAAAGGCCGTGGTCTTCTCGCCCGACTTTTCGCAGGTATGCAAATACGCTGACCAGTGGGTTCCGTTGCATGCGGGCAGTGACGGCGCATTCTGGATGGCTGTCTCCCACGTTATCCTGACCGAGTTCCATTACAAAAACCCAACGCCTTATTTCATCGACTACGCCAAGCAATACACCGACAGCCCGATGCTCGTGAGACTCGATAATTCGAGTGGCCAGTATCGACCGGGTCGACTGCTGCGCGCCAATGAACTGGCAGAACACAAGGATATCTCCAACGGCGACTGGAAGTTTCTTAACGTCGATGCCGACAGCGGGGAGTTCGTGATTCCGAAAGGTGCGATGGGACACCGTTGGGACAAGGAAGGCGGCAATTGGAACATGAAGCTCGAGAATACGGTCAACGACAACTCGTATGATCCGGTTCTGACCTTTCTGGATAACCACGATGAAATCGTGCCGACCGGGTTTGATGAATGGGGCCTGGACAATGTGGCCCTCCGGGGTGTGCCGGTCAAGCGCGTGCAGACGGCATCCGGCGAGACGGCGCTGGTAACGACGGTTTACGATCTCATCATGGCGCAGTACGGTGTCAACCGCGGCCTCGAGGGTGAGTATCCGGCGGATTACACGGATAAGAATGCCGCCTACACACCGGCCTGGCAGGAAGTTTTCACCGGCGTCGATTCCAAAACGGTGCTGCAGTTTGCGCGTGAATGGGCCGACACGGCCAACATCACGCAAGGCAAATGCATGATCATCATCGGTGCGGGTATCAACCACTGGTACCACGCCAACCTGATGTATCGTGCCGGCGCAATGGCACTCATGCTGAGCGGTTGCGTTGGCAAGAACGGCGGCGGCCTGAACCACTACGTTGGCCAGGAGAAACTCGCGCCGATGGATTCGTGGAGCGGCATTGCGTTCGCCAAGGACTGGCAGAACGGAGCCCGGCTGCAACAGGCCCCGATCTGGCATTACATCAACACCTGCCAATACCGCTATGACGGTCAGTATTCCCGCTACAACACCGTGCCCGATAACGAGATGACCCGTGAACATACCGCGGACACGATCTTTAAATCGGTACGCAACGGCTGGATGCCCTTCTATCCGCAGTTCAAGCAGAACACGCTCGAACTCAGCAAGGAAGCGATGCAGGCCGGAGCAACGGATGATGCTGCGGTTACGCAGTATGTTTTGGACAAGTTGAAGTCCAAGGAACTCGAATACTCGGTCGGCGATCCGGAAGCCCCGGAGAACCATCCGCGTGTCTGGTACATCTGGAGAGGTAACGCGATTGTCGGCTCTATGAAGGGCCACGAGTATTGCCTTAAGCACTACCTCGGTACGCATTCAAACGGTATTGCGCAGGATTCTGCTGATCACACGGAAGAAGTCGAGTGGACCGATGTGGCTCCCGTCGGCAAGATGGACCTGGTCGTTGATCTGAATTTCCGTATGGATTCATCGGCACTGTATTCCGATATCGTTCTGCCTGCAGCCTCGTGGTACGAGAAGGCGGACATGAACAGTACCGACCTGCATTCGTTCATTCATCCGCTGTCACAGGCCGTGGCTCCCGTCTGGGAGTCCAAAACAGACTGGAATATCTTCCGTGATCTTGCCAAAGCGACGAGTGAGGCGGCAGAGGCTTATCTGCCCGAGGTGCAGAAGGATATCATCGCCGCGCCGCTGGCCCATGATACGGCCGATGAGATCACGCAGCCGACCGTCAAGGACTGGTACAAAGGTGAAGTCGAGGCGATCCCTGGCAAGACGATGCACAAACTCGCTGTCCTCGATCGAGACTATACGCAGATCTATGAGAAGTTCATCACCCTTGGTGACAACCTGAAAGCTACCGGGCTCGGGGCTCACGGCAATCATTATGCTTGCGACGACATCTACGACGAGATGGTGGACTCCAATCATTTTCCGGTTCGGGAAATGGATGGCAAGACCTACCCGTCGATCGAAGAAGACATCGATGCCGCCAATGCAGTTCTGAATCTCTCGACGCTAACCAACGGTAAATTGACGGTCCGGGCTTACCAGAACATGGAGAAGAAGACCGGTCTCGAACTCGTTGATCTTGCCAAGGGCAGCGAGGACGTCAAGCTCCGCTATGCCGATCTGCAAGCGCAACCGCGACGCTATAATACCTCGCCGTTGTGGTCCGGCCTGATGAATGATGGCAGAGCGTATGCGCCATATACCTATAACTACGACAAGCTCGTGCCATGGCGGACGTTGACCGGTCGCCAGCATTTTTACCTGGATCAGGATATGTACATCGCCTATGGTGAGAACTTGCCGACCTACAAGCCGGCGCCGAAGCCGGAGTTGTACGGTGATCTAAAGGAGACGCTGAGGGACGGTGAGGCGCTGGTGCTCAATTACCTGACGCCACATGGCAAATGGCATATCCACTCCACGTACATGGAAAACCTGCGCATGCTGACTTTGTCGCGGGGTTGCGAGCCGTGCTGGATGAGCGAGGTTGACGCGGCGAAACTCGGCATCCAGGACAATGACTGGGTTGAGGTCTATAACGACCATGGTGTTTACTGCACGCGGGCCGTCGTCAGCGCGAGAATTCCTCGTGGTGTCTGCATCGTCTACCACGTGCCGGAACGAACCACGGGTATACCGAAATCACAGATTCGCGGCAACCGGCGTGCGGGTGGACACAATAGCGTGACTCGCATCCATCTGAAGCCGAATTATTTGTCGGGTGGCTACGGCCAGTTCAGCTATCACTTCAATTACTGGGGTCCGATAGCACCGAACCGAGATACTCACGTCACGATTAAGAAAATGGACAAGGTTGTTTTTTAACCTTTGCACTCAATTAAAACCAGGTAAATAAATATGGATATTCGGTCACAAATCTCGATGATTTTTCATCTGGATAAATGTATTGGCTGTCACACGTGCTCGGTTGCATGCAAGAACATCTGGACTGACCGCAAGGGCGCCGAATACCAGTGGTGGAACAATGTTGAAACCAAGCCCGGTACCGGTTATCCCACCAAGTGGGAAGATCAGGATATATATAAGGGTGGCTGGGAAAAGAAAGGCAACGGCAGTGGCGATAGTATCAATCTGAAAGGTGCCGGCAAGACGAAGGGCCTCGGGAATATCTTCCACAACCCGAACCTGCCGGTCATCGATGATTACTATGAGCCTTTTACTTACAAGTACCTGGACCTGATCGAAGCGAAGGCCGGGGACGACCAGCCCACCGCACGCCCTGTTTCCCTGATTACAGGTGACCCTATAGATATCAAGTCCGGGCCTAATTGGGACGACGATCTGAGTGGCTCGCCGGATTACGCACGTAAAGATCCGAATCTCGAGAACCTGAGTCCGGCAGAGCAGGAGGCGATGTTCCAGCTGGAAAAGATGGCGTTCTTCTACCTGCCGCGGATCTGCAATCACTGTCTGAACCCGGCCTGTGTAGCGTCATGTCCTTCAGGTGCATTGTATAAGAGGGGCGAAGACGGCATCGTACTGGTTAACCAGGAAGTCTGCCGTGGCTGGCGCATGTGCGTTACGGCCTGTCCGTACAAGAAGACCTATTACAACTGGCATACCGGCAAATCCGAGAAATGTATCCTGTGCTTCCCGCGTATCGAGGCCGGTCTGGCTCCGGCGTGCATGCATTCCTGTGTCGGTCGGATTCGTTACCTTGGTGTCGTGCTATATGACGCCGACAAGATCGAGCAGGCCGCCGCTTCGGATGAGAAGGACCTGGTTCAGAACCACATGGACATCATGCTGGATCCGAATGATCCGGACGTGATTGAGGCGGCGAAGGCCAACGGCATCGCGGATTCGACGATTCGCTCTGCGCAGGCTTCGCCGACCTACAAGTTCGTCAAGGAATGGGGTTTGGCGTTGCCGCTGCATTCGGAGTTCCGCACCCTGCCGATGCTGTTTTATGTTCCGCCCCTGCTGCCGGTTATGGCATCGCTCGGCAAGTCGGATCCGGAGCAACTCGACAAGATGGGTCCGGTCGTCAAGAAGTGGGACGACGACTGGCTATACGACACCAGTACGGATGATATTTTCGGCACGCTCGATCAGGCACGCTTCCCGATTGAGTACATGGCGAACCTGTTCAGTGCCGGCGACACGGCGATGATTAGGGCGCGCCTGGAGAAGTTGATGGCTGTGCGAATTTATCGCCGGCATGTAACGGTTGGCGACGTTTCCGAGGAAAAGTCGAACGAGGTGCTGAAGCAAGCCGGACTGACCGCGCAGATGGCGGAAGATATCTATTACCTGACGTCACTCGCCAAGTTCGACGACCGGTTCGTTATTCCGGCCGCGCATCGCGAACAGGCTATCGAGATGATGGAATTTACGGGTGATAAGAAAGGCAGCGCCGGCTTCGGATTTAAGGAAGGTAGCGCCCAGAGAGGCCTGTAATATGGAATACCGGAATCACTATCGCCTGCTGGCCGAACTCTTCGAGTACCCGGATGCCGATTACCCGAAAAAAATCAGCCTGCTCCGGCAGTTTCTTGACGGCAAGTATGTAAACGCCGTTACAGAGCTTGATCAGTTCATCGAACGCCTGCCGGCTGATGATTTGCTTACCATGCAGGAGCTTTTTACGCGGTCATTCGACGTGCAGGCAATTGCGACGCTGGATATCGGCTACGTGCTGTTTGGTGATGACTACAAACGTGGCGAGTTGCTTGCCAACCTGAACAAGGAGCATCGTGAGGCAGAGAATGATTGCGGTACGGAACTCGCAGATCATTTGCCGAATATTCTGCGTTTGATGAGTGTTCTCAGTGATGAAGATCTGGTTCAGGATATCGCCTACGCGATCATTGCTCCCGCATTGCTGGATATGATCGGTGAGTTTTCTACCGAGCGACTTGAGAAAAAGAATAAGTCTTACGAGAAACACTATAAGACGTTGATTGAAACACCTGTTGCCATAAAAAACGACGCGGTGACACTGTATCAGTTCGCACTGAAATCCCTCTACGAGGTTCTCAAGCAGGATTTTTCATTGATCGAGAAAATGCCGCTTGAACGGAATGTCGACTTTCTGAATGCTGTTATTCAGGAAAATGACATTGAACAAAACGCAAATGCCCAGTATTGACGGAGTGAATCGCAAATGGATGCGCTAAAATATTTCTTTTTCGTCGCGTTTCCCTACGCTGCAATCATCACTTTTCTTGTAGGAACGATCTACAGGTACCGACAGACAGGATTCAAGGTTTCCAGCCTGTCTGCTCAGTTCCTCGAAGGTAACCAGGGTTTCTGGGGCACTGTGCCGTTCCACTGGGGTATCCTGATGATTTTTCTAGGTCACCTTGTCGCCTTCCTGTTTCCAAAACTTGTACTGGCCTGGAATGCGGATCCCACCCGGCTGGTCATTCATGAAGGCCTCAGTTTCACATTTGCCGCAGCTGTTGTTGTTGGCTTGTGCATGCTGATATTACGTCGGCTGGCGAACGCTCGTCTGCAGGTTGTAACAACCAAGATGGATCTTTTCATCGAGTTTTTCCTGTTGGCGCAGGTGTTGCTCGGTTGCTGGATTGCGCTCGGATATCGATGGGGGTCGTCATGGTTCGCAGCGGATCTGTCGCCGTATCTTTGGTCGCTGCTCAAGCTGAATCCGCAGCCCGATGCCGTCATGGCGATGCCGCTCGTCATTCAGGCGCATATCGTCTTCGCATTCTCGATCTTTCTGGTTTTTCCGTTCACGCGTCTTGTACATCTGCTGGTCGCGCCATTGCACTACATTCTTCGCCCTTACCAGGTCGTGATATGGTACTGGGATCGAAAGCGGATTCGTCAGGCGAGTACGGCCTGGTCGGACGCCCGGCCGCGCAATAACTGAGACGCACCGGGATTCAAACGAGATTTTGCGTGCGCACTGCACGGGTCTTCGAGCCAATAATCAGGTCGAGGAAGGCACCGTATGAATAACTTGGAGACACCGTCTAAGTCGAAACAAACTGCCGCTCTAAGTATGAGTACTCTGGCGTTTACCTCGTGCTTCGCCGTCTGGACTATTTTTTCGATCATCGGGGTGCAGCTCAAGGACGATCTTGGGCTCAACGAAACTCAGTTCGGGCTTCTGGTTGCCACACCTATTCTTACGGGTTCTTTGAGCCGAATTTTTCTGGGCATCTGGGCGGATCAATACGGCGGGCGCATCGTCTACGTCGCGGTAATGATTACGGCGGCATTTGCCACCCTCCTGCTGTCTTTTGTCGATACCTATCTATTGATGTTACTCGCCGCGCTCAGCATCGGCCTGGCCGGCGGAACCTTTGCTGTAGGTGTCGCCTACGTATCCAAGTGGTACCCGAAGGAGAAGCAAGGCACGGCGCTCGGGATCTTCGGTGTTGGTAACGTCGGTGCTGCCGTAACTTCGTTCGTGGCACCGTTCGTGCTGGTCGCGTTCGGCTGGGAAACGGTCGCACAGGTCTGGGCTGCCGCGTTGATCGTAACCGCGGGGGCATTCTGGTTCTTGACCGAGGACGATCCCGAGTTTCGGGCGCGGAAAGAGTGCGGCGAGAAGTCGAAAGGCATCATGGAGCAACTCAAGCCCCTGAGACATGTCCAGGTCTGGCGGTT
>PBZD01000017.1 GCA_002729875.1 Chromatiales bacterium | reverse complement strand
TAGGACGAAAGTCCTGAGTTGATCCCCATTCCGAGTTGGGCGAAAGCCCTGAGTAGGACGAAAGTCCTGAGTTGATCCCCATTCCGAGTTGGACGAAGTCCTGAGTAGGACGAAAGTCCTGAGTTGATCCCCATTCCGAGTGAAAGACGCACCGTGCCGATGACCAGGGATCCTGACAAGCATCACCTCAAGCTACGGGTATCCGACTCGCTTATCGAGAGGACAGACCCGCCAGGTGACGGTCAGGATCCCCGCGCAATTACAAGATCACAGAACCAGCCCCTGGGTACTAGAGCAGTGGACGGAGTGGCAATATGAGACACTCCGCTACACGCTAGAACCCAAGCTCATATTCAGGGCCCTGGCCCCTCTCTCGCACAAGGGACAACACGCCGAAGACAAGGAATAGCGGACTGATACCGATCTTCCGAGTTTTCATTGAGCCGTTTTTCGAGTTCCGCTGAGATATAAGTTTGAGGTTCACCGGGGACATCGATTTGGGGACACTCTGTGATCCCGCCACCCTCCTAAGGAACGTTTCTGTGATCCCGCCACCCTCCTAACGACGACTTGCTGTCCCCCCACCCGCCTAAGATCCCGTTTTCACCCATCGTCTACACGAGACAATCCGGTCCGCCGGAGTCTAGTGCAGAGGTGCGGCGGGCCGGATTGGGTCGTGTTGACGATGGGCAATGCCGACACGCCGCTGGCGCTTGTTTAACGCATCCCATAGTCAGCAGGACGTGGTAGTTGCTCCACCTGGAGCGACGTCATGTCTAGCGCCCTATATCCAGCCACGAGAATCGGGGAGAAACGGTGAAAGGGTTTTGGACGTACAGCGAGACTATTCCCTGCTACCAACGACTACAAAGAGTAGTGGTTTCTGTCCCATTACTAAGGAGGAACTCGCGGACCCAGTGTCCTGCACAGTCCGCCTTAGCGAAGTAGCAGTGATAACGCTTCACTACTACGGGCCACATGGACAGGATCGACCACCACGAGATCAGAATGAGAGAGACAAGATTGTATAAATGCAGGGACGCGATACAACGAAACGCGAGAGAGTTACTACTCTGTTTAAATTTCCCGTGCCGTCTATTTCAAATCATCGACAACTTCCTCGACGTGGTACATCAGGCAAAACTTCCCAGGTTCTTAACAATATACTGTTAACGTCACGATGGCGCCGAAAACGTGCGATTATGAGTACATTATACGAGAGCACCTTGATGCCTCGACGAGGAGCTCGGCTAGTACTCCTGCGCGCAAACGGGAGATTGAGACGCTAATAAATATCGCTAAGAAGTCGAGGAGTCTATCGCTCCCTGAGCGCGAGCAACAGATCAAAGATTTTTGTAAGACCATGTCGCAGCTGGATCTCGAGGCGCGTCCGCGTAACGATGAGCTGTACAGAGGGATGGCACCACACGTTGGGGCTGTTTGGGGCGATAAAAACCTCGGACTACTCGAGAATTGCCTCAAGACATGGGGATGGGAAGCTGAGCCGTTCTTCTCGAAATACCTCCAGACCGGCTGGGACCCGTTAGAAATCCCGGTGACAGGTTTTCTCGAGCAACTGGACAAGGACAATAAACGACGCGTGCCCACCGGATCTAAGGAGTCCCTCCGGCTCGACCCGAGTATTACCAAAGAACCCAAAGTTCCACCCTTCATCGCAGAACCGGAGGCAGCGGAAGAGTAAAACTCTCCTGGGGTCACGAGACACAATGAGGACGATGGGGCCCACACAGGGTTCCACGACGACAGGAGAGTTGCTATTGCTGGGCGGCGTGGGACGCAAAAGTGTTAGGCCATTGGGCGTCCAAGTTCATAACCGAGCTGAAGTGGGAAGACCTGCAGGTGAAACCGGTAAGGATTTTTGGGGTTCGTCAGAATTTTATTTTTGACGAAGAATCCGTTTCGTTCCGTCATACCAAGTGCAGACCATGCGCTGATTTATTTCTCTCTCCTGTCGCATATTTATGCTCCACCCACCCCCCTTCCCAACGACAGGAGGGACAACGAGATCCGCCCTGTGAATGCCGCCGTCGGCCAAACCGAGAAAATCCATTTTGGATCACACGAGGCGTTGATAGCGTCTTTGGTCGCTGTGCTGAGTGGCCGAGAACCTATGCAGATGCAGACCCGCAGGTCGATCTATGAACTCTCCAGTGCTACCTCTACTATCAGAGATCACATTCTATCATGATACTGGAGGGTCTAGATACAATGAAGTTGAAGCGGAGCGGAAACGGTGCCGACCTGGTAGTCTGATCGATGATCGAGGCTCTCAGAACGCTGCGGAGGCCTCCTGGATAAGCGAAGAGCCCGGAGTAGTTCTGCTGGCCCCCGGGGACCCGCGAGAAGAGAGGGAGAACTGCGTTCGCATGCAGGCGGCTGTGGGAAAAAGAGATTTTCCGGATTTTTACTTCGGATTGCCCGTCTCAGACATGGAGCACAACGTGTTTCAAGTTTACGACCCACAAAAACTCTCCTGTCGTTAGGTTAGGACGATGAAACCTCTTTCGATCCCATGGCCCAATGATAGGATAGTCTCTCGGGTGGGAGAAGCGCTGGCGGTACTTCAGATTACCGTTCTCGACATTTGGATCGCTTACGTCCATTTTCGCGGCGGTCAGTTATGGTCACGCGTTGATGTTTGCACTTCGAGTTGCGGGCATCTGCAGTTCGATTTACATTAAGCTGGTTCTCATACAATTGGGGAGTCTTTCTCCTTCCCCACTCGTACGAGTCCGGTTTATGACGATGCACTCGTTGCAGCGCTCCTCCGTTTCCTCGCAGCGGAGATGAAGTGCGTCGATTTCATCTTCGCACTGCTCCGACAACCCGTGAAACGTGAGAAATCGGACCAACACGCCGCACTCCTCCAGATGACAATAACCGCGTTGGGGATGGACTACAGCATGCCCAAGAGATTGCTGAGCGCTGAAGAAGATGTGTTTCAGGAAGCCGACATCTTCGTTTTGCCGACACTGATCAAGGTCCAGCGCCTGATAGCGCTGGGAGAACTGCTGTCGCGCGTCGATCTCGCTCGCCTCGATTTTCGCGCGATCGCAAAATTTTCCGGTCTAGCCTCCGCGCTCGCAATAGTGGCAGTCTCGAGACTTGGTTCCAGTGCGCTGTCAGTAGTCTACGGTTTCTCCACGAAGAAGGCCTACAATAGGGCGTGCAAGATCCCAAAAGCGCGAACTAAACTGCTCAAGGCGATCGCGGATATCTCCCAGATTGCGCACGAGCTGAAGCCCCTACCGATTTCCCGTTTCTTCTCCTGCAGAAGGAAGTGGGTGATTTGACAACTCTCCTGCAAGTTAAACCAGATGCATGATCATGACAACGAGTGGAGTTGTAGGAGAGTAGAGAGATACAGCGATGCCGCCGTCGAACCCTCCAAAACGGTGCAAGGCAACTACGACGTCAGTATTGGCGGCGTATTGTTGTGGTTTGACGAGGCCAGCAAGGAACTCCGCCTGATCGACGCATACATGTCGGAATCCGCCTCGTATTCCGCACATGAGCTTGCCAACAGCTTAACGGGCATACAAGCGCTCGAGGCTAAAGCGATGGCGGTCGCCTGGAAAACCTTCGCAGAACGTCACTCGATCGGAGACCACCAGATGATTGATTTTCGCATCGATAACTTGGCGGACGTCTATGCCGTAGTGAAAACTACTGGTGGCGCTCCGAATGCCACACAGTATTTGGACGTTATTCGGTACTTAAACAGAACGTGTAACTGGTCACTGAACTATGTGGCCAGCAAGCGTAACATTGCCGACTGGTGTACCCGGTCGGCTTTGAAACAAGTTTCGTCCTCATCTGATCCACTCCTTCAGGAGTTGAAACACACGATCCGCGTCCTAAGATGGGAAGAGACTGATGAAATCATGAAGAAAATGATAGCAGAGATACCAGAGAGAACCCCATTCACGAAGAAGACAAATGAGGAGACGGATGATGATGAGAGCGAACTCAGAATCGAACTTCAACGTCACTTTGAAATGCTTTACAAGCGTGCCTCTCCGAACGATAATCCACAATAAGAATCGAGATAAACTCACAAACATTCAGGGACCGAAACGTTATTTAGCGCTACAACAACAAAATGCCGACGTCGCGCTACCCGAGTGACAAAGAGCTCAAGGCAGCCGTTCGGGAGGCTTTTGACAAGTATAAACCTAAGATTATTTCGGACACCGAGAGGTGGGTCAAAGCGGCCAAATGGTTGGCGAAACACGACTACAACAGACGTGAACCGAAAAGTGAGAAGATTACTGAATTTATCGATATGCTACTCCTCAAGGAACAAGAGCGACTTGCCTCCCCGTACAGGTCGTACGAGGAACAGCAAATTATTGACGAGATCGCCAAGGTATTTATCTAGAGTGATGGTGTCGTGACAGTGAAGGGAGAGAGATTTTCCCGTAATACATTCGTGTTGAGATATGAAGTTGGTGAATGAGAGATGTTCGAGGAGATTATCCGGCGGCTCCGAGAGACATCATAAAAAAGGGGATCTTGAAAACGATTATTTCTCCCTCATTGAACAAACCTCTGGTGAGAGATAAGGGATCGATGAGTGCAATATATTCTCGGGTAAGATTCGGTGAGACGTCAGTGCGCGCGAACTGATGATCGCTGAAGTTTCGCGAGCATGAGAGTCTTTGCTCGTCTGATTTTACGAGCGAAGGCATTGATATGGAGTGCGTGCCCGCTAGAAGAAAAGAGTAGCAAAACGATCCTATGTCACGTCAACCGTGTGGATGTCGAGTGCCTGAACGATCATCATTGTCGCTGTTTTCTCCAATCCTACGTACACAGGGACAGATATATACATCATCGTGTTACATACTCAAAACAAAGCCACCATGTCGGACAGTGAGTCCGCAGGACCGATCCCGAAGCAACCGGCTCCGAAAGGGGTCCCCAAGCCGAAAGGGGTCCCCAAGCCGAAAGGGGTCCCCAAGCCGAAAGGGGTCCCGAAAGGGAAGGCCAAACCCAAGGGGAAGGCTAAGATGGCGGCCAAGAACAAAGCTCCGCCGCCTGAGGAGAGTAGATAGGTATCACGAAAGATTAACATCACGGGACTTGACGATGCGCATCGATTATCGATACCTCTTTTAAACTATGACATCTGAACGATTATCGATACCTTTTCTGAACGGTTTTCTACTCTCCTGCATATTTTCCGAATAGATTTCCTGGACTTCTACTCTCCCGCACATCAGCAACAGGGTGATGGAGGTGATGAGGGTGCCGCCGAGAACGGAGACCCGCCAGGTCCGCAGCCGAAACCGAAGGCGCCGCAGCGTCCGCGAGTTCCACGTCCGAAAGCTAAGGCGGCCGTCCATCCGTCGGAGTCCGAGGCGCAGATGAGGCTCCTCGAGCAATTCACCAAGATGGCGATGTTGAAGAAGGTAGAGACAGCATATGACCGAAGTACTACTATCGAACCCTCTGTTACCGAGAGCTACGGATATGATCACTAACGGTGCCTCTACCTTCAAAGGACATGCAAGGATGCGCCGATCAGCGTATCGCTGCCCAGGTGTTGGCGATCCTCATGGTGCTGGAGTATGCTCGTCTCGATGAGTGGATCGAGAAGCGCGGTTGTTTCTGGAACTACTCAGTCCGTACGATGCGCGAAAGATTCCCTGCGCCTGATACGATCTTCACCCTCGAGAAATACACACAGGGTGGAAGGTTTGAAGACTGTGCGAAAGCGTGGATGCACGCGCCGAAGGATCGCGCTGACGAGGCGCTGAGCAATCTCATCACGGTTGTGGAGTCGGACGAAGATCTGTCGCTCATGTGCCGAGAGCTCGTCACGAGCACCCGCGAACAGCCGATGAAGTATAAACTCTCCTATCGTTGAACCCCCCACAAGAACATAACTATCCGTTTTGAAAGGCACTGGCAAACCGGGTAAAAACGACGTTGCTTTTTAAGATGATGTGATGAAGTCGGCAGTTAACTATTTAGTACATAGTCAGAGAAGGTGACACGGGGTTATTACGATAGGAGAGCCAGGTGGAAGAACGACTTCATCTCCCCGATGACTTCGCCGGCTACGTCTGACGAGTTGGAACGGCTCGCTGCCGCCTTGGAAGACGAGAGCATTGGAGTGGATGCATCTCTACCATCCAGTCGATCTGTCTGACCATATAGGTGAGCCTAGTCTATTGCATCGTTGAGGGTCAACCACTCCTACAGACCAAGCGAACAACTTCCTCGTCTATGGTCTCGGTGCGTTCAAGCCCAAGAAAGAGCAGAAGCCTGACCCGGTGATCGATGTTGAGGAGGAGGAAAAGCGCGAGAACGCCAAGAAAGACAGCGCGGAGAAGTGGAACAGCTGGAATGGTTGGAGCAACTGGAAAGAAGACCGCTGGGCTGACAAGATTCTGACCGTCAAGGATCCGCGCGACGAACGTTTCAATCGAGAACTCGAGAGTCTGCTGAAGACGACGGATTTTCGATCGATGCCACCGCCGGCGCAAATCGCAGCGATTGTCGAGCGCGCGAACAACTCGTGGATACGGTCTACACCTCCTCGTGGGAACTAATCTCTGAGAGGTGAAGACCGTACCCGATCCCAGCCCCCGATTCTCACCTTCCAAGGTAACATCTGTTCGTGGCTGTACGAGACCTGTCGCATCGGTTGGGCGGCCCTGGCAGAGATCCCCGCCTTCGCAGAAGTGGATCCGGAGGTGGGACCGGTGCTGTACGCCAACACCTTGGTGGAACACCACCCGAGGCATTTGGATATCATGATGCTCCCCAACCACGAGATCGAAAAACTGGTGTGCAGCTGGGCGAACGGCACGACGGCGGGTCGCATTCGAGCCTTCTGGCCGCATACGAAGGCGAGCATGAAAGGGATGAGGTGAATAAAGAGACTTTTTGAGTTACCATGATAAGCCTTATCCCTTGATCAAGGAAGAGGCGAACCTGGTCAAGACGAAAAACTTCTTCAGCGGTATGAAGTCGATCATAAACAAGATCCGCCCGAAGATCACCGAGGTGAGGCGCATCATGACAGCGCTGATTCGCAATCCGTCGGATGAAGCTGAGCTCGCCAAGATCGTGAAAATCGGCGAGAACTACGACACGTTTGAGTTCATCTCGCTCGTTTTCGAATGCGCAAGCACGTTGCACAGCTCCCTCGGGTCCGGGTCAGACATGCAAGAACTCTCCTGATCCCATCCACGGGGCAAATTTATATTATATTCCACGGACCCAGGAGAGTCTATCACAGACTGGATGAGTTGTTCGAGAACCCGGTCATAAAGCAGCACCGACACCGGCACCTGAGCGGCGAGATCATGAAGAACCTGGCGTCGCGCATAGTATATGCATCCACGATAAAAGGGGTCAGGATTTCGTTTCAAGGGTTAGATGCAGAGAAACTCACGAATATCCTGGACAATGCGATTCGCTCCTCGCCTGCCCCCAACAAGCGCGGCGGCGGTTGGGGCTCATCGAGCTGGGCGGAACCGGGAGCCGAATGGGGATCCGGAGGTTGGAATGAGAGTAGGGGTCACATCAAGGATGATAGTCAATAGGGGGAATCTTCCCAATAGCAGGATGAGTAGGATGAGTCTATTCACGCTGAAATCTGTACCAATAAGAAGACTATGATAGGAGATATCTGGGAATCGAACAAGAATGATTGACCCCGACAGGATAACAAGAAGGATGATCAGGGTCCGCCGAACAAGCGCCAATACGAGTCGCCGGGCGCGCCGCAACAACCGCCTGCGCCCGTTCAGCCACGACAACCTGCTCCCGCTCCTCAACAGCAACCTCCCCGCCCTGCTGTTGATCGCCCGACAGAGATCGATTACGCCGCCAAGATCGATGACGTGCACCAGAAGAGCTGGACCTACATGCGCAAGTTGCTGCTCCTCGCGTTCACGGACCACAACAAGCGCAAGAAACTGCGCTGCCCCGTCCCGACGAATATGTGCAACTCGCACTTGGGGCGTGCGAGATTCGGTCCCGCACCCGTGGCAGGTTCCTGTTCGTTTTGCCACACTGATGACGCCATCGACTGGAACGTGTGGATTGTCGAGATGCGGGACAGGAATGGCGGAGATCACCCGACGACGACTGCTGTGATCGACGAGTTCAAGGCCAAGACAATCGGCTAACCGTTTCAAGGAGCAAGATCCGTGAGAGGCGAAGCTAGAGGAGGTGATGGAGTGGAGGAGAGATGGGGGAATAGCGCAGGACGGAGTAGCTGAGAGTGGAGGCGCAATGAAGGGAGGTCTGACTAACGCACCGATAGAGCCTGAAAGAATGGCTGATGATGACATGTGAGAGCTCCAGAGAAGGGCTTGACAGTGCGAACATTGTTTGAGCATGTAACACGATGATTGAATGTCCTGTGCGTGTGTGTGTGTTCAAATGAACGGTGGAGGTTGCCCGACTGAGCAGGTAGAACATGATATCATACTGAAATGCTGATGTGACAGTGGGAAGCACGATTTCGAAAATCTGCGATGGATACGAGGTGAGTGAGTTGCAAGGCTGATTCTCGATTTTTCATATTCCTCAGAAGTTCTGATCTATCGAGTCGCATTCGTAAATTCCCTGCTTCATGAACAACAGGCCGCCTGCCTACGGTTTCTTCTTCTTTCTACGGATCTGTTTCAATGCCTCGTCCTCGTGGTCGCCCCAACTCCTCGAATGTCGCCGTTCGCAAAAAAGTCGAAAACGTTTATCGTTCTCGACACGGCAACGGCGGCACATCCTACAGGATTAATGAGAAAGGCGAAATCTGCATACGCCTCCCGGGTGGTATCGAAAGGAGCGAAAGTTCCCTGAGACACCCTCTACTCGAGAGAGCATCGCAAGAGACTTCGCAACAGAGCAAAACCTCGCACATAAAGGCGTTTTTCACGTTTCTCATGATCCGAGACGTCCAATTTAATGCTAGTGCACAAATTGATTACAACGTTTTGTGGGACTACGGCTTGTATTTGTGCGAGGTCGAGCAAGACGGGCCCGTTAGAGAAGACGAAATGCTGTTCAGGTCCAAAGTAACGAGCGGCAAAGCGTTGCTCAATTATATGGGCAGCGCGTTAAACATTACAACGTTGAGCGGGCTGATCGCCAACCCTAACTCAGAAGTCCGCAAACTAGGTACAGACGCCCTTAAGAGGATATTACCGACTATTACGCCGGAAGGCGCAACGGTCATAACAAACAAAACCTGGGCGAAGCTCCTCAAACTTACGTCGCGCAGGGAAAATGCCTGCTGGTGGCTCCTTTTAGGCTGGCGCTTAAGACAGTTCACCAATATTGAAAGCATAACTTTCATGAAAGAGGATGGGACTCGCATGGCGTGGGTGACGATGATGCGCACCAAGGGGAGAATGGTGGATCTTCCCCCATCCAAACTTCACTGTCGCTGCGACATGTATGAAGACAGACAGTGCCTCATCTGCACTTTCGCGCTGCCCGACCTCCTCAACCACATCGATCTCGCGGAGCTTGTGCGTTTGGGCATTTCCTCCCATTCGTTTCGCCGCACCTTGGCAGTTGCGATAGATCTCGCGCTCACCAGATTCCGCATCCACCCAGACCCGGTCGCCATCAACCGCCGCTGTCTATGGTTCGAAGCAGATAAGGTTATTCCTGCGAGCAATCTCACCATGATGAAGTACTACGCACGAGATTCCTCCGCTTTCCGATGGGAGGATCTGCCGGAACTTGTGCGCTTCGCAGCGATGGAGATAATCGCTCCGCCCGCGACGAGAATCGTGGTAAGAGGCAAGTCCTGGACTCTTGTGCTCGGGAAGTCCCACTAAGATGTTGGGCTGACATTGTATCGAGCCATGAGTTGAAAATCTTACGAAATACCAATCAAGTCGGCTGCAAGTGTTCGACCCAAAGTCTTGTTCTCTCCCCTGTTTTCTCTGCGTGACCAATGTCTCGTCATTCGATTTTTCTGCACGACGGTTTCGTCCCTCGCCTTGTGCGTCTGGTGTATTTGGATGATTACGCCGTCACTACGTGCCTGCGCACCAGACGCGCGTTGTCTCATGACTCTCCCGAGGGTGGAACGAGCTTCGGCTCAAAGATATAACACTCACC
>PBZD01000016.1 GCA_002729875.1 Chromatiales bacterium | reverse complement strand
TTCGAATCGACCGAGTGGTGCTTGCCGTCATAGACGGTAACGCGCAGATCCTGGATCGGGTAACCTGCAATTGCACCATGATTCAATACCTGCCGAACCCCTTTTTCTACGGCCGGAATAAACTGATGGGGGATCGACCCACCAACAACCTTATTAACGAACTCGAATCCAGCATCGCGATTGAGCGGTTCGATACGCAGATACACCTCGCCGAACTGTCCCGCCCCACCGGTTTGCTTCTTGTGGCGATAATGCCCCTCAGCCTTCCGGGTCACTGTCTCGCGATAGCTTATCTTCGGCGGATGCGTCAACACCTCGATATCAAAATCATCCTTCATGCGCTCCAATACGAGCCGCAAATGAAGTTCACCCAGCCCCCTGAGCACCGTCTCATTAGCCTGCGCATTAAACTCGAGCAGCAGGCTCGGATCTTCCGCAATCAATTTATGCAACGCATCTGACAGCTTCTTTTCATCGCCTCTGCGAGCCAGTTCCAGCGCAACGCCATACATCGGCGACGGCAGCCCGACAGACTTCAGGTGAAATTGATCTTCATCATGACTGCTGTGCAGAACCGCATCAAAATGCAGATCTTCGATTTTCGATACAGCACAAATATCACCGGGTACGGCGCGTACAATCTCAATCGTTTCTTTGCCCTGCAATCTATACAAGTGGGAAACTTTAAATGACTTACGACGTTCACCGATAAATACCTGGTCACCCGCCTTAACCGTTCCCTGGTGGACGCGAAAAACTCCCATACGCCCGATGTACGGATCAACATTAATCTTGAACAGGTGACCGATGAAATGATCTTGCGGGCTACCGGTAATCTTGAAGACTTTCGTATCATCACCTTCAGTTTTGAGGAACTCCGGTAGATTTGCTTCGAGCGGACTCGGCATCAACTTTGCAAATATATTCAACAACTGATTCAAACCAGCGCCGGTTTCGGCTGAAACGAAGCATACCGGAACCAGGTGACCGCGGCGTAACGCCTGCTCGAATGGATCGTGCAGTTGCTCAGGAGTGATATCCTGACCCTGTTCAAGATAGATCTCCATCAATTCATCATCAAGCTCGACAACCTGATCGATCATTTCGGTATGTGCGGCATCGACAGATGAAAAATCCGGTGTTTCATCAGACAGATTAAAAAAACAGTCGGCGACCGTACTGGCTCCGTTGGCCGGCAGGTTAAGCGGCAGACATTCATTGCCGAATGTATCACGGACCTGCGCCAGCACTGCTTCGGGGTCAGCACCATCAGCATCGATTCGATTGATGATAATCATCCGGCACAACTTCTGGCTGTCGGCAAAGTCCATGAGTCGCTGCGCAACCATCTCGACACCGGCCTCTGCATTGACAACAACAGCTGCGGTCTCAACTCCGGCTAACACGCTCATCGAGCGGCCGGAAAAATCCGGGTAACCCGGTGTATCGAGGATATTGACAAAAATATCGCCATAATCGAAATGACAAACGGCGATATCCAGAGAATGCTGATGCTGTTTTTCCTGCTTGAGAAAATCCGAAACGGTCGAGCCTTTGTCAATTCTGCCAGCTGATCCGATTGCGCCTGCCCTGGCAAGCAAAGTTTCCAGTAATGTTGTTTTTCCGGAACCGGAATGCCCGACCAGTGCAATGTTACGAACATGTGCAGTGTCGTGAAGTATTTTCTTGGTAGCCACAGATACCCCCTGTATTATTATTATTTTTTGGGAAACAGGCTCAATTACTTAACACCTGTACCCTGTAAATATAGCAGAGCCTAACGAAAACCGTAGCATGGATTGCCGAAACAGGTTGAAGAGCTGCAACCTTTATGGAATAAGGCTGTAAGCCACCCCAAGGAACCATGCGGGGCGTTTTTTTGCTGGATTCCACGTCGCGGAACCCGCGAAATGATGGGATATTCGATACCTGCTTAAGATTCAGTTTGCCGGCCCGATCTTGTTACCACCCTACTGGCCCGGGTGCCTGCGGTTGATGGCATTAAACGGGACACCGACCAAGACCTTGCCACCTGTCAGGCATTACCCCGTGGTTTCAGAAAATAATCCTGCGGGTCAATGTCAAACAAACCAGCCTGAAAACCACCTTGAATCCAAAGGGCATTCTTCTGCCCCGCCCGATCGGGCAGGCCTGACAAATTAACGACTTTGGCTCGCCGTAACGATTGCCGCTCTGCATTCAGAATCACGAGCAGCTTAGGTCGAAGTCGGTGGGCGGCATTCTGCTCAATAACCATCGCAATTTCACCCGTATTCAGTTCCACCAGACTACCCGTAGGAAACATACCGATCGCACGGATAAACTGTTCGACAACTTCTTTCTGAAATTTTACTTCTGCCAACTGGTTAAGCTCGCACAAGGCATCATAGGCGCATTTATGGTCGGCGTACGGCCGTTCTGAAATCATCGCATCATAGCTGTCGATGAGGCCGGCGATTCGTCCATATACCGGGATATCACCATCGATGCCGTGCGGATAACCACTGCCATCGAGTCGTTCATGATGACAACCAATCATTTCTATAATTTCCTCACTGACACCGGAAGATTTCTTAACTATTTCCAAACCATAATTCACGTGCATCTGCATGATTTCATATTCTTTGGAGGTCAACGGACCGTCTTTCATGAAGATTTCTTGCGGAATCTTCGTATTACCGATGTCGAGTAATAACGCACCAATAGCCAGATTGGCGAGCCGTCGTCCGGCCAGACCCATTTCATTGCCCATGATCAGCGCCCAAATAGCCGCCGTCACCGTATAACTGTGACCCCCTCGCTCGCATTTGCGAATAAAGCCAAGCCAGGCCATCGCGTCAGGATCGCGTTGCACGCTTGCAACCATAGGTGCAACCGCTTGGTAAATCAGGTTGATATCAACCGGATAACCCTTTCTAACCCCCGCCAACACCTCATCCATTACCGCAGCCACCTTAATATAGGACTCCATCGCCCGTGGTGCCTCAGCACTTATTGGAACCCGCCCAGAAACTGCATTTCCATTCGTTGGACGACGGGATGCAATTCGCCGGATTAATTTACCCAGACCTCGCATGCCATTACCGGACACCTGGCTCCGGCGACGAATCCGGGCCTGGGAAAATGGGTCGGCGATTGAACCCGAGTCGTTATGAGCCTTCAGGATGTCTTTTTCCGACACCTTGCTCTGTGACGCATCGACATAAACAAACTTGCAGAACTTCCTGAGCTGCTGGATCTCGTCATCGCTGGAAATCTGAAAACCGCGTTTGAGAAACGGGGTCGTAAGCCAGGAACAATCGAGCTGAGCGACGTACATGCCCTGCTCAATATTAGCCGTATCAATTTTAATCCGCTTTTGCAGCAACACGCGCCCCTGAGACCCCGGGTTTGGGGAGATTCAGACATAATAACGATTGCCGTTTGGGATAATGTGGCCGGCTTCACAGTTTGTGCTGCGGCAATACCTTGCCGCTATCCCGCCGGTGAATCACCGCTGACAGCCACTGCAGTGGGGATTGCGCCAGCCTCTAACCCGATTCGATTAAGGCAGCCGGCTGTCCCGCAGATGAATACCGGTACCACCTAATCCGCAGTAACCAGTCGGATTCCTGGCCAGGTACTGCTGATGATATTCCTCGGCATAATAAAACTCAGTTGCCGGCTTGATTTCAGTCGTGATCGTTCCGCGTCCGCCAGCCAGCAGCGCAGCCTGAAAGACATCCATCGTACGCTGAGCCGCATCACGTTGGGCATTGCCCTTGAAATAAATCCCCGACCGATATTGAGTACCTTTATCATTGCCCTGGCGCATACCCTGCGTAGGATCATGCGATTCCCAGAATAAGGCCAACAACGTTGCATAGTCGACACGCTGCGACTCGAAGGCAACCAGTACCGCCTCGCTATGCCCGGTCTGACCCGAACAGACTTCTTCATAGGTCGGGTTCGGGGTGAAGCCTGCGGTATAGCCGACCGCCGTTGTATAGACACCAGCCTGTTGCCAAAACACGCGTTCGGCGCCCCAGAAGCAACCGAGTGCGAATACGGCACACTCGATGCCAGCGGGGAATGGTGGTCGCAATGGGTGGCCGAGGACATCGTGCGCCGACGACCCCGGCATCAACTCGGAGCGACCGGGTAATGCCGTATCGGGTGACGGCAATGCAGAATTCCTGTTACGCAATATCATCCCAATACTAACGGTAACGCCATATCTTTACGCGCGAAAGGCTGCGCAACACGACCGGCTGCAATATGGACAGACAAAAACCCCGGGCAGTGCTACAGTTATCCACAGCGTACCTGTCGCACCCCACCTTGACAGGCCAAATGGCCTGCACAGGAACTTGTTCTCCCAGTTCGTATACCGGCCATGATGAAGCAAAGTGATAACGCCATGATGCGCGTGATGGTTTTGCGCGGTGCGGGTGATCGGCTGCAGCTGGAACACCGTCGGATACCCGAACCAGGGCCTTACGAGGTGCTGGTCAGGGTCGCCGCCTGCGGTGTCTGTCGCACCGACCTGCATGTTCAGGATAACGAACTACCCGCAATAAACTACCCGATCGTCCCCGGGCATCAGATCGTCGGCGATATCATGGCAGCCGGACCGGAAGCCATCCTGCCGCCCGGATCGCGCATCGGTATTGCCTGGCTCGCACATACCTGCGGGACCTGTGAGTATTGCGGTTCGAACCGTGAAAACCTTTGTGACCATACACAGTTCAATGGCTATCATGTCGATGGCGGCTTCGCCGACTACATGCTTGCTGACTCGCGCTATTGTTTCCCACTGGATGCTTCCCTATCGGCTGCTGAGACAACACCGCTACTGTGTGCAGGGCTCATCGGCTTTCGCAGCCTGCGGATGGCCGGGGCCGCGACGCGTATAGGGATCTACGGCTTTGGTTCGGCGGCTCATATCATCACCCAGGTTGCCAGTCATGAAAAACGCAGGATCTACGCATTCACGAGGCCCGGCGACGAGGCTGCCCAGGCATTCGCCCTGCGCGTCGGTGCTGTCTGGGCCGGAGATTCCGATCAACCGGCACCGGCAGCGCTCGATGCGGCCTTGATTTTCGCACCGGACGGCAACCTCGTACCCAAGGCCCTGACGGATCTGAAGAAAGGCGGGGTAGTCGTCTGCGGGGGCATCCACATGAGTGACATCCCGTCATTTGCGTATGCCGATCTGTGGGCTGAACGGCAGATCCGCTCTGTCGCAAATCTTACCCGCACCGACGGCAGGGACTTTTTGGCGCTGGCCAGCCAGATGCCAATCCACCCGGAGATCACAACCTACCAGCTAGAAGCGGCAAACGACGCACTCGATGACCTGCGCAACGGTAAGATCATCGGCACAGCGGTATTAGTCATGGATCAACCCGGGAACCAGGTGTGATCCAACACTGTAACCACAACGTACAGTGCTAGTCGTTAAGCCTGCCTCCAACAATGACTAACTTTATACTCTATTTTTTTACTGTGCTGATCTGGGGTGCGACCTGGCTGGCCGTCGAATTCCAGCTCGGCGATATCGCCCCCGAAGTGTCGCTGGTATATCGCTACCTGATAGCAACTGCAGTTGCGTTCGCCTGGTGCGCACTTACCGGCCGGTCGCTGCGCTTCGACTGGCGAGCGCATCGCTATTTCATGCTAATGGGTGTCTTTCTGTTCGGACTGAACTATGTGGCCGCTTATGCGGCTCAGATTTATATTATGTCTGCCCTGAATGCGATTGGTTTCTCTGCCATGGTTTGGTTGAATATTATCAACACACGTATTTTCCTCGGCGCACACATAGACAAATACACTTACCTTGGTGCCACACTCGGCATCATCGGCATTCTTATTATTTTCCTGCCGGCCATTCAGAATATGTCGCTGTCCGATAATATTTTTATCGGCGCAAGCCTGTCCTTAACCGGGGCTTTACTGGCCTCCTTTGGCAACATCATCGCACAGGTTGCTCAACGTCAGGGCCTGCCGGTCATGCCCTCGACAGCGTGGGGCATGTTTTATGGTGTGTTACTGAATACCGGGCTGGCCCTTGCCCAGGGTAAACCGTTCGACATCGACCTGTCACCGGCTTACCTCGTATCGCTGTTGTTCCTGGCCGTGTTTGGCTCAGTTGTTGCGTTCGGCTGCTACCTGACCCTGCTGGGTCGTATCGGTGCCGATCGGGCCGGATACTCGATGGTCATGATCCCGATCGTCGCGCTGATCTTATCAGCCATGTTCGAAAACCTGGTACTGGAATTGCACATTCTTATCGGTGTCGCACTCGCACTCACCGGCAATATCGCAATCCTGGCATCAGCGAGATTGAGATCCCGTAAATAATTGCTGTCAGATACCACCGGACTCCGGCCAGCTATTCCATTAGCGCATCCAGAGCAGCTTTTCGGGCCGCTTCGAATTCATCCCCCGGACTCCAGGCCGGCATCTCATCAGCATTGGCGACAATTAACCCAACCCAGAATCCCAACCGGACATCCTCAACGGCACCCTCGAGGTTCCAGCTTTCGTCATACTCGTCACTCGGCTGGTGATAGCGAACCGCCTCGTATTCCTCTATCTGTCGCCGGCCCCAGTCAGCCGGCCGGCCGATAAAATCCATACCTTTATCGAAGTATGTGGCCGGTACGCCAATCTTCGCAAAGCTGATCTGATCTGAGCGATAGTAGTAACCGCGATCCGGAAACTGATCCGGTTTGACTATCCTTCCCTGGCGCGCCGCCACCAGGTCTACAACACTGTCGAGCGTTGATTTACCGTAACCGATGAAGGTGATGTCACGCGTCCGACCCCATATGTTGCCACCGTCATAATTCATGTTGGCGGCGATATGCCCGGCTGGAAAGGTCGGATTGTCGGCATAAAACCGGGACCCGAGCAGACCCTGTTCCTCAGCAGCAACAAACAACATCAACATCGAACGGCGGGGTGCTACCGGCATTGATGCATAAGCATTGGCTATTGCCAGGACCATACCCATCCCCATACCGTTATCCTCCGCACCATTATAGATACGATCGCCGCTCGCATCGGGTTCGCCGATACCCAAATGATCATGATGCGCTGTGAGGATGACCACCTCCCCGGCCAACTCCGGATCACTGCCCGGCAGAATGCCGAGTACGTTAGCCGTCTCCTTGTCGGTAATCGTGTTGTTCAATGTCATGGCAGTCGTCACGCCGAGTGGCACCGGCTCAAAGTCATGACTGCGGGCTGCTGCTGCCAGGGCCGCCAAATCCTTGCCGGCCATCGCCACCAGCCTGCCGGCCGCCGCTTCAGTCATCCATGCTTCCACCTGACTGCGCGGCTCACCTGCAGCCGGCAATTCAAACTGTTCGCCGGTCCACCCCGTCTCAACAACCTGCCACGGATAGCCCGCCGATGAAGTCGTATGAATAATGATCGCCCCGGCTGCGCCCTGTAGCGCCGCACTCTCAAACTTATAAACCCAGCGCCCGTAATACAGGCGCCGTTCACCAGCAAATAACTCCGGATCCCACTCCGGGTCATTATTCAGCATCAACAATACCTTGCCGGACAAATCCCTGCCCTTGAAATCATCCCAGTCATATTCCGGTGCCTGTATGCCATAACCGACAAACACTACTTCGGCATCCTCGATGATCGCAGTATCAGCCTGCACTCCACTCAGCGCGACATATTCATCGCGGTGAGCAAAATCCTGCTGCTGACCAGCGAGAGAAAATGTCCAGAGCCGGGGTGCTACCGTATCAATGCCGACAATTTTGAATGGCTGCAGCCAGGTTCCGCTAACACCCGCAGGCATGTAGCCGGCTGCCGCCAGTTGCTCAATCAGGTATGCCTGCGTCAGCCGATCACCCCTGGACGCCGGGCTGCGACCTTCAAATTCATCCGAACCCAGCACTTTGACATGTGTGACAATCTGATCTGCGGTGATGGTTGCTGCGGCATTTTCCCCTGCCTCTGTAAACGGATTATCAGCGGCATGGTTTGCGACAGGTTTGCCGACCGGCGAACATCCGGCTGCGAGGCATACGGCAAACCCGAACAGGAACGTCCTGGCAAAATCCATTAACGGCAAACACACTGACGACACTGTAATTCTCCTTCTTCAGGTATTACCTGTGAGGCGGTTATCTATCTTCCGGCTACGACAGGATTATTTTATCCCGGTCAGCCCACAGAATTACGGTTGCTGTTTAATGCGTTGCTTGTATTCAGCCTTGCCCTTGAGGATTAAAGCATGAATATCATGGGCGCGGCCGCCGAGTTGCTCGATGAGTTGCCCGGTCACGTCTGCAGTTGCAGTCCGCCACGCTTTTCGTTGCTCGTCGCTGAGCTCATGGGTGATGATACCGCGTGACTGATCATTCAGATCGGCCACATCCTGCGCACGTGACAATTGCCGTGTCTCGGCAATCGACGGAAAACTGTCGCTCAACACAGCCCGGTCCCCGGACGGCAGCGCATCCCACCATTTTTTGTCGGCAACGATGACGGAAACCCCAAAGGCGTGGCGGGTTAATGAATAATGTGGCGCCTCGTCGGCAATTCCGGTGCCTGCATACAAGCTGACGGAGTTATCTCCTGCTTCGATCAGGCCGGTCTGCAAACTTGAAACAATTTCACCAAAACCAAGCGGGATGAGATCGGTGCCGATCGCTGCGGCGAACAGCCGCGCATTAAGACTGCTCGAGACGCGGAACCGCTTGCCCCGCGCATCAGCCGGAACGATGACAGGAGTGGTCGCATAAATTGAGTGAAAACCGATTTCGTACCACGTAACGAGATGCAGGTTATGCCTGGCCAGCAAGTCACGATACAGGCTGGTCAGATAGGTATCGTAGACGTAATCGGCCTGCCCGGCATCGTCAAACAGAAATGGGGCATATAAAAGCGCTAATTCAGGTACGACCGTGGAGGTGACCTGTGCCGACAGGTTGGCAAACTGAATCCTACCCCGCCGCAAACCGGACAGTAACTGTTCCTCTGAACCGAGTTGGCCATAGATCAACGGACGCAACTCGAGCCGGCCACCGGAAGCTGTTTCCGCGGTTTGCTTAAAGTTCAGCCAGACGGTCTCACCTGGCGTATCGGGCACGGTTGTCCCGCCAAGGTTAACAATCGTGACATCGCCCCCTGATTCGCAGCCGGACAAAGCAATCAGGATAATAAGACCTAATGTGCACAGCCGGATCACAGTGTTTATTTTACTGGTGATATTCATGGTCGGAGCAGTATAGTGCAATGCGAGAGCAATCCATGCCAAACCTGAGAATCAGACTGCTTATGGAAGAAAATATTGGCTTGCGCTACCGACACCCTGTTCGCAGCCGGAGAATAACCGGCCTCGGGTTATTGCTGCTAACCGGGCTGCTGTCGGTTCTTGCCCTGCTCGTCAGTAGCGCACAGGCACAACTTCCCGACTATGACGTACTTGATGAAATACTGGCCCGTAATGTCCGTAACGGATTTATCGACTATGACGGCATCGCATCCGAGCCGCAGTTTGGAAAATTTGTCGAACAACTTGGCACGACACAGTCGGACGATCTGACCTCAACCAGTGCCAAACTGGCTTTTTATATCAATGCATATAACGCACTCGCGATTCAGGGCATCCTGAACGGCCATTCTCCTTCAGGCTGGTGGGGACGACGAAATTTTTTCCAAAAACAGAAATTTAATGTACTCGGCAAAATGATCAGCCTGCGAACACTTGAACATGAACATATCATCACACTTGGCGACCGTCGCATCCATTTTGCACTCATTCGTGCATCGATATCCTCTCCACGCCTGTCGAGCCAGGCATACCGCCCGGAACGTCTTGACAAACAATTACATGACGCAGCAAAACAGTTTATTAACGACCCGACCCGAAATCATTTTGACACCAAACGACAAACAGCCTTTCTATCCAGGATATTCAAGTGGCATGCAGATGGTTTCATTGCAGCCGGCGGCTCGCTACAACGCTACCTTGCACGCTTTGCAGACGATGCACCGACACAGGACATGCTTCGTCTGGATAAATTTTCTATCCGGTTTATCGACTATGACTGGGGCCTGAATGGTCGCTACCTCGGCAAAGACTAATCCTAGTAAACGGAGAACCGTTCGCCATGCTGATACGACAAAAACCAGTGATTAGATCATTCCAGATAACACCGGAACACAACTACCTGAATCGCAGAGACTTTATCGGTTCGACCGCACTGGCCGGCACCAGCCTGTTGTTCGCTCCCGGTTGCGCGGGCGCCGATGACAAAACCCCTGCCGCCAACCCTGAGGTCAATTCATTTGAGGACATCACCCGCTATAACAATTTCTATGAATTTGGCCTCGACAAAGAGGATCCGGCAAAATTATCCGGAGCGTTTAACACCAGTCCCTGGAGCGTCACAATCGATGGTGAAGCAGAGATTACCGGTAAATTTAATTTTGAGGATATTATCGGCCCGCATGCAATCGAAGAAAGAATCTATCGATTCCGCTGCGTTGAGGCCTGGTCAATGGTCGTGCCATGGAATGGTATTTCGCTGAGCAATGTGCTGCAACGATTCAAACCAACCTCGAAGGCGAAATTTGTTGCCTTTGAAACAGTCTACAGGCCGGCGGAGATGCCCGGACAACGCAGAGGGGTACTCGATTTTCCGTATCGCGAAGGACTGACCATCGCTGAAGCAATGCACCCGCTGACACTGTTGGCAACCGGCTTGTACGGCGTTGATCTGCCAGGCCAGAATGGTGCGCCACTCCGCCTGATCGTCCCCTGGAAGTATGGCTTTAAAAGTATCAAGTCGATCGTACGTATCAGTTTCACCGAAACCCGACCGTATACTACATGGTCGGATGCAATGCCGGCCGAATATGGTTTCTATGCAAACGTGAACCCCGAAGTCGATCATCCGCGCTGGAGTCAGGCGCGCGAACGCCGTATCGGCTCGGGACTGTTTGCGAAGAAACAGCCAACCCTGATGTTTAATGGCTATGGCGACGAAGTTGCCAGCCTGTACACAGGCCTCGACCTGACCCGGCACTTCTGAACTACCCGAGCATTGATTACACCGCTTATCATCAAGCGCTTTGGCAAGCTGGCTGTTTTCATTGCCTGCTGTGCTCCTTTGCTCTGGCTGATACTGAAGATATTCGCAGTCGGCCCGCTGCAACTCGGACCCAATCCGATAGAAAATATCCAGGACACGCTAGGCATATGGGGCCTGCGCATGCTCTGTGCAACGCTCGCGTTAACCCCCCTGACCTGGGTTACCGGGCCATCACTAATCCGGTTCCGGCGCATGCTGGGCCTGTTTGCCTTCACCTACTGCGGGCTGCATTTCCTGAATTATCTCATCCTGGATCAAACTTTTGATTTTGCCGCCATCATCGAGGACATCCTTAAGCGCCCGTTCATCACGATTGGTTTCCTCGGCCTGCTGACAATGACACCGCTCGCAATCACCTCAACCAATAACTGGCGCAGGAAACTCGGCAGACACTGGAAGCACCTGCACCGACTCGTCTACCTCACCGTAATCCTGGCCTGCTGGCATTTCTACTGGCAAGTCAAAAAAGACCTTATGGAACCGTTGATCTACTGTTTGATCATTGCCGTACTGCTGGGGTTGCGCATCTGGCGAATCTACCGACACAAATAACCGGCCATCCATGACAGGATATTGACATCCAGATGATAAGATCGCAGCAATCTGAACGCTTTGCGGAGATCATGCACCATGAACAAACTTACACTGATTATTGCTTTTGCCCTGTTAACTGTATGTAGTATTAGCGGTGCGCACAGCAATAAACCAATAACCGCGGTTGATCTTGATGCGCTGATCGTCGCCGGCAAAGTGCCGCTAATCCTCGACGTCAGATCACAAGATGAGTTTGCAGACGGTCACATTCCCGGCGCTATAAATATTCCCCATACCGAGCTCAAGGCACGCATCGCCGAACTGGAAAGCCATAAAAATAAACCCATCATACTGTACTGCCGGTCAGGCCGACGCGCAGTCGCTGCGGATGCGTTCCTGCACAGCAGGGGCTTTACCAGGATCATCGAACTTGAGGGGCACATGCTCGGCTGGCAGGCCGGCGGTCATCCGGTTGAATGACTGGCGGATAAATTTGACGCATTTTTTTACTCAGTGCAGAGCGGGCCGCAATTCAAGATCTGCCACTATTGCGGCTTCGAGTTCCAGCAGTTCATGCAGACGCGGGTAAATGAGTTGTGCGTCAAACTCTTTGAGCAACAAGTGCACAAACAGGTGTCCGTGCTTAAGTTCTGCTTTGCCGAGACGGCTATAAAATGCCCGCATGGTCTCATCTTCCAGTTCACGACCCAGCAGCGCAAAACGTTCCGCGCCGCGCGACTCGATAACCGAGGCTATCAGCATGCGATCAATCAGGCGTTCATCTCGTCCGTGCCGGGCCGCTATAAGCAATTGGTTGGCGTACAAATCCGGTTCGTCTTTCCGCAGAGTCAGCCTGCGGGCAGCACAAATCTCGTAAACATCCCGAAAATGCTCGGTTTCCTCAAGGGCCAGGTCGATCATGGCCGGAATCAGAGCAGGCCGGTCCGGGTACTTGACGATGAAACTCATAGCCATGGCTGAAGCCTTACGCTCACAGTTGGCATGGTCAAGCAGAAATGCATTGAAATCCCGGCAGACGACCTTGACCCAGTCTGGTGATGTGTTAACAAGCACATCAATGGATTTTTTAACCAACAGTAACTCCTTGTGATGACGGCTCACTCGCCCGC
This sequence comes from Chromatiales bacterium, assembly GCA_002729875.1. Lineage (GTDB taxonomy): Bacteria > Pseudomonadota > Gammaproteobacteria > Steroidobacterales > SMWD01. The sequence continues at coordinate 26,175 of PBZD01000016.1, read as the reverse complement.
ATCCATCGCCGGGCGACGATCGGCGGTCGAGCGGTATTTGCTAAAGCGCCAATTCTACCCGTTTGACATCATTGCGAAAGCTTCATCAGACCTGGGTCTGGTCGTGGTCATCCCCTGCTTCGATGAACCGGACATCGGCCCGGTGCTGGCTGCACTGGCGGCCTGTGATGCCCCCGATTGCGATGTCGAGATAATTGTCGTGGTCAATGCGCCTGCCGGCACGGATGCGGACACACTGAAACGCAACGATACGGCGGCATGCAGTGTGCGTAATTTTGCGGCTGGCAGAATGCCGGACTGGATGCAAGGCCATGTGATAGAGCACAACGCCCTGCCGATTGCCCGGGCAGGGGTCGGCCTCGCGCGCAAGATCGGTATGGATGAAGCGGCCGCACGCATCGCGACAACAACCGATTGCACCGGGGTCATAGCCTGCCTCGATGCTGACTGCAGTGTTGCACCGAACTACCTGGTGCGGCTTCATGATGGGTTTGTCGAGCATCCCGAATGCCCCGGAGTTTCGATTTATTTTGAGCATCCGGATTTGTTTGCCTGCCCTGATCCGGTTCACCGCGCCATGATTGATTACGAGTTGCATCTCAGGTACTACATTGCCGGGCAACGACTTGCCGGGTTCCCCTATGCATTTCACACGGTAGGTTCAGCACTGGCCTGTTCATCGGCAGCCTATGTCGCACAGGGCGGTATGAATCTGCGCCAGGGGGGCGAGGATTTTTATTTTGCTCAGAAGCTAATCGCTGTGGGCGGCTATCGGGCATTGAATGATACGACGGTCTATCCGGGGGTGCGGCGCTCGGCACGGGTACCATTCGGCACCGGTCCGGCAATTAACCGTGCGCTGGAGACCGGCATCGAGCTCGAGACCTTCGCGCCACAGATATTTAGAGACCTGGCGACATTCTGTGCAACTCTTGCGCAGGCGAATCCTACCAACATGGCTACACTCATGACCGGATTACCAGCCGTACTCCACCAGTTTCTCGTCAGCCAGGGAATCAGTGACCGGCTTGATGAAATTGCCGCCAACGTAGCATCCGACCTGAGTTTCCGGCAGCGGGTATCACGCTGGTTTAATGCATTCAGGTTCCTGAAATTTGCGCAGTTTGCCAGCCGCAGCGCCTACCCCAAGGTTCCGGTCTCAGTGGCAGCACGTGAATTGGCCGCTCAGGATTCATCCCGGGACACAGCCGACTTGCTGCATTGGTACCGAGGCCAGGATCGCGGTTGCTGATAACAGTCACAGAGTGGGACAATGTTGGCGGCCTCATGTAAAATCGCTCGCCAGTTCAAGAAGAAAACAAACAGGATTGAGGGGAAGTATCGATATGAAACTGATTACGGCAATAATCAAGCCGTTCCGGCTGGACGATGTCCGTAACGCGCTGAATGAAGAAGGTATTCACGGTATGACGGTCACCGAGGTCAAGGGCTTTGGCCGGCAACGCGGTCACACTGAGCTCTATCGAGGCGCTGAATATGTCGTAGATTTTCTGCCCAAATCCAAAGTTGAGGTTGCAGTAAACGATGAACGCGTCGAACAGGTTATAGAAGCGATTGCCCGGGCTGCCAAGACCGGCAAGGTCGGTGACGGCAAAATTTTTGTCGCCAATCTTGAGCAGTCAGTCAGAATTCGTACCGGTGAAACCGGCGACGAAGCACTATAAGTTATGGAAATCATTGCCCGGCTGCAATTGTGAAGAAAATAATCAGGGGTGTAGTGATGGGAAGATTTATTCTGCCGGCTGTTTTGCTGTTCATGATTTTAATGCTGCCGGAGGCGGCGGTCGCGGCCGAAATTGATACCGGTGATACGGCCTGGATGCTGACTTCAACCGCACTCGTATTGTTTATGACGCTGCCTGGGCTCGCGCTGTTTTATTCCGGTCTCGTACAGTCGCGCAATGTGTTGTCTGTATTAATGCAATGTTTTGCGATTGCCTGCATGGTCTCGATTGTCTGGTTAATATGTGGCTACAGCCTGTTCGCCACAAATGGCGGTGGGGCGCAGGCCTTTATCGGCGGCCTGGAGAAGAGTTTTCTGGCCGGTGTGGGCACCGATTCCGTGGAGGGTACGATCCCGGAAACGGTGTTTATCATGTTCCAGATGACGTTTGCAATTATCACGCCCGCACTGATTGTCGGTGGTTTTGCCGAGCGCATGCGGTTCAGCTCCATGTTTCTTTTCACGACCCTTTGGTTGTTGCTTGTTTATATTCCAATTGCACACTGGGTTTGGGGCGGTGGCTGGCTGGCTGAACTTGATTTTATGGATTTTGCCGGTGGTGCTGTCGTGCATATTAATGCCGGTGTTGCGGCGCTGGTTGCAGCGCTGGTTATGGGAAATCGCAAAGGTTTTCCGCAAACCCCGATGCCGCCGCATAATTTGCCAATGACATTTATGGGTGCGGGAATGCTGTGGGTCGGTTGGTTCGGTTTCAATGCAGGCAGTGCAATCGCTGCAAACGGTTCGGCCGGCATGGCAATGCTGGTAACACATATAGGCGCTGCGGCGGGTTCATTGGCATGGATGAGCCGTGAATGGATGCGGTTTGGCAAACCCAGCATGCTGGGCATTGTCACCGGCATGGTTGCCGGACTTGGCACGATCACACCAGCTTCCGGGTTTGTCGGTCCCGGCGGAGCGCTCATTATCGGCGTGCTCGGTGGCAGTATGTGCTTCACAGCGACACAAATGATTAAACGACGGTTTAAAATCGATGATTCGCTCGATGTATTTTCCGTACATGGTGTCGGTGGATGCCTTGGCATCCTGCTGACCGGCGTATTTGCCGCCCCAAATCTGGGTATTTTCAGCGGGTTTGGATTGCCTGACGGCATGACGATTAGCAGTCAACTTGGGGTTCAGGCGCTGGGCGCCGTTGCGACATTGGCTTGGTGTGGACTGGTGACCTTCGCCATCCTGAAGATAATCGATGTATCAATGGGGTTGCGGGTCTCCGTAGATGAGGAAACTAAAGGACTCGATATAGTGTTGCATGATGAACAAGGCTATAACTTGTAGCAAGTGATCTGCTGCGACGATTACCAGCGGGCTGATAGCCGGCCCCGACCAAACGCATTACTATTGCTCTGCCGCCATGCAGTGGATTAAACGGGATCGTCGCTATAACCGGCTGCCGGTTTACCAGTAGACTACGTTGCAATAAATAATACCAACAGATTATTCGTATGCCCTCAGCCCTGCCTCTACCAGCCATAAGCAAACTTTTGCTGGCTGCATCCGTGTTGCTGCTCACGATTACCGATGCCCCTGCCCAGGGTCGCGTTATTCGCGTCACGACGACCCAGGTTGATCGCATGAATGTAGAGCAGATCGAAACGGCTGTCGGCATCATTCAGAGCCGCCGTTCACCGCAGATAGCCGCACAGGTAGCCGGTGAAGTAGTCACCGTACTTGTCGATGAAGGCCAGGGTGTCGAAGCAGGTGAAGTGTTGGCGCGTATCGACAACGAGCAGTACCGATTGGCCAAAAAAGCCAGTCAGGCTGAAGTGCGGCGACTGGAAGCGCTGCATGCAAAAAAAAACCGGGAGTTTGAACGCTCTCAGCAACTGTTTGCGAACAAGCTGATTGCCCAGGATCAGTTGGAGAATGTAGCAGGAGACCTGGCAGCATTAACCGAACAACTGGCCGGAGCAAACACCCAGGTGGCGGATAGCCAGCGGCGCCTGACCGAAACGGAACTGGTCGCACCGGTACGTGCAGAAATTGGCGTACGCCACATCGATGTTGGTGATTATCTGCAGACGGGGATGATTGCCTTTGATCTGATCGATGTTGAAAATCTGCGCGTACGGCTGCCGTTCCCCGAATACCGAGCACCGTTGCTGCGCCCCGGCCTGAGTGTGCGGCTTAGTTCACCCGCTTCGACCAGTACCCCGGTGGCGGCAAAAATTACCGATATCCGGCCGGGCATTAATCCGGCGAATCGTTCGGTTGCGGTTATTATCGACCTCATCAACCCCGGCAACTGGCGCCCCGGCGCCAGCGTGCGTGCCGAGGTAATCATCGAAACCCGTGAAGAAGTCATCATGGTACCGCAAATATCCATCGTACGCCGCCCGGCTGGTAATGTCGTCTATGTGCTCAACGGTAAAAATGTCTCTGAACAACAGGTAGAGCGCGGACAACGCAGCGGCAGGTTTGTCGAAATTCGCAGCGGTCTGCATGGCAGTGAAACCGTCATCGTCGATGGTGCCGGTTTTCTAACCGATGGCAGCGAAGTATCGGTCATCGAGTAACGCCATGAGCCTCGCGTCGATCTCAGTCAAACGTTACGTGTTCGCCGCAATGTTAAATCTTGCGATAGTAATGTTCGGTATCGTCGCGTATCAGGATATCGGAGTAGAGCGCGTACCTAACATAGATTTTGCCAAAATCCAGATTACAACCCGACTACTCGGAGCAAATCCGGAGAATGTCGATGTCAGCGTCACGAATGTCCTTGAAGGCGCGGTAGCAAGTATCCCGGCGATAGATGAGCTGGTTTCAACTTCATCGCCCGGCCAATCCATCATCACACCATCATTTGATCTCGGCAAAGATATCGATGTTGCCTTTAACGAGGTACAGGCCAAGGTGAGTGAGGTGCTGCGGCTATTGCCGGATCAGGCCGAACCTCCGATCATCACGAAAACAGAGACCAGCGCATTTCCGGTGTTCTGGCTGACAATTATCGGCAACCGGACACTGCAGCAACTGAACCAGATCGCACGCGGCGTCAAGAAGAAACTAGAAACGGTAGACGGCGTCGGCAGCATCATCATCGGTGGACTGCGACCACGCACGATTCGGGTCAACCTGGATCTGGACCAGCTGACTGCATTTGGCATCACGGTGCAGGATATCATCACGGCATTTCGCAATGAGCACATCCAATTACCGGGAGGCTACCTGGTAGACGCCGAACACGAAGAATTACTGAAGCTCGATCTTGAGTACCATCATCCGGAAGACCTGGAGGGCCTGATTCTGGGCTATCGCGACGGCAGCACAATCTACCTGCGTGATGTCGCCGACGTTGAAGACGGACTCTCCGACAACCGGACTTTCGGCCGCTTCAACACAGAGCCGGGCATTGGTCTTGGCATCGTCAAAATTGCCGGCCGCAATACAGTCGAGATTAGCCGTGAGATCAAACGACGTCTTAATGAAGACGTAATTCCGCAATTACCACCGGGTATTCAGTTGTTTATATCAAACGATGACAGCGAGTATATCCTCCAACTGATTGCATCGATGGAAGAACACCTGTTCGCAGGCGCTATTTTTGCCGCGCTCGTCGTCTGGTTCTTCCTGCGCAGTATCCGCGCAACATTAATCGTCTCCGCAGCTATCCCGGTATCGCTGCTCGGTGCTGTTCTCGTCATGTATTTTCTCGACTACACACTGAATGTTGTCACCATGCTCGCCTTGCTGATATTGATCGGCGTCGTGGTCGATGACGCAATCGTTGTACTGGAAAATATTCAGCGGCGTCTTGAAGCCGGGGAAAAAAACCGGGTCAATGCGGCCACTGAAGGCACCAACCAGGTCCTGCTGGCTATCGTCGCATCGACACTGACACTTGCGGCCATTTTTACCGTGGTGCTGTTTATGGACGGCATTCCGGGCAAGCTGTTTCGGGCGTTCGGCGTGGTTGTCGCCTGTGGTGTACTCGTATCGCTATTCGTTTCGATTACGCTGACACCGATGCTTTGTTCTCGCTATATAAAGGTCGAGCACCATGGCGGCTCCATCTATACGGGTATAACTCGCACCTTAAAAGGCCTGGATCATCAATATCGTTTAATCATCGCGTGGACCCTCGGCCACCGATTGAAAGTACTGCTTGCCGCACTGCTGATCGTACTGCTGACGCCGGTATTTTTCTTTGGACTGGGCGGTGAATTCTTCCCACCTGAAGATGAGGGCAGTTTCCAGGTCGTCGTCAAGACACCGCTCGGCTCCAGCCTTGCCTACGGAAGTAACCGAATGGCTGAGGTCGAGAAGATACTGCTGTCTTTTGACGATATCTCCACAGCGTATGCAACAATGGGCCGTGGCCGGTCATCACAGGTCACCGAAGGCATAATCTACGCCAGTATGGTACCGCCGGAACAGCGCCGGTTGAAACAATACGAACTGATACCTTTAGTACGTGAGAAACTCGAAAAACTACCGGGCGTACGGGCATTCCCGTCGGCATTTACCTTCACCGGCACAGCCCGCGGCGAGGCCCTGAACTTTGCGCTGACAGGTCCCGATCTGGTGGGCGTTGCACGATTGTCGCGTGAGTTACTCGACCGCTTGTCTACAGACCCGGAGATGGGAAGTTTTGATCTTGATCTGAATCTTGATTTACCGCAAACAAGTCTTACGGTTAATCGTGAGCTTGCCGCCGAGTTCGGCCTGTCGACACTAAGCATTGCCGAGGCTGCCAATGTGCTGGCCGGGGGCCTTAATGTTGCAAAATTCAGCGACGAGCCGGGCGACGGTGAACGCTACGATATTCGTCTCAAGGCGGCCGGCGACTTCAACCTGGCCGATATGAGCAAGATCTATCTGCGCACTCCGAATCGCGCACTCGCACGCCTCGATTCGGTTGCAAAATTCGAGCAGAATCTTGGTCCGGCCGTTATTTCACGGCTCGACCGACAATATGCCGCCTATTTTTACAGCGACCCGACAATCTCGCTTAGTGATGCGATCAAACGCCTGAATAGCGTTGCAACTGATGTATTGCCTCCGGGATATTCATTGCAGATGCTCGGCCGCGCCAAACAACTCGGCAACACATCCAATTCACTCGGTTTCGCTTTCCTGCTCTCGCTGGTACTCGTTTACATGGTGCTGGCAAGCCAGTTTAATTCATATTCGCAGCCGCTGATTATCATGGTGGCACAACCGCTTGCGATTATCGGCGGAATCGCAGCACTTAACCTCTTTGACCATACCCTCAATGTATTCTCGATGACCGGCCTGGTGCTGTTAATGGGCCTTGTCGCAAAGAATTCGATCTTACTTGTCGACCGTACCAATCAGTTGCGCGATGAGGGTATGGCGATTGATGCGGCCCTGCTGGAGGCCTGCCCGATGCGTCTGCGTCCGATCCTGATGACATCATTCACAATTATTTTCGCAATGATGGTACCGGCACTCGGACTCGGTGCCGGCGTTGAACTCTCGGCACCTATGGCGGTGGCCGTAGTTGGTGGCATGGTGACTTCGACACTGTTATCACTCATCGTTGTCCCGGCTGTCTACTCCCTGGTCGAGAATCTCCGGGTACGGCGGACGGGCGGAATTGCAACCTCACAGAGCACCTGACCGACACTGTCGCTAACTCCTGATTGCATTACAGCTTGCAAGTTCAGTGGATACGAAAGCCTCCATGACGTAGCCGGGCACGATGATCGAACCACCACCAGGACAGGAGAAACCCAACCACAAAGCTTGCGGCAGCCGCCACAAAAAACAAGGTGCCCGGTACGCTGAACGCATAGACTGCGAGACGCTCGGCAAGATCAACATTTTCTACCCTGAGTTGCACCAGTTCATCCATTTCTGCCTCAGCACCGGCCTCTCGAGCCGCAAGCTGCACTTCGATTTCACTGATCCGGGCCTCACGACCTTTAAGCCCCGAGGCCAGTGACTTGAGTTCGGCAATTGCTTCATCTCGTTCCTGCTCAACTTCTGCCACCCGCAAAATAGCCGGCTTCTTTGTAACCAGATAATTTTTCTTAACCCAACCCGTGCGTCCATCCTTAAGGGTGACCCGTATACGATATCGGTTTTCTTCGGATGTCTCTACGCGCTCACCGCTCTTAAGCTGTGTGAATGCCCGATCGCTGGTATCGGGTAACTGATGAACGCCAAGCTGCAGGCTATCGGTAACATAAGCCGTTTCAGCCGATGCGCTGCCGAATCCAATCCATAATCCGCAAACAATAACGGCATGGTATTTCCACTGATCAATCACTGTTCTTGCACCCATCTTAATAACGCATTTTGCGCTTCTTCCCCCGCCCCCGGTGAACATCGACATCGTTCTGAATATCAACAACTACATAATCATAGCCAAAGCGACTGCGAACATAGCCAATCATTAATCAAATCATCAAGCCGACCGGTTTTCTGGTTTATATGCCCGGCCAGGCTTTGTTTGCGAAATCTGCGTCGCAGCGTGCCGTCGATTCCGGTCGGCGCCAGTAACGTAACAAACTCGGCACGATAGATACTGTGGTCGACAGCAACCCGTAGCCCCGCCTGACTACGCGCTGCTAAGCGAGCATACCGCGATAATCCGGCACCATTGTCAATCCACAAGCCCGGAAAATCCAGTCCACGTTCGGCACGATATTCCGCGCAGACTACGGTGGAAAATCCTATATATCTCCCGCCAGGAGCTCAGTGAAAAACCGGATATGACCATTAACCATATTTTCGATCGAAAAATATTTCCCAAGCCTTACCCGTGCGGCCTCACCCATTTTTTTTGTTTCCTCAGGATGTGAATAACAATAGCGAATTCGCTCGGCCATGATCCCGGGGTCACGCACGGGTATGACGAAGCCCGTCTTGCCTTCTTCTATCAACTCTTTAACGCCTCCTGTCGAGGTAACAATGGCAGGCACTTTATTAGCCATCGCCTCGGGCACGGCCTTGGAAAGGCCTTCCCCGGAAATCGAAGGTTGAACATATAAATTGGATGCCGCCATAATTTTGACGACATCTTCCCGGGTCCCCAGCAGCCTGATTCTGTCGCCCATGGGCGAATTCGCCACAATTGACTGAAATTGCGGGTTATCCGTGTCGCGACCGGCAACCAGCACATGCAGACGATCGAGGTCGGCCAGTTGTTTCGTCGCGGCCAGCAATACATCGACGCCCTTACTCGGCCGTACATTCGCGGCACAGGTTACGACGAAGTCATCCGCCCCGACCCCGAATTCTTCCATGTCAGCCCGCTCACCCGTAAACCAATTTATATCCTGACCCTTGTAAACAGTTGCAATTTTAATGTCCCGCCAAACCTGCTGGCGTAAATAATCACGCACGGCGTTAGCCTGGCAAATAATCCCGTCTACCCGGGGATGCAAATGAGTCAGGTATGCAGTCGGATCATAACGATAGACACCACTGACAGTGCCACGATAGTTCACCACTTTTACGCCGGTGCCGATCGCCGCGAATGCCGCATTGGCAATCGCCCGCGAATTCATGGCATAGACAACATCGATGCTCTCAGCATGGATAAATTGCCTAAGCCTGGCTATAACCGGAAAATCAATTTTTACGCGCGGATAGGAATCAATCAGGTGAACGCCATGATTACGAAAATAATCTTCGAATTCCTGGCGTCCCTCCATCGTCATATAGACTCGATGGCCACGAGCCGCTATCCCGGTAAATATAGCGGCCTCACATCTGCCACTGTGCCACGGCGCTATATAGGAACTCAAACCCAGAATATTCATAACGCGTCAATAGCAACCAATTTTTCTGTACACACTGCTTGCATGACAATCCGCTCGACTGTGCGTGCGTGCTAGCGCCAGACGTTCTGCAAAACCTGCAAAGCGTCATCACCCGGACACAACTCGGCATGATCAATCATAGACAGCGGTTGATCGACGATATTGCTAAGGTCGTGCATTTCCTTGAGATTATCATCGTAATACAGCAAACCGGTGATAACCTCACCAGCCTGCTGATACTGCTCGAGGTAACTGTAGATCGAGGCTCGATCGGTCGGGTCATATTTACCGGCAACCTTGCGTAATATGATCTGGCTACCATCGTGTAATATAACTGGCATTGCCTCACCGGCTTTGTACTGCACCTTGAGTTCTTCAGACGGCGGCACGTAATTGGCCTGGATCGCCGGATGGAAATGCTGTCGCGTATATTCGTAGCTTTTCGTCGAACCTTCGTGGTCATTGAATGTTACGCATGGCGAGATCACATCAATGACGGCGAAACCCTTGTGACTCAGTCCCGCCTTGATCAGCGGTAATAGCTGTTCCTTATCGCCCGAGAAACTTCTGGCCACAAATCCGGCACCCATTGAAATTGCCATACGACATGGATCGATAGGTGGCTGCTGGTTCTCCGCGCCCTTCTTTGCCTTGCTGCCAAGATCTGCAGAGGCTGAAAACTGACCCTTGGTCAGGCCATAAACGCCATTGTTCTCAATGATGTACAGCATATTCACGTTACGACGAATAGCGTGACAGAACTGACCGAGACCGATTGACAAGCTGTCGCCATCGCCGGACACACCGATATACCATAAATCACTATTTGCAGCGTTTGCCCCACTGGCAACCGAGGGCATGCGGCCATGCACCGTGTTAAAGCCGTGCGACTGCTTGGCGAAATAAGCCGGTGTCTTTGATGAACAGCCAATACCGCTAAGCTTCGCCATCCGGTGGGGTGGAATACTCAGTTCGAAGGCAACCTGCACAATCGCGCCCGTGACCGAGTCATGACCGCAACCGGCACACAATGTAGACATGCCGCCTTCATAATCACGTACGGTCAGGCCAAGTTTATTTCTTGGGCTCTGTGGATGAATGACCTTCGGTTTGGCAATAAAACTCATGCCGCTACTCCCTCGGCCAAATCCTGATTAATGGCTTCGATGATGCCCCGTGCATTGATTGGTAATCCATCGTAAAACAGCAATGGCACGAGTTTCTCTGCAACAACGTCAGTCTCAATCATCAACAGGCTACGCAATTGAGCATCACGATTCTGCTCGACAACGTAAAGTCTGTCGTGGCTATCGATAAACTCCTGCACCCGGTCGGTAAACGGGAATGCCTTGACCCGCAGATAATTTGTGCCCTTACCTGAAGCAAGTAGTTCATCACGCGCCTCGATAACGGCGCAATCGCAACTACCGATCGAGATAATGCCAACCTTGTATTTATCCGAGTAATCAACAGCCGGCTCGGGAACATATTGCTTGGCGGTTTCCCACTTGCGCCGCAAACGGTCAACAACCTCCAGGTACTCGTTTGAATCCTCGGTGTATGCGCCATACATATTGTGGCCGGAACCACGCGTGAAGTACGCGCCATTTGGATGTTCTCCCGGGAAAGTTCGGTACGGAATGGCGTCATCATCAACATCCAGATATCGATGAAATGATTCCATCTTCTCAAGCGCCGCGGCATCAAGTGACTTGCCTCGATCAGGTCTGTAGTTGTCGTCCCATTTCAAAGCCGGAATCATCCAGTCATTCATACCGATATCAAGATCAGTCAATATAATGACCGGGGTCTGCAACTGCTCGGCAAGATCGAAGGCTGCCACGGAATGATAGAAACACTCTTCCGGGCTGGACGGAAATAGCAGTACATGGCGTGTATCTCCGTGCGATGCATAGGCACAGGCCATGATATCCGCCTGCTGGGTACGCGTCGGCATACCGGTCGAAGGCCCGCAACGCTGCACGTTGATGATCACCGCAGGTATCTCGGTAAAATACCCGTAGCCAAGTAATTCACTCATTAGTGAAATACCAGGACCACTGGTCGGCGTGAAGGCGCGGGCACCATTCCAGCCGGCGCCAAGCACCATGCCCATCGCGGACAACTCGTCCTCAGCCTGAATAATGCAATATTTGGCCTTACCGGTTTCCTCTTCAATACGGTAGCGTTCGCAAAAACTTGTAAATGTATCCATAACCGTCGTCGACGGCGTGAGTGGGTACCACGCACCAACCGTCGCCCCGGCATAGACCGCCCCAAGTCCAGTCGCCGTATTACCATCGATCATAATATGCTGACTGGTTGCATTCATTGGCTCTGCTTTAAATGACAGCAGATTATCGAAATGCTGTTTGGCATAATCGTAGCCGAGCCTGAATGCAACATGGTTGGCCGTGAGCAAACTGGGCTTTTTGGCAAATATCTTTTCCAGTGAGGCCTTGATGACATCCAGGTCAATATCAAGCAGCGCAGCCACAGCACCTACATAGGCGACATTTTTCATCAGCACACGCGAACGAGCCGTTGCAAACTGATCATTACACATTCTTGCCAACGGGATACCGATGATCGTCACATCATCACGATTCAGCAGTTTGTGACGTGGCCATGTCGAATCGTAAATCAGATAACCACCGGGGGCCAAATCAGCGAGATCCTTCCGGTAAGTCTGGGCATTCATCGCCAGCATGATATCGATACGCCCGGCACGGGCCATATAGCCCTTACCACTGACACGAATCTCATACCAGGTCGGCAGGCCCTGAATATTTGACGGAAAATAATTCTTGCCAACGACCGGAATACCCATACGAAAGAACGACTTCATCAGCAGCGCATTGGCGCTGGCCGACCCGGTGCCGTTCACATTCGCAATGCGAACTGTAAAATCGTTGTTGCTCGGTCCTGCACTCATACCAGGGCTCATAATTTATCTATCCAGGTTTACCGGGCAATTGGCGGGATCTGAGCAAATAGCCGACGCAAACCTGAAGGCAAGTCACTAACGGGATCGCTTAGCCCGAATTCAGATACCCCATTTCCTTGCAATCTGTTCCGGTTCAGGCGCAACATTTTCATCTATCGCATACGGCACGGCCAGGGTAAATTTTTGCATATCCCAGGCTGCAGTCGGGCAGCGCTCTGCACACAGGCCACAATGTACACACAAGTCTTCATCCTTGACCATGACTCTTGATGTTTGCGGCAAAGCAGCGGACACGTACAAATCCTGTTGCAGATTTCTGGCCGGGGTGCTCAACCGTTCCCGCAGATCAGTCTCGTCGCCATTGCGGGTCATCGTCAAACACTTAACCGGACACACATCGATACAGGCATCACATTCAATACACAGGCCTGCAGTGAAAACCGTTTGCTGATCACAGTTCAGACATCGTTCGACTTCTCTCACGGCGCGTTCCGCATCAAAGCCCAGTTCCACCTCAAAATCCAGATCCTTAAAGCGTTCCAGCAAACTCAGGTGCGGCACAAGTGTCCGTTCGGCATCGTCATAGCTGTTGCTGTATGACCATTCGTGAAGACCCATCTTGGTGCTCGACAGGTGCATGCCGTCCTTGAGGCGGTCGGCAACATCCTCACCCCGACAATATTTATGAATGGAGATCGCAGCCTGATGACCATGTTCGACGGCCCAGATAATATTCTTCGGACCAAATGCGGCATCACCGCCGAAGAATACGTTCTTGCAGCCTGACTGATAGGTTACCGGGTCAACAACCGGTACGTCCCACTGGTCAAAATCAATACCAAGATCGCGCTCGATCCACGGAAATGCGTTGTCCTGGCCAATAGCCAGCACCACATCATCACACGGTACAAACGTTTCACCGGTAATCCGTTGCGCCACGATTTTACCCTGCTCATCGAGGTCATATTCCATGAGTTCGAACTTCATGCCGACAAGCTTACCTGCCTCGACGACAAACTCTTTGGGCGAATGATTAACGACGATCTCAACGTTTTCTTCCTCGGCATCCTTGAGCTCCCATTCGGAAGCCTTAAAAAATGCTCGCGGCTTGCGCGCCATAACCTTGACGTTCTTCGCACCGAGCCGCAACGAACTGCGACAGCAATCCATCGCCGTATTGCCGACGCCGATAATCAGCACATTCTGACCCACGCTGTCGATGTGCTCAAAGGCAATCGACTCCAGCCACTCGATACCAATATGGATCCGATCGGACTCATAGCGGCCGGGAAGATCCAGATTTTTTCCCTTTGGCGCACCACTACCGATAAAGATGGCGTCATAGCCTTCGCCCAGCAGCGCTTTGAGACTCTCCACCTCCGTCCCCAGGCGCAGATCAACCCCCATATCCACGATCTGGGCGATTTCCTCATCGAGCACATCCTCCGGCAGTCGGAAGGAAGGAATATTGCTCCTCATCAAACCACCCGGTACATCCTGAGCCTCGTAGATCACGATCTCATGACCAAGCGGCATCAGGTCATTGGCAACCGCGAGCGATGCACAGCCGGCACCCACCAGCGCGATACGCTTGCCGCTCTTTTCGACCGGGGCAGTCGGCAAACGGTCACGAATATTGTCACGCAGATCTGCGGCGACCCGCTTCAGGCGACAAATAGCCACCGGCTCTTCATCAACGCGACCACGCCGGCAGGCCGGTTCGCAAGGCCGGTCACAGACCCTGCCCAGAACTCCCGGGAACACGTTGGTACGTCTATTTAACAGGTAGGCGTCCGAGAATCGCCCCTGGGCGATCAGGCGAATGTAGCCCGGCACATCCGTATGAGCCGGACAGCCTCGCTGGCAATCTACGACCTTATGGAAGTAATCCGGATTGGTAATATCCGTGGGTTGCATGGGTTTATGCTGTGGGTGCTGGTATCGAGTTGGCGGTGATACGGAACGTTACGGTTTGTTTGCAGGTTGGATACGGATTACAAAAAAGACGCCAGATTATACCTGTCTGGCGACGGCCGTGTGCAATTCTTACCATCCTTCCCCTAAGGGCGCAGATCACGGGCAGAATTACAGTCAAGCCGCTGACCGGCGATCTCATCCGTCACAATACCGTCCCGGTAAGCTATCACGCCGTTAACGAGTGTCGCGGCAATTGACGAACGGAACCGATAGCCCTCAAAGGGCGACCAGCCACACTTATACAGGATGTTATCCGGTGACACGGTGGTTTTACCCTTGAGATCGACGAGTACCAGGTCCGCCCGGTAGCCTTCACGGATATAGCCGCGCTCGGTGATACCAAACAAATCGGCAACGGCATGGCTCGAGCGGGTTACAACGAGTTCAAGTGACAAACGTCCGTCGTGCACATGCTCCAGCAGACTCAACAGCGCATGCTGCACAAGCGGCAACCCGGCCGGGGCATTAAAATAAGTCCCGGCCTTCTCTGCGGCAAGATGCGGGGCATGGTCGGTCGCCACCACATCGAGGCGTCCGGTCACCAGGCCGTCGAGCAGCGCCTCCCGGTCGGCCGCAGTCTTGATTGCCGGGTTACACTTGATCTGCGTTCCCAGATCCGCATAACGCGACTCATCGAAGAACAGATGGTGCACACAGACCTCGGCGGTGATCGACTTGCCGCTGATCGGACCCGGCGTAAAAAGCTCAAGCTCACGACCGGTCGTCAGATGGAACACATGCAGACGCGCATCATGCCGGCGCGCCAGTTCAACCGCCAATGACGATGAGGCATAACAGGCCTCGGCTGAACGAATCGCCGGATGTTCAGCCATGGGTACGTCATCACCGTATTTTTCACGCATCGCCTGTTCATTCGCCGTGATCATCGGGGTGTCCTCGCAATGCGTGACGAGCAGCAACGGCGAGTCAGCGAACACCTTGTCGAGTACCTCCGGGTCGTCGACGAGCATATTGCCGGTCGAAGCACCCATGAACATCTTGATACCACAGGCTTGCGACGGCTCAAGGCGACGAATTTCATCAATATTGTCATTTGATGCGCCCAGATAGAAGGCAAAATTAGCCCGCGAACGGCCGCGCGCGCGCGCGTATTTATCCTCCAGCGCCTGCCGGTGCGTGGTCGGTGGCTTGACGTTCGGCATCTCCATAAAACTGGTAACGCCACCCGCGACAGCCGCGGCGGATTCAGTTGCGATATCGCCCTTGTCCGTCAGGCCCGGTTCGCGGAAATGCACCTGGTCATCGATCAGCCCCGGTAACAGGTGCAACCCATCCGCGTCGATCATGTCAACCGCCTCGGCGGCTGCAATACCGGTGCCAATCCGCTCAATACGACCGGCCCTGATCAACACATCGCCATCGATCATGCGGCCTTCGTTGACGATGTGAGCATTTTTAATTAATAAGGAGTGACTGACCATAACTACGATTATAGTGAAGGAAATATGCAGGAAAACTTTCCCGCCATGTCCAGCCCAGTATACTAGCTCTCAGTCAGTTTTAAGACCGGATCAGGAGATCAGACCGTATGCGTTCAGGAACACCTTGGTTGACCCGTCTCTTGCTCACCTGCCTGTGTGCAGGTATCGCACCGGCTGGCCTGACCAGTGACATCAATATCCCGTATCAGAAATTTACTCTCGATAATGGGCTGAGATTAATTGTCCATGAAGATGACCAGGCACCGGTGGTCGCCGTGAATATCTGGTACCACGTCGGCTCGAAGAATGAAGCCCCGGGCCGCACCGGTTTCGCCCATCTGTTCGAACACCTGATGTTCCAGGGCTCGGAGAACTACGACGACGAATATCTGCTGTTCCTGCAACAACTTGGGGCGACCAACCTGAATGCAACGACCTGGTTCGACCGCACCAATTACTTTGAGACCATCCCGAAAAATGCCCTGGATACTGTCTTATGGCTTGAATCCGATCGCATGGGACATTTTGCCGATTCGATCACGCAGGCCAAGCTCGATGAACAGCGCGGTGTCGTGCAGAATGAGAAACGCCAGTCCGAAAACCAGCCCTATGGAACGGTCTGGTCCTACCTACTCAAACAATTGTTCCCTGACGGTCACCCTTACGCATGGGAAACCATCGGCTCGATGGACGACCTTGATGCCGCGACAATTGATGACGTCAAAGCATGGTTCAATACCTACTACGGACCCAATAACGCCGTTTTGTCGATTGCCGGTGATGTCAGTGCCGACGACGTGCTGCAGAAAGTTGAACTGTATTTTGGCGATATACCACCTGGCCCGCCCCTGACCAGGGCGACAGAATGGATTCCCGAACACCGTATCGAGTGCCGCCGCATCATGCAGGACCGGGTTCCGCAGTCGCGACTCTACAAGGTGTGGACCGGACCTCGCTGGGGGACGACCGAAGCAGTGCAACTGGCGCTGGCAGCGAGGATTCTGGCCAATGGAAAAAATTCAAGGCTTTATGAGCGTCTTGCCTACACGGAGCAGACCGTTACAGATGTAATCCTGGCCCCCCTGGCGCTTGAAATCGCCGGTATCACGAGACTGGTGGCCACCGCTCAGCCCGGCATTGAACTCACTGCTGTCGAAGCCACGATTAACGAAGAAATTGACCGTTTTATCGATGATGGACCGACCCATAAAGAACTCAAACGTGCCAAGACCCAGATGCGGGCCGGTTTTCTGCGCGGTATCGAACGGGTCGGCGGCAGCAGCGGCAAAGCCGGCATACTGGCTAAAAACCTCGTCTACGGCAATTCCGCCGACGCTTACAAAGACTACCTGGCGGCCATCGATGCGGCGTCCGCCAAAGACCTGCGCCTGATCGCCGATAAATGGCTCGGTCGCAATGCATTCATTATCGAGGTACACCCCTACCCCGAGCTTGCACCCGCCCCCGAGGGTGCCGACCGCAGCAAGATACCGGAACCCGGGCCGGCACCGGAGGTCAGCTTCCCGCCATTCACCCGCACTGAACTCGACAACGGCATGGAAGTCATCGTCATAGAACGCAACGATATACCACTCGTCGAAATGTCGATGCTACTCGACTCCGGTTATGCGGCTGACCAATTCTCACGCCCGGGCACCACCGCGATGGCGATGGCGATGCTCGATGAAGGCACGCATAATCGCTCGGCACTCGACATCAGCGAGACCCTTTCATCACTGGGTGCCAACCTGCGCGCAAGCGCAACTCTCGACAATGCAATAATCAGGATGTCAGCACTGAGCGAAAACCTGGCCGCATCACTCGATATTTTTGCTGATGTCACTCTGCACCCGGCATTTCCGCAAGCAGAGCTCGTACGCCTGCGTCGCAACACGCTGGCAAGTATTGAGCAGGAGAAGATGCAACCGGTATCGATGGCCTTGCGAGTCATGCCGCGTCTGCTGTACGGCGCTGATCACGCTTATGGCCAGCCGTTGACGGGTAGCGGTACAACCGACTCGGTCACGGCGATCACCCGCGATGACCTTAAGGCATTTCATGATACGTGGTTCAAACCGAACAAGGCACAACTCATTGTCGTTGGTAACGTTGATCATGGTGCATTGATGGCACGAATTGAGAAACTGTTTGGCAACTGGCGACCCGACGATGTGCCGGAAAAAAACCTTGAGGTCAAAACGGTCAACCAGCAACAAACCATCTTCCTGATCGACCGGCCGGGAGCCGATCAGTCCGTGATCTTTGCCGGACAGCTTCTACCACCGCGTGCGAACCCTGATGAAATTGCGCTGCAAGCAATGAATGACATTCTTGGCGGATTATCTTCGGCACGTATCAACATGAACCTGCGGGAAGACAAGGGTTGGTCGTATGGTGCATTCAGCTTGATCGTCGGCGCACGAGGTGAACGACCGCTGCTGGTCTATGCGCCGGTACAGACAGATAAGACCCGGGAAGCAATTGCCGAGATAACGGCCGAACTCGATGCCATCATTACCAGCCGACCTCCGACTGAACCGGAACTCGGCATTGTAAAACGCAGCAAAACACTGTCACTTCCCGGTCGCTGGGAAACCAACGCCGATATTATCGACGCGCTGAACAAGATCATCAGCTTCAATCTACCCGACGACTACTGGTTGACGTACGCAGCTGAGGTCAACCAACTCAATTTAGCAGACGTATCAGCGGCAGCCGAAAAATATATACACCCGAATGACCTATCGTGGGTTGTAGTCGGTGACCGCACAAAGATCGAATCGACACTGGTAGAACTTGGCTTCAAATCGATTCAGCTAATCGACACCGACGGCAAACTCATTGTCAGTGACTAGTGAACGCCCTGGCAGGCGCTTTTACGGTTGGTACATCGCCGGCACCTGCCTGCTAATCTATTTCTTTACCAAC
Source organism: Chromatiales bacterium (assembly GCA_002729875.1). GTDB lineage: Bacteria > Pseudomonadota > Gammaproteobacteria > Steroidobacterales > SMWD01. The sequence goes on along the minus strand of PBZD01000016.1, from coordinate 7,383 downwards.
GGCATGGCGCTATTTGTGCCGCAGAACCTGTTTCCGCGCTTCATGGAAACATTCAACGCTACCGAGGGTGAGGTCAGCCTGACGACTGGCCTGATGTTCGGTCTGACTGCAATCCTCGCACCATTTGCCGGTGTACTGATCGACCGGTTCGGACCGCTGCGAATTCTGCGCATAGGCATCTGCATCATGGCAGTATGCTTTGCGGCCTATCCATTCGCTCAGTCGCTCACCCAATTGTATGTTTTGCATACCGGGCTCGCATTCGGCCTGGTGCTCGGCGGCCTCCTCGCCAACGTCGTATTACTGTCAAACTGGTTCATCAGGCGCCGAGGCGCCGTTATCGGTCTGCTGACGGCGATGTCGAGCCTCGGCGGACTGATACTGCCGAATCTGATCTCACCGCTTGTTAATGATCCTCAGCTTGGCTGGCGATGGGGCATCGGCGCACTGGCTATCGCCTTCTGGGCTCTGGCTCTTATACCGGGCTTCCTAATCCTCAAGCAACACCCGGCCGACATCAACCTTGCCCCTGACGGTGGCCGGTTAACCAACCTACCCTCAGCAAATAACCAAACCCTGCCGGATGGCGTAACATTTAGCACAGCGCTTCACTCCCGAACACTCTGGGTACTTGCCATCGGCTCGACCTGCCTGTGGTTCACGTTCCAGGCCATCAACAGCCAGATCACGATCTTTCTCGAACTCGAGGCCGGCCTGACACCACAGAATGCAACGCGGCTGTACACAATGATTTTTGGCTTCAGTGTGGCAGGCAAATTTCTGTTCGGTGTGCTCAGCGACCGGATCACAAAACGTACGGTCATGCGCATCACCAGCGCCGTACTGCTGGCAGGTTGCCTGTGCCTGTTCACATTCAATGGTGCGGGGATCGGACTGACAACGAATCCAATGCAATTAACCGTATTCACGATCGTGTTCGGACTCGGTTATGGCGGTTCCTTTACGATGATCCAACTCGTTTGTGTCGAAAGCTTCGGCCAGCAAGCACTTGGCAAAGTCCTCGGGATCATTATGTGCGTCGACAGCATCGGCGGCATGCTCGGCACTATCCTGACCGGCCAGCTGAAAACAACCACCGGTAGCTATCTCATCCCGTTTGCGATCGTTGCCGTTGTCACCTTCATCGCTCTCATTAATATACTGTTGATACGCCCGGTTGAACCGACCCGCCAGGGGTCCGATACAGCACCGAATCGGATTCATCCGACTCCTTGACGGTATATCCGGGCAGCGTCCGGGCTTATTCCGTCTTGCGAGGAAATATAAGAAATCATGGCTGTCGATGATCCAAATTCACCAACCCTCTTGCATGATCCCGACATCTATGCAAAATACCCGAAATCTACAGGTCGGCAACGATTCTTTCTTACATATGAATTCAGGACAATCTGATGATCAGGGCGGATGAACTCAGCAAACATTATGGTTCACTGGTTGCGGTAGACGGCATCTCGTTCCAGGTGCAACCCGGCGAAGTGCTGGGCTTTCTCGGACCCAACGGCGCCGGAAAATCTACCACCATGCGAATGTTCGCCGGCTTTGTGCCGCCGACCTCGGGCAGTGTCGAGATCTGCGGTTACTCGATCGAAAAACAGCCCACCGAGGCAAAACGGCTGATCGGTTATCTGCCTGAAGGTGCGCCTTCGTACGGTGAGATGACACCACGCAGTTTCCTGCACTTCATCGCCCGGATTCGTGGCCTGTCACGCCGCAAGACTGCCGAACGCAATGAGGACGTCATCGATCGACTGAGCCTCGCGCCGGTACTCGACCAAAGCATCGAAACATTGTCAAAAGGCTTTAAACGCCGGGTTGGCATTGCCCAGGCCATTCTTCATGATCCACCGGTACTGATCATGGACGAGCCAACCGACGGCCTGGATCCAAACCAGAAACATGAAGTGCGCCAACTGATCCAGTCAATGGCGACCGATAAGATCATCGTTATCTCGACACATATTCTCGAAGAAGTCGATGCAGTTTGTAATCGTGCAATCATCATCTCGCAAGGTCGAATTGTCGCGGATGAAACACCCGCAACATTACTCAACCGTTCACGCTTTCATAATGCCGTAACACTGAAACTCGACTGCAAGACTGATCTTGATCACATCACCCAACAACTACAGGACCTCAGCGGTGTTGAACATATCGAGGTTAGCGATAAGACCTGCACAATCACAGCATTTCCCGGGCCCGATGCATCCATCCTCAAAGGAATCAGTGATCTCGCCGCCATAAAAAACTGGCCTATCAAACAGCTTAAGCTCGAATCAGGCCGACTCGACGAAGTGTTCCGAACCATCACGACCGCAGACGGTGCAGCATGAACACAATCAAGATTATTGCCGCCCGGGAGTTACGCGGCTATTTCGCCACCCCGCTGGCCTACGTCTTCATCGTGCTGTTCCTTGCACTGATTGGCTTTCTGACATTTTCCCTCGGCGGCTTCTACGATCGCGGTCAGGCCGACCTGATGCCATTTTTCAGCTTCCATCCGTGGCTGTACCTGATTCTAATCCCGGCCATCTCAATGCGACTGTGGGCAGAAGAGCGAAAATCAGGCAGCATCGAACTGTTGATGACGCTGCCGGTCACGATGTTCGAAGCGGTACTTGGCAAGTTTCTGGCCGCATGGAGCTTTACAGCCGTCGCCTTGACGCTGACATTCCCGATCTGGATAACGGTTAATTATCTCGGCGAACCGGACAACGGGGTCATTTTTGCCGCTTATATCGGCAGCCTGCTAATGGCCGGCGCATTTCTTGCGATAGGTGCCTGTATCTCCGCAGCTAATCGTAACCAGGTTGTCGCATTCATTATTACCATAGTGATTTGTTTTATATTCTTACTCAGTGGCTTCCAGCCGGTGCTGGATTTCTTTTCCGGTTGGGCACCACAACCCATGATTGATGCGATCGCATCTTTGAGTTTCCTGACCCATTTCAATGCTCTGAGCAAGGGCGTCCTGGATCTGAGAGATATTGTGTATTTCCTGCTGGTTATCGGTGCCTGGCTGTATGCCAATACCATTATTCTCGACATGAAAAAGGCTGACTGACATGAGCAACAGCAAAATGACGCTCGGCCGAGCGGGACTGGTAACCGTTGCCACGATCTTCATCATCGCAGTAGCCGTGAGCAACACGATGTTTCGCGGCATGCGTCTCGATCTGACCGAGAACAGTCTGTACACACTGTCCGCCGGCACCAAGAACATTCTCGGCAATATAAACGAACCCATTAACCTGTATTTTTTCTATTCCGACCGGGCCACAGCAGAAATTTCACAACTGAGAACATATGCCGGGCGAGTACGCGAGATGCTTGAGGAATTTGTTGCTCAATCCGGCGGCCGATTGCGTGTAACTGTGATTGATCCCTTACCATTTTCCGAGGACGAAGATCGGGCTGCCGCGTTCGGTCTGCAGGCCATCTCACTGGGCGGTGCTACAGATGCTATCTATATGGGCATTGCCGGCACCAACAGCATCGATGATGTAGAACGCATTACATTCCTCGACCCGGGCAAGGAAACCTTTCTCGAATACGAACTTGCCAGGCTGGTTGATACACTGGCTGACCCTCAGCGTCCCGTTGTAGGCCTGATCAGCGGGTTACCGATCAGGGGTAGTTTCAATCCGGCTACCCAGCGCAGATCCGAACCATGGATTGTTATGACGCAGATCGAACAATTATTCGAGATCCGCGAGTTGACCGGCACGACAACCACTATCGACCCGGAGGTAAACGTGCTGTTCGTCGTGCACCCAAAGGAGTTACCCGACGCAACACTGTACGCCATCGACCAGTTCATCCTGGGTGGCGGACGGGCGCTGTTAATGGTCGATCCATATGCTGAAACCGACATGCCGCCACAGGATCCGAACAATCCGGCCGCTGCACTGCTGGCCAGCCATGCATCTGACCTTAACCGTCTCATTGAGACCTGGGGCCTGTCGGTCGCAGCCGATGAATATATCGCCGATGAACGATTTGCATTGCAAATTACCGGGTTCGACGCTCAACCGATTCGCCATATTGGCCTGCTCGGCATCGACCAAACCGCTATCGACCGCACCGACATCGTCAGCGCCGAACTACATAACCTGAATCTGGGCTATCCGGGATTCATTACGGTCACCGCAGACACACCCGTGGATGTTATGCCGCTGATCAGATCAAGCGATAGTGCCGCACCACTCACTACAAGCGGGCTGGCCTTCATCCGTGATCCGGCACAACTTCGTCAGGGCTTTGCAGCAACCGGTGAGCAATACACCATGGCCGCGCGCATCCGGGGCACGGTATCGAGTGCGTTTGCCGACGGCCCTCCGGATGGCTTCACGACTGGCGATCATTCTATCGAACACCTGGCCACATCGAATGGCCCGGTCAACGTCATTCTCATCGCCGACACTGATATTCTGACCGACCGGCTCTGGGCCCAGGTACAGAACTTTTTCGGACAACGCATCTCGACGGCGTTCGCCGGCAACGGTGATTTCATTATCAACAGTCTCGACAACCTGACCGGCTCGGGGGACCTGATCAGTGTCAGGGCCCGCGCGACCTTCACGCGCCCGTTCACACGCGTGCAAAACCTGCAGCGCGAAGCTGAGAGCCGTTTTCGGCAAACCGAGGAACGTTTGCAGCAGGAACTCAGCGATACCGAGATGAAACTCAGTGAGTTGCAGGCGAGCCGGAAAGATGTGAGTACAACTATCCTGTCACCCGAGCAAGAAACCGAACTACAGCGATTCCAGCAACAACGGCTGCGAATTCGCAAGGAATTGCGCCAGGTGCAGCGCAACCTGGATCAGCAAATCGAAGATCTTGGTACCTGGCTTAAGGTCATCAATATCGGTCTTGTACCATTCGCGATCACAATATTGAGTATCACAGCGCTACTGTTGCGCCGCAACAGGCAGCAGCAAAATATTCAGCACAGCACCGGAGCCTGACAGTGAATCGCCGTACCTTCATTATTCTTCTGACAACTATTTTTGTCATGAGTTTGCTGCTGTTATTAAACCGCGACAACTTTGAGCGTGTTGAGACATCAGTAGTCCTGCCCGGACTCGACACCGCACTGAACGACATCACGAAGCTGACGATAAAAACTGCTGGCAACCGAACGGTTACGACCCTGATGCGCGGCACTGAACGCTGGACAGTCGTCGAACGTGGTCACTACCCGGCAGATGTCGGCAAAATTCGCCAGAATCTGATCGCACTGGCAAATGCGATGGTGATCGAAGAGAAAACAGCAGACCCGGCGCTCTACGCCCGGCTTGGCGTTGAAGATATTGCAAGTGCAGATGCCACCGGTATCGAACTCATCATCGACAGCCTGAACTCGTCATATCGTATTATTGTAGGCATGACCGGCATCCGTGGCAGCCAGGCCTATGCTCGCCTGCCAGACACAGACACCAGCCTGTTGATAGCGGCCAATCTTGAGCTTGATTCCGAACCCGCCGACTGGCTCGATCACACACTTATTGATATTCCTGCGAGTGATATTGTCCGGGTCACGACAACGCATCCGGATGGTGAGACAGTCGCCATCGAGAAGAACGCACCGGACGCCGGCAACTTCGAACTGGTCAACCAACCTGTCGACAGCGAACTCACCACCCCCGGTGCAGCCAATTCAATTGGCTCGCTGCTCACCGGACTTACCTTCGATGATGTCTTGACACGCGAAAATGCCGGTCTGCAAGACCAGCAACCGGTTGTAACGCGCTTCGTGACCTTAGCCGGACTCGTTATTATTGCGAATATCCACCCGGGCACCGAGCAGAATTTTGTCAGTTTTGAATTCACCACGGTCGCCGAGGATGAAGCATCCCCTGCCTCGGCATCTGCCAAAGCCGACGAACTCAATGCCCGTTACGGAAATTGGTTATTCATATTGCCGAGCTACAAACTCGAGCAATTGACCCGGCGGCAGGCAGACCTGCTCAAGTAACTCATACCACCTGATCCGGGAGCGCCCTCCAGCCACGATTGAGAGTCTGCGCGGGGTCGTGGCTGACGACCCTATCAATCTGATCTGCCTGTATCTATAGGACTGAACGGCCGTTTCACTTAATATAGGCTCCGCAGCAGTTAAAAAACCCATGAAATCTGAATACTTACACAGAATCCTCACGGCGCGAGTCTATGACGTTGCCATCGAGACACCACTTGAACCGGCCACGCACCTTTCGCAGCGGCTCGACAATAATGTGCTGTTCAAACGTGAGGATCTGCAATCTGTTTTTTCATTCAAGCTCCGCGGTGCATACAACAAGCTGATTCAGCTGCAACCGGCTGAACTGGCTCGTGGCGTGATCTGCAGTTCGGCCGGCAACCACGCTCAGGGTGTTGCACTTGCGGCCCGTGAACTAGGCGTACGGTCTATCATCGTTATGCCGGAATTAACCCCAACGATTAAGATTAATGCTGTCGAATCACTTGGCGGAGAAATTATTCTGCACGGTGCAACCTATGATGATGCCTATGATCAGGCGCTCAAAATTGCAAATGAACAACAGCTGACATTCATCCATCCGTTCGATGACCCGGAAGTCATTGCCGGTCAGGGCACGATCGGTATGGAGATTCACCGCCAACAGTCAGGAATGATCGATGCCGTTTTTGTCCCTATCGGTGGCGGTGGTCTGATCGCCGGAATCGCCCTGTATATAAAATCACTGAGCCCGGAGATAAAAATAATCGGTGTTGAGCCAGAAGATTCAGCCAGCATGGCTGCAGCAATTAAAGCCGGTCAAGCGGTTACGCTCAAAGATGTAGGTACCTTTGCCGATGGCGTAGCAGTTCGTCGTGTCGGTGACGAAACATTCAGAATTTGCCACCAGCTCGTTGATGACATCATCATTGTTGACAATGATGAGATTTGTGCAGCAATTCAGGATATTTTTGAAGATACGCGGGCAATCGTAGAACCGGCCGGCGCGCTATCGGTTGCCGGCCTGAAACGTTATGTCGGCAAGACCGGTATGACCGGGCAAACGCTCGTGACAGTCAACTGTGGTGCAAATGTTAATTTTGATCGGCTGCGCCATATTGCCGAACGTGCAGCACTCGGCGAACAGCGGGAGGCGCTGTACGCTGTGGAAATACCCGAGCAGCAGGGCAGCTTCATGGCTTTCTGCAAAGCGATCGGCAAGCGCAATATCACGGAATTTAACTACCGCTACCATGATGCAAATGCAGCAAATATTTTTGTTGGCGTAGAGCTACGCCATGGTAACGAGGAGCGCGAAGAAATTTTAACCTCACTCAAAAATACCGGCTACCCGGTTATTGACATGACAGACAACGAGATGGCAAAGCTGCATATCCGGCACATGG
>PBZD01000015.1 GCA_002729875.1 Chromatiales bacterium | reverse complement strand
TCCGAGACATACACAAGGAAAAAACCGTTCGGAAGAAAACCTGTTAACTCAGCCGAAAAAAAGCCCCGCTTTGCGGGGCTTTTTTGGTTCCGAATGCGTCGCTCCTACATGAACTTCAGCAGGATGCTGCCGTACTGTACGAAGAACGGTACGAAGACGAGCGACAGAATGGCCGACAACTTGATCAGGATGTTCAGCGACGGGCCGGACGTGTCCTTCAGAGGATCGCCCACCGTATCGCCAACCACCGCCGCCTTGTGAACTTCGGTGCCCTTGCCACCGAGATTGCCGGCTTCGATGTACTTCTTGGCGTTGTCCCAGGCGCCGCCGGAGTTTGACGCCGAGATCGCGAGAACGCCGCCGGCGACCAGCGAGCCGGCCAGCAGTCCGGCCGTGGCCTCGATACCGAACAGGAACCCGGTGACGAGCGGTGCACCGATGATAAGGATGCCGGGCGCAACCATTTCGCGAACGGCAGCCTGCGTCGAGATCGCGACGCACTGTGCGTAATCGGGTTCGCCTTTGCCTTCCATGATGCCCGGAATGTCGCGGAACTGACGCCGCACTTCCTCGATCATCTTGAACGCGGCCGCGCCGACTGACTTCATCGTCATGGCCGAGAACAGCGCCGGCAATACGGCACCGATGAACAGGCCGGTGAAGACCATCGGGTCGAGCAGGTTGATCGAGCCGAGCAAATCCGAGGTCGGGTCCTGTTCTTTCAGCAGCAGATCGGCACGAGTCAGGAACGCGCCGAACAGGGCGAGCGACGTCAGAATGGCAGCGCCGATCGCGAAGCCCTTGCCCATGGCGGCGGTGGTGTTACCGGCCGAGTCCAGGACGTCCGTGCGGTCGCGCACGTGTTCCGGCATGCCGGCCATCTCGGCGATTCCGCCGGCGTTGTCAGCCACCGGGCCGTACGCGTCGATTGTCAGCGCGATGACCAGCGTGCCCAGCATGCCGAGCGAGGCAATGGCCACACCGTACATGCCGGCCAGCAACCACGGAATGTAGATGGCAAGGCCGATCGCGAGATAAGGACCAACGGCACTCTTGTAACCGAGTGCCAGTCCGAAAATGATGTTGGTCGCGGCACCGGTCTGGCAGGACTCGGCCACTTCACGAACGGGGCTGTAGGCATCTGACGTGTAGTACTCGGTGAGCAGGCCCACGATGAGGCCGGCGATCAGTCCGGTCAGGAAGCACAGGTATACGCCGAGGGAGGTATACTCGTCGCCGGCGATTACGAACTCCGCCGGCACCAGCATGTCGGTCACGAAGTACATGACGACGGCCATAATTGCGCTCGATATGATCAGCATGCGCTTCAGCGCCGGGCCCACCTGGGCTTCGGTGGTGACGCGGACCAGCATAATCGCGATCAGGCTGACCGGAATGCCGATCGCCGAGATGACAATTGGATACAGCAGCGCATCGACGTTGCCGCCGAAGGCAACCGCGCTGATGACCATGGCGGCGCAGGTGCTCTCCGCACAGGAGCCGAAGAGGTCAGCGCCCATACCGGCGACGTCACCGACGTTGTCGCCAACGTTGTCAGCGATAACGGCCGGGTTACGCGGATCGTCTTCCGGAATTCCCGCCTCGACCTTGCCAACGAGGTCGGCACCAACATCGGCTGCTTTCGTGAAGATGCCGCCGCCCACGCGCGCGAACAGCGCAATGGAAGAACCGCCAAGGCCGAAGCCGGCAATTACTTCCATCAATACGTGCGGTGGCAGATCGTCCGGCAGTACATATTTGAGGCCGAGGTAGATCAGCAGCATGCCGAGCGAGGCTAAGCTGACCAGCGCGAAGCCCATAACGGCGCCGGAGTGCAGCGCGAGATTGAACGCGCTGGAGAGCGACTGGTTGGCCGAGACCGTCGTGCGAACGTTGCCCGCGGTCGCGATCTTCATGCCAATGTAGCCACTGGCGATTGAGATGATCGCGCCGAAAATGAACGCGACGGCCGTGTAGATGCCTTCATTGACGTTATTGGTGTGGTGATCATCGATCAGGAGGGCGATGACGATGCCGAACAGGACCATGAAGATGGCCATGAACTTGTATTCCTGCTTGAGGAACGCCATCGCCCCTTCGGCGATCGCCGAATGAATCTTGCGCAGTTTGCCGCGCGTGTCGGCATCTTCGACGCCCATATCGACCGCAACGCGGCTGACCGAGCGCGAGTAGTAAAAGGCCGCAGCGAGTCCGAAAAGGGACAGGGCCAGGATAATCGCAACTGACATACTAAGGGTTACTCCGTCATTGTCGTCCGGCGGGAGAGGGCGCGGCACACAGGTCTGCAAGGTGCGATGGGCTGCACCTTAGCTGTGTAGAACGCATTTGGGATCCTCCCACCGAATGAAATTTGTCTTTTTGATGCTTGCCGACCGCACGGTTATAAAGACTTTTCGTCCGCAGGCCGGCCCCCAAATCAGCGCGCGATCATAACATAAATTTGGTTTTCAGCTTTTGGCTGACCGGAATATTTTTTAACCGGACGTATTTAGGCAGGCCACCGGCGTATGGAGGGTAGTCCTCACCGGCAATCAGCGGTTCCAGGTAGCGGCGGCAGGCCGCCGTAATCCCATAGCCATCCGGGGTGATGAAACGTCTGGGCATCTTTTTTTCCCGGTTGGCAACCCGGCTCAGCGGTGCGGTATCGATCTTCCAGCGGTAGGGGCGGTCCGATCGGCGGATAATCGCCGGCATCACCGAGTTTGCTCCTGCCAATGCCAGTTCGACAGCGGCCTTGCCGACTGCATAGGCCTGTTTGACGTCGGTAGCCGACGCGATGTGACGAGCCGAGCGCTGCAGGTAATCGGCGATGGCATAGTGGTATTTGAGCCCCAGCTCATCGCTGATCAGCTGGGCGACCACCTGCGCGACCCCGCCGAGCTGCTTGTGGCCAAATGCATCGGTCCTGCCGGCATCGGCCAGAAAGCGGCCATCCGGCCAGGCGGCGCCTTCGCTGACGACAATGACGCAATACTCATGGTCACGGACAGTTGCGGCGACTCGTTTCAGGAATGCAGTTTTATCAAACGGGATCTCGGGAAACAGGATGATATGTGGTGCTTCACCGCGACCGTTACCGGCCAGCCCCCCGGCAGCTGCTATCCAGCCGGCATGCCGGCCCATAACCTCCAGCACGAAGACCTTCGTGGAGGTCCTGGCCATCGATTCGACATCAAGCGCGGCTTCGCGCGTCGAGATGGCAACATATTTGGCCACCGAGCCGAATCCCGGGCAGGTATCGGTTATCGGCAGATCATTGTCGACCGTTTTGGGCACATGAATAGCCTGCACCGGGAATTTCAGTTTTTTTGACAGCTGCGACACTTTAAAGCACGTATCGGCCGAATCACCACCGCCGTTATAGAAAAAATAGCCGATGTTATGCGCCCGGAACACCTCGATCAGTCGCTCGTATTCGGCTCGGTTTACGTCCAGACCCTTGAGCTTGTAGCGTGCGGAGCCAAAGGCACCACCGGGCGTATGGCGCAGGCCTGCAATGGTTGCCGCGGTTTCCTTGCTGGTATCGATCATGTCTTCGGTTAGCGCGCCGATGATTCCGTTGCGCCCCGCATAGACCTTGCCGATCTTGTTTCGGTGTTTACGGGCAGTTTCTATAACACCGCAGGCACTTGCATTAATGACCGCAGTCACACCTCCGGATTGTGCGTAAAAAGCATTTTTTTTTGCTGCGGCCTGTTTTGGCATTGGTTGTTCCTGTTGGTTGTGCGGGTTGATTTGCGGACTCGAAACATAACACGAATCCTGCGAGTAACCCGTGGGTTTCAACGATTGACGTGCTACGGTCGAGCGCGTAGTTTACCGCGACCATGAAAATCGTATTTTTAGGTGCGCCGGGTTCCGGCAAGGGTACTCAGGCACAACGCCTGATGGCAGAGCATTCGATGATCCAGGTCTCAACCGGCGACCTGTTGCGCGAGGCGGTAACAGCCGGTACCGAGTTGGGCCAGCTAGCCCGGCAGGCGATGGATGCCGGCGAACTGGTTTCTGATGAGATTGTGTTGGGTATGCTTCAGGAGCGGTTGCAGCGGCCGGATATCGAGGCTGGTTTTATCCTTGATGGATTTCCGCGCAACCTTGCGCAGGCCAAATTGCTCGGCGGGGTGTTGGTAGAATTGGGCAAGAAGCTGGATGCAGTGGTTTTGCTCGATGTTGACCTGGATATTTTGCTAAAGCGGCTAACCGGAAGACGTACCTGTTCGCTAACCGGTAAATTGCTGAATATTTATTTCTCACCAGAGAGCGAGCTTGATGCCTGTACCGAAGCCGGCGGGGAGTTGATTCAGCGGGCTGATGATAATGAAGAAACGATCGGCAATCGCCTTGATGTCTATCGTCAGCAAACCGAACCGTTGATCGAGTATTACCAATCTGCGGGCTTGTTGCGTAAGGTGGATGGTCAGGGTGATATGGACGCTGTTTATGGGAGGCTTAAAGCGGCGTTGGGGTTGCAGGGGCTGTCCGACTGATTTTGTTTCAACAGCTGTCCAGCAGTTTGTCGCCGATGATTGCGCGGCGCCAGCCCACAAGCGGACGGTTGTCGATTTTGCCGTTCAGGATGCCAATGAGATCCCGCCGGGTTGCCAGTATCTCCGGTGCGATGTCCAGTTCACGGGCTGTTTTGCGGACGATCTCCGCCAATCGCTGTAGCTGCTTTTTTTCAGGCGGTAGTGGCGTGGGTTTCTGAGCCAGATCGAGTTGACCGTTGGCCAGTTCGTCATTGGCGCATTGCAAGGCGTTTAAAATCTGCTTGCCCTGATTTTTCACCACATTCGTTGGCAACTTCGCGATGCCGTTCAGATCGCTGGTCTTGGCCGGGTTGGTATGGGCGATCTGGATTAATGCTTTATCGGCAAGTATCCATTGACGTGGCCGATTGGCCTGTTTGGCGCGCATTTCGCGCCAGCTGGCGAGTGCGCGTGCACGTGCCTGTACCTCGATCGGCAGGTACGTTACGCTGGATAGGCGTTGCCAGGCATCTTCCGGCGCGATGTCGTAAAGTTCTGGGCTGATGAGCGCCATACAATCGGCCAGCACCCATTCATAACGGCCGCAGTCTTCAAGTCGTCTACGCACGATATCGTAAACCTTATGCAGGTATGCCACATCATCGGTTGCATAGTGGATCTGGGCTTTGGTCAGTGGTCGTTGCAACCAGTCGGTTTGGGTCTGGTCTTTCTTAAGTGAGACGTTGAGTAATTCCTTGACGAGGTTGCCGTAACCGATCTGCGGCTGGAAACCCAGGAATCCGGCCGCGATCTGAATATCGAAAATAGCCGTCGGCAGTTCCTGCCAAGTAGTATACCAAACCTCCAGATCCTGTTTGATGGCATGGAAAATGAGTGGTCCTGCGTGCTCGCGAATAATCTGTCTGAACTCTGTAGTATCGATTTCCGCCAGCGCATCGATACAGGCCGTTTTTGTTACAGTTGCGACCTGGACAAGGCTCAGTTTTGGTGAGTAGGTTCGGGTGCGCATAAATTCTGTGTCACAGCCAATATGGTCGGCGGCGGCGAGAGCAGGACACAAGGCATCCAGGTCATCCTGAGTGTCGATCAACCATAGCTGATCATTATTAACTGGCATACTATTGACCTTACACTGTGGTTTTTGGAAGCGCGGGTAGCGTCTATGTACGATATATTAGTCTAATGCTTGCTTACGTTCAGGCATTTATCAATATTGCTTTACGCAGATCCGGGCCGGAAGACCTGCCTGATTCGTCGTTTATGCTCTGGTTTACCCTGGTGGTCTATATTGCTACCCAGGTGCCAATCGCGCTTATCACGCATGGTCTGAATGACGTGCTGGCACGTACGGTGCTCGTCAGCCTGGCATTGTTATTTGGCTTATTGTGGCTATTGTTAAATGTGGCCGGCTATCGTGCGCGTTATAAACGTACCGTAACTGCGATGCTTGGTACCAGCGCTTTACTCAGCGCATTATCCATCCCGTTCAGTCTCTGGCAACAGGTCACACTGGAGGCCGGATCGATGCCGGCAATGCCGACTATCATTATTTTTCTGATCATGATCTGGTCGGTCACAATCGATGGGCATATCCTGTCACGTGCATTATCGCGACCGTACGCTGTTGGTTTGCTGATAGCTATCGGGTATTTTTTCCTGCATACAAGAATCCTGTTTGCGCTGATGCCGGATGGGATCGGTAACTAGCCCGGGTAGACCGATGCATCTGCATATTCTTGGTATTTGTGGAACGTTCATGGCGGGGATTGCCGCTATTGCACGGGCGGCAGGTCATCGTGTTACCGGTGCAGATCTGGGTGTGTACCCGCCAATGAGTGAGCAACTGGCTGACCTCGGTATCGATATTATCGATGGGTACCAACCTGACCAACTTGAGTTGCAACCTGATGTCATCATCATCGGCAATGTCATGTCGCGGGGCATGCCAATCATTGAGGCAATACTGAATCGCCGCATGGCTTACATGTCCGGTCCGCAATGGCTGGTTTCAGAAGTATTGGCCGATCAGCAGGTCGTGGCGGTTGCCGGTACGCACGGCAAGACGACGACAACCAGCCTGCTTGCTTTTATCCTTGAGCAGGCCGGGCTGAAACCGGGTTTTCTGATTGGTGGTCGGGCCGTTGATTTCGATGTCTCTGCGCGTTTGGGCGCGGGATCCATCTTCGTTCTCGAGGCCGATGAGTACGATACGGCATTTTTTGATAAGCGTGCGAAATTCCTTCATTACCACCCCGACATCCAGATCATTAGCAATCTTGAATTCGATCACGCAGACATATATGCGGATCTTGAAGCCATACAGTGGCAGTTTCACCAGCTATTACGAATGTTGCCCGGTAACGGTCGGCTGATTATTCCCGCTGATGATGACAACGTTCGTGCGGTCGTTGAACGTGGTTGCTGGACCCCAATCGAAACATTCTCGAGTGACCCGGACTCGTTAGCTGATTGGAAGGGCTTGGCGGATCATCCCGGTCAATTTAGCCTGATGAGTGACGTACATGTCCGGGGCACAACCGCATGGAACATGATTGGTGCGCACAATGCGGAGAATGCCGTCGCGGCATTGATCGCCGCGCAGGCGCTTGGCGTATCGGTCGATCAGGCGATTACGGCCATTGGCCGGTTTGGAGGTGTTCGGCGGCGATTGGAGTTACGTGGTACCTGGGGCGGGGTGAGTTTCTACGATGAATTTGCCCATCACCCTACTGCGATCAAGCGAACCATCGATGCACTCCGCCGTGATATGCCGGACGGGCGTCTGCTGGTAATTCTCGAGCCACGCTCCAATACGATGAAGCTTGGAGTCCATGCAAATCAGCTTGCTGCAGCGCTTGATGCCGCTGATGAGGTCTGGGTTTACCGGCCTGCCGGGTTAGGTTGGGATCTGGGCAAAGCCTTACGGACATTGAACCGGGTACAGATCAGTGATGATATCGGCTCAATCGCTGCCGGGGCCGTTGCACAGGCCATGCCGGGAGATAAGCTGGTTGTCATGAGTAATGGCGGATTTGGCGGGATTCACAGCTTGCTGGAGGCGGAGCTTGGCGCCCGATTTCCTTGATGTATTGGTATCTAATGCCAATTATCCTGGTATCGATGCTCTGGGGTGCCGACATTGACGATTGAAACTATTTCTCTGTTTCCTTTGAATACCGTTTTATTTCCGGGCGGGCCGCTGCCATTGCGCATTTTTGAACCACGCTACCTTGATATGGTCAGTCACTGTATGAGAGAAGACCGCCCCTTCGGTATTTTGTTGCTGCAATCGGATTCAGAAATCGTTGATGTACCGATTGGGTTGATTGGTACGACAGCACAGATTGTTGACTGGTACCAGGGCAGTGATGGAATTCTCGGTATAACTGCGCTCGGAATCGATCGCTTTCAGGTGTGTTCGTGTACTCGCCAGGACAATGGTCTTTTTATTGGCAGGGTCGAATTGCTGGAGGTTGAAACAAGCCAACATATACCGGACGAGTATCTTTCGATGAGTAAGTTAATCGAAGTCATCATCAATGATCTTGGCAGGCTTTATGACAATATAGAGATGCACTACGATGATGCAACCTGGGTAGGTTGGCGGTTTGCCGAGATTCTGCCGATATCGCTGGAACAAAAGCAGCACTGTTTGGAAATTGATGATGCGTTGGGGAGACTGAAATTATTACAACCGTTACTGCGATCCATTCGCCAGGAAATGCCGCAGTAGGCATCACGATGAATTCAAGTGCAGGATGCGGGTTCGCTAATTAATCCGCCGGGTCCGGATGCCGGCATCGTCAAGCATATTAGGTACGCTGTCTTCACCGATAAGGTGTAGCGCGCCAACGATGATCAGGTAGTCCTGCGAATTATTCGTAAAATCAATAATTGTCTGTACCCAGCGGCGGTTACGCTGGATCAGGATTTGTTCATAAACTTCCGCTTGCTCATCAAGTCCTTTAAGCAGCAGGTTGTTGAGGATTGCAATATCACCCTGCCTCCAGGCTTGCACAATGTTCTCAAGATCGTTGCTGATCGAGCTTGCATCTTCGAGGGTTTGTAGCAGAAATTGTTGTTGCGCCGCTGCGGACAGTGTATCGAGCGCGAGAAATTGTTCGCCAAGTGTTTCCAGGCCGAGCAGTGGTTTGCCGTCCGTGCCGGCTTTGCGGGTTAGCATGGCATCTATGCCATAACTGCCGTTGAAGCCCAGTTGTTGCAACCGTAGCTGGGTAATCTGCAGCGCTGCAAACCATGGTTCGAATGGTTGCAGCGGGTTGAGGTCAATGTCGATAGCGGCTGCCAGTGACCTTACCTTGCGAAAAGTGCCGGCGTTGACCAGTTCGCTAAGGCCACGCCCATCCGGATCGACGGCTAATTGTTGCTGCACGCGCAGCACGTCGGTTGGCAGGATCTTATCCAGGGCCAGTTCCATGACGATGATGTCGGCCTCCCGGTAGGCATCGTAGATTGCCGGCGGCAGCGGGTAGTCTTCGGCGCGCAGGAAGTGTACCGAGCCGAGCAAGCGGATGCGGTTGCTGGTGCCCTCGATTTCCCACAGCGGCACCGCGCTCGCTACATTGCAAGCGATTACTGCGGTACACAGGCAGGCGGTTCTGAGCAGAGTACTTAATCGAGCCATATGGCTTCAGTTTCGATCGTACCGTCCGCCAGCAAATCAAGCCAGCGAAACCCGGGTGGGCGGGTGTCAATTGCGAAGTTGTCACTGTTCGGGCGAAATTGTGAACAGGTTGACGGGCTGCTGATTAACCGGATGTCATTACGTTGTCGATCTGAAGCCTGATGCACATGACCCCACAAGACACCGCAAACCTGCGGAGCGGCATCGATGATCGCAAACAGTTCATCGGGGTTTTGCAACGCAATGTCGTCCAGCCAGCGACTGCCTATCGGTAACGGATGGTGATGAAGGCAGATCAGTGCAGGCGTTGAGGGGTTCCCGTGCAGGGTGTTGTGCAGACGCTCCAGTTCCGCCGGGCCCAGGTGGCCCGCAACGATGCCGTCGCTAAAGCTGTTCAGCATGATCAGCAACCAGCCGTGTGCCCGGTATAAACCGTTGACCTGAAACGGCGCATCATTCAATACGCTGGTCATGATATTCGGTGCGTCGTGGTTGCCCGGTATGCACAGTACGGGCGTATTCAGCGGGGCAAGCACGCTTTGAAAAAGCCGGTATCCGGCAACGGTTCCATCATGGGTGAGATCGCCGGTGGCGATGATGGCATCAGGAGGTTGTGTATTCAGCATAGCCTGTTGGATAACAGCGCGAAATGTATCGAAGGTTACAACGCCGTGCATCCGGCTTTCCGCATCACTATGCAGATGCGGGTCAGTGATGTGCAGCAGGCGTAAGTTGGATGGAGTGGCGCTCAACATGTGAGGGATGCGGGTTGCGAATGACAATACTCACTATAGCTTAGACAGGTAATGAAAACGTGGACTGAGTCATGCTGTGAAATACCGCGTTGGAATCAGGATTGTACCCCGGTAAACGGCTAGTAGCGGTAGTGTGGGGGCTTGTATGGCCCGTCAATTGTCAGGTTGAGGTAGTCGGCCTGTTGTTGCGTCAGGGTAGTCAGGCTGACGCCGAGTTTGGCCAGGTGCAGGCGAGCTACCTTTTCATCAAGATGCTTGGGCAAAACATAAACTTCATTACTGTAGTTTTCAGGACTCTGCCATAACTCAATCTGTGCCAGAACCTGGTTGGTGAACGAGTTTGACATGACAAAACTTGGATGGCCTGTGGCACAACCAAGGTTTACGAGTCGTCCGCCGGCCAGCAGAATAATTCGTTTACCGTCCGGAAAGATCACATGGTCGACTTGTGGTTTGATCTCTTCCCAGGTGCAGTCATTCAGGCTGGCGACGTCAATTTCATTATCGAAATGTCCGATATTGCAGACGATGCTCTGATCTTTCATCTTCACCATATGCTCATGGGAGATGACGTGAAAGTTGCCGGTTGCCGTGACGAAGATGTCGGCTTTGTCGGCCGCCTCATCCATTGTTACCACGCGGTAACCTTCCATCGCCGCCTGCAAGGCGCAGATCGGATCGATTTCGGTAACCCAGACTGTCGCGCCGAGTCCGCGCATTGATTGTGCGCAGCCCTTGCCGACATCACCGTAGCCGCATATGAGTGCAGTCTTGCCGGCAATCATGACGTCAGTGGCGCGCTTGATGCCGTCAACGAGTGATTCGCGGCAGCCGTACAGGTTGTCGAACTTGGACTTGGTGACCGAGTCGTTGACGTTGATAGCCGGGAACGGCAGCCCACCGTCCCGTTCCATCTGGTACAGTCGCATGACGCCGGTGGTCGTTTCTTCCGTTACGCCGCCGATGGCATCTTTGAGCTTGCTGTACCAGTTCGGCCGGTCGGCAAGACGTTTCTTGATTGCTGCAAACAGTGCGACCTCTTCTTCACTCGATGGATTATCGAGCACCGACGGATCCTGTTCTGCTTTCGAGCCCAGGATTGCAAGCAGTGTGGCATCGCCGCCATCATCGAGAATCCGGTTCGGGTAATCGCCTTCAGGCCAGTCGAGAATTCGATGGGTGAATTCCCAGTACTCGTCAAGTGTTTCGCCCTTGAAGGCAAACACGGGGACGCCGGTGGCGGCGATTGCCGCTGCTGCATGGTCCTGCGTCGAATAGATGTTGCATGATGCCCAGCGAACTTCTGCGCCAAGTGCGACGAGACTTTCAATCAGGACAGCGGTCTGGATTGTCATGTGCAATGAGCCGGCAATACGTGCGCCCTTCAGCGGCTGTTGGGTTGCATATTCATTGCGCAGCGATACCAGACCCGGCATCTCGGTTTCAGCAATCGATATTTCGCGCCGACCCCAGTCTGCCAGTGATATGTCGGCGACATGGTAATCATTGCTGATGGCTTCAACTGCTTTCGTACCCATTTAACTTGCTCCGTGAATGCTGTTCTTTGTGATCGGGATGTTTGCTATGGAAGTCATGATCAGCCCGTGGCTCAGCCACGTAGTGCATCAGCCTTGTCGGTATTTTCCCAACTGAAACCTTCGCGGCCAAAGTGACCGTACGCAGCGGTCTGGCAATAAATCGGCCTTTCGAGTTGCAGGGTTTCCTTGATACCAAACGGTGTCAGATCGAAGTGTTCGCGGATTAGCGCGGTAATCTGTTGCTCGGACAACTGGCTGGTGCCGAATGTGTCGACCGAAATCGAGGTCGGCTCTGCGACACCGATGGCGTAGGACACCTGGACTTCACAGCGTTCAGCCAGACCGGCAGCCACGATATTCTTGGCCACATAGCGGGTCATGTAGGCCGCCGAGCGATCTACCTTGGACGGATCCTTGCCGGAGAAGGCACCGCCGCCGTGACGGGCCATGCCGCCGTAGGTATCGACAATGATCTTGCGTCCGGTCAGACCGCAGTCACCCTCGGGGCCGCCGGTCTCGAAACGACCGGTGGGGTTGATATGAATCTTGTCCTTCGAGACCTGGCTGAACCATTCAGCAGGAATAATCGGCTTGATGACTTCTTCGATGATGCCTTCCCGGATGGTTTCATTGGTGACATCCCGGGTGTGTTGTGTGGATAGAACAATGGCATCTATGCCGGTGGGCTTGTCATCTTCGTAAATAAAGGTCAGCTGGCTCTTGGCATCGGGCAGCAGCCACGGCAGTTTGCCGGCTTTACGAACCATTGCCTGTTGTTCGACAAGACGATGGGAATAGGTGATCGGGGCGGGCATCAGGACATCCGTTTCATTTGCTGCATAGCCGAACATCATGCCCTGGTCGCCGGCACCCTGGGTGCGCGGGTCGTCACGATCAACCCCCTGGTTGATATCGCCCGATTGTTTGCCGAGTGCATTCAGTATGCCGCAGGTTTTGCCATCGAAACCCTTGGCTGAATCGTCATAACCAATAGCGCAGATTAGTTCGCGGACGATCGGTTCAAGATCGATTTTTGCGTCGGTGTTGATTTCTCCGGCCAGGATGACAAAACCTGTTTTGATCATGGTCTCCGCCGCCACACGCGACCGTGGTGCTTCGGCAAGTATTGCGTCGAGTACGGCATCCGAGATCTGGTCAGCCATCTTGTCGGGGTGGCCTTCGGAAACAGATTCTGATGTAAATAGCTTTCTGCTGCCCATAAAATATCGCCTGTTAAATATGATTTCCAACCGAACATTATAGGGATCTGGCGTCCGATTTGCTTTATTTGATTATGCCGGGTTTGAAAGTGGGAATTTTATCGACCCTGTTTGTCTTAATAGCGGACGCCCCTTATTGCCAGTCACAGGCGAGTACGCGACAATGCGCGCCCCGAATAAGAACATCCAAGCAATGATGGAAAAAAATTCTGATCAACCGGTTTTACCGACGCCCCGCAGGAAACTGGCCGATGCCTTGCGAATACTGGCGATGGACGCAGTGCAGCAGGCCCGTTCAGGCCATCCGGGTATGCCAATGGGCATGGCTGATATGGCTGAAGTGCTGTGGAATGATTTCCTCAAGCATAATCCGATAAATCCTTGCTGGCCTGATCGTGACCGATTCGTGTTGTCCAATGGCCACGGTTCGATGCTTTTATATGGGTTATTACACCTTTCCGGTTATCCGCTGTCGATCGATGATCTGCGCAATTTTCGCCAATTCGGCATGAAAACTGCGGGGCATCCGGAATATAGCCCGGATCTTGGTATCGAAACCACAACCGGGCCGCTTGGTCAGGGTATGGCCAACGCTGTCGGTATGGCACTGGCAGAGAAAATGCTGGCCGCAGAATTTAACCGACCGGGCCATGAGATCGTCGATCACCACACTTATGTATTTCTCGGTGACGGATGCTTGATGGAGGGGATCTCTCATGAGGCCTGCTCGCTGGCCGGCACACAAAAGCTTGGCAAGCTGATTTGCCTGTATGACGATAACGGTATCTCGATCGATGGTGAGGTTGGCGGCTGGTTTACTGATGATACACCGGAACGTTTTCGTGCCTATGGCTGGCATGTCATCGCCGCAGTGGACGGGCATGATCCAGCGGCGATTCATGCTGCAATTGCCGAGGCTCGGGAAAATACCGACCAGCCGTCACTGCTTTGCTGTAAAACAATCATTGGTTTTGGTGCGCCGAATAAGCAGGGTACCGAGGCTACCCATGGTGCCCCGCTGGGTGACGATGAAATTGCGGCAGCCCGTGAATGGCTGGGTTGGGATGAGCCGCCCTTTGTCATCCCCGAGGCTATTAGCGCAGCGTGGAACCAGGCGGAAGCGGGTCAGGTGGCGGAAAGCCAATGGCATCAATGCATGGCTGGTTACGCTGCGAAATATCCGCAACTTGCCGCCGAATTTGAACGACGAATCAACGGCGGGCTTCCTGCAGATTGGCCATCGGCAGCTGATGCTGCGGTGGCTGCTATTGCAGAGGCCGGCACGTCCGTCGCTACCCGCAAGGCTTCATTGAATGCATTGAATGCATTTGCACCGTTCTTGCCGGAACTGCTTGGCGGCTCGGCCGACCTGACTGGTTCGAATCTGACCAGGCATTCCGGTTCCACTGTGATCAGCGCTGATGACGCAGCCGGCAATTACATTTCTTATGGCGTGCGCGAGTTCGGTATGGCGACGATCATGAATGGCCTGGCTTTGCACGGTGGATTTATTCCGTATGGCGGTACATTCCTGACATTCTCGGATTATTCGCGTAATGCCTTGCGCATGTCTGCTCTGATGGGTATTCGTACGATTCATGTTTTTACCCATGATTCGATCGGTCTCGGTGAGGATGGCCCGACTCATCAACCGATTGAGCACACTGCCAGTTTGCAACTGATTCCTAATATGCGCGTCTGGCGCCCCTGTGATGCAGTTGAAACGGCGGTTGCCTGGCAAGATGCAATCGAGACCGGTTCTGGCCCGACCAGCCTGATTCTGACCCGTCAGGGTCTTGCTCACCAGTCGCGGACAGATGAACAACTGGCTGCGATCCGTCGCGGTGCTTATGTTTTGTGTGATGCTGAAAATCCTGACCTGATCCTGCTCGCGACCGGCTCGGAGGTTGCCCTGGCGGTTACCGCCGCCGGCACGTTGACCGAGGCCGGGTGTCGGGTGCGGGTTGTGTCAATGCCGTGCAGCGCTGCATTTCTCGCTCAGGATGAGGCCTACCGCGAGTCCGTTCTGCCGGCTGCAATTAATCGACGTATCGCAATTGAAGCGGGAGCGACAGGTTTGTGGTATCGCTTTGTTGGTTCTGCCGGGCGGGTCATCGGTATGGATTGTTTCGGTGAGTCGGCACCGGCCGGTGAGCTTTTTAAACATTTTGGATTCACGACTGAGAATATTGTGGCGCAGGCATTGCGCCTATTGGAGAAAGAATGATGTCAATTAGAATTGCAATTAATGGTTACGGACGTATCGGGCGCAATGTCCTGCGGTCCATTTATGAGGCCGACCGAACCAATGAGCTGAGTATCGTTGCAATCAATGATCTGGGTGACGCACAAACAAATGCACATCTGACTCGCTTCGACTCGGCGCATGGTCCGTTTTCAGGTGAGATAACGGTCGATGGTGACAACATGGTTGTCAATGGTGATCGGATTCGTGTATTTGCAGAACGCAATCCGGCCGATTTGCCATGGGGTGATCTCGGTGTTGACGTTGTATTTGAGTGCACCGGTTTTTTTGCCAACAAGACGAAGGCTTCGGCTCATCTCGATGCCGGCGCAAAAAAAGTAGTGATTTCGGCCCCGGCCGGTAACGATATTGATGCAACTATTGTTTTCGGTGTCAATGAGGGCACACTGCGAGCCGAGCATCAGGTCGTTTCAAATGCATCGTGTACAACCAACTGTCTTGCGCCGCTGATAAAACCATTGCATGAAAAGATCGGTGTCGAGCAGGGTGTTATGAACACCATTCATGCTTATACCAATGACCAGGTATTGACGGATGTTTATCATTCCGACCTGCGCCGTGCACGGTCGGCCACGCATTCGATGATTCCGACGAAAACCGGCGCTGCTGCTGCTGTCGGTCTTGTATTACCTGAATTAAACGGCAAGCTCGATGGTTTTTCGGTTCGGGTACCGACCATTAATGTGTCTCTGGTTGACCTGACATTCACCGCATCCCGTGATACGACGGTCGAGGAAGTCAATGAGATTATGCG
>PBZD01000004.1 GCA_002729875.1 Chromatiales bacterium | reverse complement strand
GATGCTCGTGAGAGTAGACTATCGTATGTATCGGCTTTTTCGGAAACACCCGACCGATGGCTTGTTGGTAGGCGCGCGCAGTCCCAGGAGTACCAAAGGTATCAAAAGCGATGCACCCCTTCTTCCCCTCGAGAAAAATGGTTCGGTAAATACCCTCGCTGGCAGTCCAGATATTGTCTCTAACGGGCTGATAGCAAATATCCCTATAAGCACCCTGAATAGGCAATTCACCGCCTATGCTAAAAATGCCGAGGTGCTCTCGACAGCTATGTTCATGATCGGTCATGGAATGCTCCCATGTTCGTGAATGAATTTAGGCATAGCCGGGGCACCCAAGCCGGTCTCGACCAGTAATACGCCCAAGCTTGTATAACACTGCACTCAACGGCGCCACGAGGGGTCAGCAACCGCGTACACCAAACGACAAAGAACCATCGCCCGTCTTATACCCCATCTGTCTGATGGGTTCTGACAAGTTAACCCATCGTGACCAATCAAATAATGTAGGAATCAATCAGGCTACCACCCTACTCCATTCACCGAACGCACTGATCCTGAGATTCCGATAGTGTTCAGCTCTGACCAGATGACGGCCGAGATTGAAGAGATTTGAAACCGCAGCATGGGGACCCAGAAATCTCTGGGCCTGCCTCATCGATTTAAACTTCCGCATCCCTCGCTCCCTAACCCTAGTCGCCTCGTGAGATTGCTCGGCCCGATTATTCTCGTACTGTTGGGTACTGTGGATCGTCTCAGGAATCAGCCCCCTGTGAGCAACGCCATAGCTGCGCAGTTTATCGGTCACGATCTTTCTGGGTTCACTGCCATGGCTTCGCAATAACCTTTTGAGGAAGCGTTTCGCAGCGGCCCCATCGCGCTTCGCCTGGAGGTACACATCCACCACTTCACCATCCTGATCCACAGCGCGCCACAGGTAATGCTGCTTGCCATTGATTTTGACGAAGACTTCATCGATGTAGAACGTGTCGCCGTATCCTCGGTGTTTCCGTTTCAAGCGGCGTGTATAAATCGCTCCGAATTTGATGCACCAGAGTCGGATCGCTTCTCTGGATACTGTGATACCTCGTTCTGCGAGTAGGTCTTCGATATCTCGGTGGCTTAGGTTGAATCTGAAGTAGAGCCAGACAGCATAACTGATGATGTCGGGTGGGAATCGGTGGCGTTTGTATATGTTCATCCACCGATTCTACCGAAAGTGACGACTTAATTTGGCAGTACCTTATCGTTTGGTCACCGGTTGCCGTGATTATGGAAGTATTGTTCTTTTCCAGTAATCTGTTGGGACTGCTGCGTCACCGAAAAGCTAATGAGTCAGCGCTTTGAGTAGTGTGTATTGGGGTCAGACCCCCCACTAATATATACGGAAGGAGAGATGATGAGCACTTTTACCCGACGAGAAATTCTGGGTTCTGCGGTCGGAGCTGCGACCGTAGCATCCGCCGTTAATGCTGCTTCTGCGCAACGGACTGCATCGGTATCCTCCCACGTGAATTCGCAGGCACCGTTCCGCTCCATGCGTGAATATGTTGCCGCACTCGAAGCGCATAATTTGTTAATTCGCGTACCGCGTATTGATCAGGATGCTTACGAAGGCACGGCACTTATGTACCGCGCGCGCGATTTGTATGGCATGCGCAGCGCACCTGCTTTCTTGTTCGAAGAATTACGCATCAACGGCCGTTGGGTTAAGGGACCACTCTTGATCAACGAGAGTGGTCACGGCTGGGGTGAAAGTATTATTTACGGATTGCCGCCGGTCGATGAAGGGCCGCTCATGCTAAATCCGTTTAATAGTTATCGGCAGGCACGCAATCACGTGGCCGATATGATTGCGAACAACAACGGTGAATATCCGACGATTGATCCGGTAACGGTCGATGCCGCCGATGCACCGTGCAAGGAAGTGGTGTTGACCGGTGACGATATCGACTTAACGAAGTTCGCGTTCATCAAATGTAATCCGGCCGATGTAGGTCGCTACATCAACACGGGTTGCGTGTTCACCCGACATCCAAAATACGGTGTGAACTTCGGCACCTACCGTTGCCATTTACGCGGACCCAGGGAAATCGGGTTGCAGACATCGGTGGGTCAGACCGGCTACCGACACCTGATGGCGGCGCGCAGCCGCGGTGAGAAGATCGGCCACGTGTCGATCGTGCTCACGCCGGACCCGTACGTCTGGTCGATCTCGGGCAGCAAGATGTCCTACGGTAGCGACGGTCCGGTGGATGAATTATCGATGGCGGGCGCGCTGGCAGGGCGTCCGATTGAAGTCGTGGCCAGCGAGACCAACGACCTGATGATACCGGCACACGCAGAGATGGTCATCGAAGGCGAAGTCCCGCTGGATGACCTGCGCGATGAAGGACCGTACGGTGAGATGGTCGGCTACATCGGTGCGGCGTTTAAGAATATGTTCTGGATGCGGGTTACCGCGGTGACTCATCGGCGTAACCCATGGATCATGAATAATTACACCGGCGTGCAGGCAGGCACGCCAATGGCCGCACGCCATGCGCGTCCATTCTATTTGCTCAAGCAACGCATGCCAGAGATCGTTGACTGGTTTCCGGATACGCAATCCGTCGGCACCACCTACGTCAGTATCAAAAAAACCCGACCGGGTCAGGGGCTCGATGTGGCCAAAGCGATTCTCGAAGAGGACTACTTTTCAAAAATCGTTATCGTGGTGGACGAAGATATCGACGTGATGGAACAACGCGATTTACTGGCCGCCCTCGGTGCGCGCTGGCAACCCACAGGCAATCACAAAGTGTATGAGTCGATGCCGGCATTGCCGATTGACCCCAGCATCGTCACGCCGGGCAAGGGCAGCAAAATTGCGATCGATGCAACGATTCAATGGCCGGAAGAAGGCGGTCGCAAAGACTTTCCATCGCTGAATCGAACGATGCTGGAAAAAGGTGCACCGAAAGCATTCGAGTTAGTGGATAACAAACATCACGAGATGCTGCTGAACTGGCGACCGGTGCGAATGTAGTTGTGGATTGCGCGAATAGGAAGTATAAGCCACCTTTGTTTGAGCAGTCGATTCACTCGAATCGGTAGAGGCGTGTTGCAATCGGGGTGTTGATGGCAGGTTGAACGTCGCGATGCAGGCGGAGCCGCACCCGGGCGACGTCGTTGGGTCCGTGAATCTTCCCCTTTCACCCGGAAATGCCAGCAGGGAAAGCCGCCGGTTAACACGCGACCGTCCCGGCGCGGTGGCCGGGAGACGNGGGCATCGGCGAGGGAGTCAGATCAGCCGATCTGACCGGGGCGGTGCCCGGCTCGGATGCGCAGNATCGACCGGCACGGCCTCCCGGNCNAGGTGCTTGAGAATCCGCTCGATCACCGCCGGTTCCTCGATGCTGGCGATGACGCGCAGCCGGCCGCCGCATCGCCGGCAGATCTCGATGTCTATGGCGAATACGCGCTTGAGGCGTTGGGCCCAGGACATCCCCTGGTGCCGATCGATGGCCGCTGCCTCGCTACGCTCAGCGACAGCGCGTGCGCTGGGCACAATCTGTGCCCGGTCGGGGCTCGCCGGTGCGAACACGCCGTGATAACGGGTCAGGTGGGCGCGGGGCTTCGGCACCAGCGCAGCGAGTGCCCGTCAGGAAAGGTTTCTAATTCACTGGTTATTCCGCTTATCTTGCCGTTGGTATCTCTTACTCTTGCTGTGAGTAAAAGTGTATTTGGAATAGGTGTCCCGGCCATGGAAGGTATTTCAGCCGGGAACAAAGCGATTCCAACATGGCCTCCATGGGAAATAGAAACCAAATCAGATGGTGCTTCCATAAAAAAAGACACGATCTTTTCGTCCTGTGCGTATACGGCATTATTGATAAGACAAACCAGGGCAAAGATTAGTGCGGCAAACATCTTCATGCTATTAGAAATCCTATTTGCTCATTTAAACTTATTTTGCCGATTATCCTTTCCAAGAATCATACATTAAATTGAACGTCATCTTTTTCGGGGTAATTTATGCTAGAAGGAATACTTAAGACTTATACCCCACTCTAGCGGACGCCCTGGTGTGTACTCCGCTGTGCCAAATGAATCAAGTGCAGCACCACCGGCAATAATATACTCTTCATCGAAAAGATTGGTGACAAACAGCGCAACTTCAAAATGCCCATTAGGTGGCAGATAGGTTGCACGAAAATTTAAAAGATCATATCCATTTTCTTTCAGTGAAACTGCATTGACTGCATCCTGAAAATAGGAACTTGTATAACCATAATCAGCCCTTAATACGATCTCACCTAAATTTCCCAGTGGAGCGGCATATTGGACCATGGCGTTCACATTCCATTCGGGTGTATGTAAAAGCTGGTGATCTTTAGTGATCCCAATGGCACCGCCAGTATCGTCATATTCGGCGTCAAGATAACCGATGCCTAAAGCTAGTGTCAGCTGCTCAGTAATCAAAGCGGTTCCCTCAAGTTCTATACCCTGTATGGTTGCTTGAGCGGCATTCTCCAGAATCGACAGGAAACTACCGCTGACTGGATCGAGTGAGCGTACCAACAACTGGATGTCCTGGTAATCGTTATGGAAATACGCTGCATTTAAACGTAAGCGTTGGTCTAGAAACTCAGTCTTAAACCCGATTTCGATGGAATCAAGAAACTCAGGATTATAGGATTCAACCTCACCCAGCCCAGTCGGTCGACCGTTGAAACCACCGCTTTTGAATCCACGGGAATAGGAGCCATACACGAGCCAATCATCGGTAGGCATATAGTCGAGACCGAATCGATAGGAAAACTCTTGCCAGCTATCAATTACGGTTGTGCCGGCTGGTATTATATCTACTCCGGAGTTTATTTTTGTGTTGAATGGTGAAAATTCTTTCTCCTCATCAGTCCAGCGAATACCTGCGTTGATAGTGATCATTTCCGATAGATGGTAGTTAAAGTTACCAAAAACTGCATAGCTGGTAATTTCCTGCTGTGTTATTGGATGTAGATCCAGATCCAGCGCCACATTTATGGGGTTACCGGGACATCCTGGGGCCATAAAAGGCGGAGCACATGGTGCGCCGGTAAGCTGTACAGGGATGGATTCCAACGCTGTAAATAAACCACTTGCCAGTCGGACGGTATTATCATCGATAGCGTCTTCGTTATAATAATAAAATCCAGTCAACCAATCTAAACGTTCTTCGAAGGCTGAACCGAATAACTGAATCTCCTGGCTGATTTGATCCTGTTCAATTGTGTTATGTGTATGAACATATTGTGCAGTGGTGTTGTCACCGTCGCGACCAAATTTTGCTTCCATATCACGGTATCCGGTAATCGATTTCGCCGTAATATTTTCAAGTTCCCATTCAAATGTGAAGGCAATACCGGTCACGTCTAGATCATTCTGATTCGGACCGGTTTGTTGTGTATCGAAAAACTCATTGGTCAGATCAACGTCCGCTGATGTAATTGGCTGAGGTGTCGCTACCAATCCATTCCATAGTGGCAAAATCGATGAGTTGACAGCATCCACTTCAGCTAATAAAGAGGGGGCTGATGTTTGTCGTTGCCGAGTATGATCAACTGCTATGTTGAACAGAAGATTATTGGATACTGTCCACTCTAGCTCACCACGTCCGATCAATTGGTCAACATCGCCTAAATCCTGCCCATCGATTGTGCGATCAACGTATCCATCACGGTTGTTGCTGGCGATAGAGAATCGACCAGCCAGTTTTTCCTCGATGATAGGTCCACTAACTGATAATTGACCGTCAATCCGATCATAGCGACCGAAGGTTAGTTTAGCCTGCCCTTCAAATTCATCACTCGGTGACTTGGAAACAACGTTGATTGCACCTCCGATTGTATTTTTCCCAAATATAGTTCCCTGCGGACCGCGTAATACCTCAATCCGTTCTATATCGAGTAAATCCAGTACCGCCCCTGTTGTACGGCCAAGATAAATACCATCCAAATAGACACCAACACCGGGATCTGTACTGATCAGGAAATCAAACTGACCCACTCCACGAATAGTAGCGCCCAGGTTCGAACCTCCACTGTTGCCCTGGGAAAAGGTGAGGTTCAGATTTGGTGTAAAGCTACCGAGACTAGAGAGATCACTGGCGGATAGTGCTTCGATTTGCTCTGCATTATAGGCGGTGATGGAAAGAGGTATGTCTTGGAGTGACTCCACGCGTTTTCTTGCTGTAACCACGATTTCTTCAAGCTGAGCCTGTGCTAATGTTTCCCCACAAGTTAAACATAACAATAAGGAAATATTAGCTACCATCGTCCGAGCTGTTCGCATAGATTCCTCCGGAATAAAAGTACAAAAAATTACTCTTACATCAGCCCACCAGTGTAAGAATCACAACAGCTTGAGTAATGGGCGCAACAAACAAAGCGTACCGGCATGAAGAATAAGGAAATGGTGATACTTTCTATTGAATAAAACTCAGGTCAGTTCGCCTATGCGCCGAAATGCACCAGGGGTCATACCATACTGCCGTTTGAAATAGCGATTAAAATGGCTCTGATCTGCAAAACCGGCTGTTGCAGCGGCGGTGCTAAGCGAAGAATCGGAATGAATCAGACGACGGGCATGATCCACCCGTATTCCAATCTGGAACTGGTGAGGAGTGATGCCAGTTATACATTTAAATAAAGAAATTAAATATCTTTCATTCAGACATACTTCATCTGCCAGTTTTTCAACATTGATTTGTTCAGCATAGTTAGAGCGGAGGATAGTTCTGATTCTGTCTATAGCCGGATGACTTGGCCTCTTACTAAACACTCTTGAACGTTGTAAAGGTTGCGCAACTAATAATTCCTTGAGGGACTGAGTAGCAAATCCCATCTGCTTCTGTGCAGAACACATTTTAAGATTGTTAATCAGCTTTTGGTTAATCCGTTTAGCACAGGCGGATGAAATGATCTTGATAGGTTGAAGATGAATTATGCTATTGAAATTGTGCCAGCTTTGTTGCAAAAAATAGTGAATGATATCTGGTGGAATATGGATCAGTGTAAATTGAATATTTGATTTACCGTAGAAGCCACCACCGTGGTATTCGTTAAGTGCAATAATGCAGGCCTCACCTTGTTCTATTGTGGAGACCTTGCCTCTACAAATGATTCTGGCCGAGCCGGAATTTACCCATATGATTTCCAGGGCTTCATGCAGGTGGTGGGGATATGAGCGCCCGTGTATGTTACTTTCAATGATCTCCAGGCCGTTGATATAGTCTGATCGCCATATATCATAGTGCGTATTGGAGTGCTCCAGTACATCACTGATAACAACTTCGTCTTGAGAGTTTTCACAAATAACCATGGTTATGTCCGATTAAAACTTCCCAGAATCCTGTGTGGATATAATTTATTCTCTCGATAATATATATATTTTGCAAGACTTGTTTTGGATTTCCGCATAATTGAAATGTAGAGGGCTGTGTAGTTAGGAACAACTGGCTAATACAACAATTACCACCAGATTTTTGTTCAAGAATCTATTGTATCGTTTTTATAATATTGAGATTTTGTATGTCTGTGTTGAAAGGACATTCATATTCACTTTATTGAAAAATATTTTGGGAGAGACAAATGGGTCGAGTTGAAGGAAAGGTTGCAATAGTAACAGGAGGGGCGTCCGGCATTGGTCGTAGCACTTGTCAAACCCTGGCGCGCGAAGGTGCCAGTGTGATGATTGCCGATATTGATGATGCTGCTGCAAACAAGTCCACCAATACAATCGGCGATGGAGCGATTCCATTTCATTTAGATGTAACCAAAGAAGAGCATTGGCAGCAGGCTGTGACGTACTGTCTCGACCAGTTTAAAAGACTCGACATTGTCGTGAACTGTGCCGGAATAGGTGTTAGTGGTGATTTCGAAGAAACTGATCTCAGCGAATGGAATAACATGATCGCAGTAAACCTTACCGGCGTTATGCTGGGCTGTAAGCACGGTATCAAAGGTATGAAAGCTGGAAACACCGGAGGGTCTATCATTAACTTGTCCTCATTGGGAGGTCTGATTGGTGCTCCCGACGTAGTTGGATATTGTGCGACAAAAGGTGGCGTAACATTATTGACCAAATCTGTTGCTTTGTATTGTGCACAGCATAAGTTGAATATTCGCTGTAATTCCGTACATCCAACTTATGTTGATTCGGAAATGCTTGACCCCATTGCTGAGATGTTCGGAAGTCGTGAGGCCATGATCACTGCGATGGCAACAGAGGTCCCAATAGGAAGAATTGCTATACCGCAGGATATTGCCAATGCTATTTTATTTCTTTCCTCAGATGAATCAGCCATGATTACCGGCTCCCCCCTGATCGTGGATGGCGGGCAAGCAGCCGGGGTGATGGGGAAACACAGCGGGCCCTGAGTAAATAAGCCAGGAAATAACTAATGCAAATTTCCCAATTGATACAATCATACAGATCGCACATGTCTCCGTGAATAGGATAATAAGTGCCAGTATTTATCGAAGCTAGCTATGGATAGTTCTTCATACCGTTCTTTAAATGTATTGACATAATAATCTGAAGATATATTCAGTGAAAAAAGATTAAAGAAGGTAAGGTGAAGACAGGAATAACAAAATCTGTTGTGATTTACCGAAACGAAAATTAAAAATAGATAAGAGGTAATAATAATGCAAGGCACAGTCAGTGAAATACTACTCACGATACTGAAGAAACACGGTGTACGATATGTGTGTGGACTCCCTGCAGCTCAGATTGGACTGGTGATGCATGGTGCATCCAGCGATCCCGATTTGACCTACGTTACTACCCGACATGAAGAGGCCGCAGGGCACATGGCACATGCCATATCACGTGTGACAAATACCATGGGTGTCTGTTTTGGAACGGTCGGGCCCGGTGCTACTAATTTGGTACCCGGTGTGGCCGCAGCCTACGCTGATAACATACCCTTACTGGTATTGACCGGACAAAATCAGGCAACGGAAATTGATCCCAGCAGGGAGCAGTTACAAGCTGCAGATCAACTCGGATTATTCCGCTCGATTACTAAATGGAATGCCAGCATTCACCATGCTGAGCGGGCTCCGGAATTGATCGAACGCGCGGTACATATTGCCCGTTCTGGTCGTCCCGGACCAGTACACCTGGATATCCCCTGTGATGTTGGCACCCAGTTATGTGAATATGATCTAGAAACGGTACCACCGTTCAAGCCGATGAGACCGGTACCGAGCAGGGACGAGCTTCAGCTTGTACTGGAAACCCTATTGAGCGCGCGTAAACCACTCTTGATTGCTGGCGGCGGGGTTGTGCGTTCAGGAGCGACTGAGGCGTTTAGAACTTTGCTTGAACGCACGGGCTTCCCTGCCTTTTCAACTATCATGGGACGTGGTGTTTTACCGCCTGACAGTGACTGTAATATTGGTTCAGGGGGTTTGCTTGCAGGTCAACCTGTTATCGATGCGTGCCAAAACGCAGATGTCGTATTTGCACTGGGTTGCAAATTTGGGACGTTCACACCGATACATAAAGTACCCGCCTTTCCGAAACCTGCTGGTCAAGTGATCATCCAAGTTGATATTGATGCGGAATCTATCGGTAAATCTGTTCCGGTTGATATAGGTCTGGTCGGTGATGCCAAGGTCTCACTTGAGGCTTTGCTAGACATGCTCACGGATAGGTTCAGTTCAAAAACAGATAAGGATTGGTTGAACTCTTTGCAAAAAACGCGGCAGGACTATTGTAATACTATCGAATCAACAGCCAATACCAAAGTGGTCGGCGGTGGTAGTTTGCTAAATGAAGCCTCTGTTGCGAGGGCCATAAGTGAATTAATCCCACAAGATGCAATTACTGTTATTGACGGAGGTCAGGCAATGATGTGGGGTACCACCTTCATTCAACCGGATGATCCAAACAGGATACTGGCGGATCCAGGCATGGGACACCTGGGATTCGGATTGCCCTTTGCCAATGCGTCCAAACTTGCTCACCCCAATCGACCGGTGATCTGTGTAACAGGTGACGGCGCATTGGGTTGCACCGTACAAGAACTGGAAACAGCTGCACGTTATGGACTCAACATCGTGTTAATTGTTTTAAATGACAGTTACTGGGGCATGTATAAACCGTTCGGGGAAATGTTGGAGAACCCAAATTTTGGAACAAAACTAACCAAGGTTGATTTCGCTAAGGTTGCCGAGGGATTTGGTTGCTATGGTCAGAATCTTACTTCTCTTGATACCTTACCCGAAGCCTTTGCCAATGCCATAAAAGCTGGCAAGCCTGCAGTGATTAATGTTGAGGTCGAATACACACCTCACCCGATGGATTTTATGTGGCCCAGTATTATCCTGCACGGTTTTCAATTCCCGCAATCGGATCGGATGCAAGCTGTGGCCTAAACAAAAACCAAGAGCATGGACAAAACAAACCTCTTACAATTGAGATGAAGGGGTAATCCCCCCATTTATAACTGCATTCAGAAGTAGAGGTCACGCGGCTTTCGCCAACTTCTGATATGGG
>PBZD01000003.1 GCA_002729875.1 Chromatiales bacterium | reverse complement strand
TCATGTTCGTTTCTCGATGCGCGATATGGTTTTCAATATACGCCTGCACAGGCTCACCCCATGACCCTGCACCTGCCGATAATAGTCGTCCATGAGTACCGGACCCTCTGGAGCAAGGATTGCATCGAATTAACGCCGCCTGACTGGCAACCCAGTCATGAGGGTTTCCGGGACTGTCGAACTGATTTCCCGGGAGGACCCAAACATGCAAGTACTCGATCAGTGTCTCGACGGCCTGAAATACGGCTGCCCGCAAATCCACCTTAACCTGACCGCCTACCCGCTGCTGGTCACCGATTCGCCGGAACCCGGCTACGTGACACTGGCCGCAGCGATGGCCGCCGGGTATGTGTCGATCCGCGAGGTCGACGAGGCCGGCAGCGTGCCATCGCTGTTGCTCAAAAATTCAGGGTCGAACCCGATTCTCGTGCTGGACGGCGAGGAGCTGATCGGCGCCAAGCAGAACCGTATCGCAAACTGCACGATTCTCGCGCCGGCCCACGACACGATTACGATCCCCGTGTCGTGCGTCGAGGCCGGGCGCTGGTCGTATGACAGTGATGAGTTCAACGTATCTGACCGCACGCAGTTCATGGATGCACGGCGTGCGAAAATGGCAAAGGTATCTGCGTCACTGCGCTATGACGGCTTACGCGATGCGGACCAGCATGATGTCTGGGCGAAAATTGACGAGAAGGCTGCGCGCATGGAAGTGCAATCACGGACCGGCGCGATGGCTGATTTGTACGAACAGCACGGCCATTCGATCCAGACTTACGTCGATGCATTCACCGCAGTCGACGGCCAGGTCGGCGCGGTGTTCGCAGTCGGCCGGCGCATTGAGGGCATGGAACTGTTTAATGCCGACCGCACGTTCGGCGAACTGCTGCCCAAGATCGTACGCAGTTATGCGATCGATGCGATGGAACGGCCACTCAAATCATTCGAAGCAAACGTCTCTGCCGCACCACGTTTCGTACAGGGTACCAAACGTGCCCATGCCGAAACCTATCGGGCCGTCGGGCTCGGCACGGACCTGCGCCTGCGCGGCCACGGCATTATTGCTGCGGGGTTGATTTACGAAGACAGCATTGTGCACCTGGCCGCGTTCGCGGCACCGGCGACATATCAGCGCACCGACGGTGAGGATGACACATCCGACCGGCTGGAACGCTTCCTGGCCCGGCGTCGCTTCGACCGGGCGGCATGACGACAATGACGGGTTGAAACCGGGCGATCTGCCCCCATATATATATAAGAGGTGTACGCATGAAAGTGACGAATACCGTGGTCGCATTGGCGGCCCTGCTGATCTCTGTCACGGTGATGGCCGATGACGATGAGTATCTCGGCCAACTCAGCACGAACCCGTATGACCCGAACTCGGTCAGCAATCCGTACGGCGCCGGTAATCCGTACGATGCAAACAGCATAAAAAATCCCTACGGTGAGTACGGCAACCCTTACAGTAACCAGTCAGTAACCAACCCCTACGCAACGGATGCGCCAAAACTGTACGACGATGAGGGCAATTACCGTGGCCGACTGAGCTCAAATCCGTACGACCCGGAGTCAACGTCGAACCCCTACGGGAAGTATGGCAGTCGATACTCTCAGGACAGCATCAATAACCCGTATGGCGCCGGTAATCCGTATAAGGCCGACAGCCCGTCGAACCCATACGGACATGGGCTCAGCATTTATTCGGGTGACAGCAAAGGGCCGGAGGATGAGGACGATAATGCGCTTGATGCCTACGTGCCGGCCCGGTCGCTTGAATCGAGCCTCGAATTCAACTGGCTGGAACCAGACGATGAATGAACGCGAACTGGTTGCGTTCGAGCTCGGCTACGACACGGCCATGTACGGACAGAACGTGCCGGAAGATGCGCCGGGACTCTTTTGTGACGGCTATCGCACCGGCAGGCGGCAGTATCCGCATCCACAACGCACCAACCGCTACATCCTGAAGTGGCTGCAGATTCGCATCGGCGCACTGCGCCGGGACAAGCGTGTCGATGAACGAATCACACCTGAATACATCGAACAAATCGATAGTGACGAATGCCCGGTGACGCTGGAACCGCTCACACATTCGACCGGCACGAACACCGACTGGAGCATCGACCGCTGTAACAACCTGCATGGCTATATGCCGGGCAACCTGGTCATCATGGCCACACGTGCCAATGCCGCAAAGAGCGACCTGACGTTTGCACAGATCGTTGCCAACGGCAAAAACACACAAACGACAGAAGGGCTGAGCCCGGCCGACTGGCAGCGCATGGCCGCCGTCGTTGCACCGGCCGAACGCCTGGCAGCCGGCGAACCGCCTGCACAATATCTGCTTGGCGAANCNTATGTGCGCGGGCAACCGTATGGNCTGCCGGCNCAGGTTCAGGCGGGGCTGCTGTCCGGNGTTCTCGCCTATCAACAAATTGAGNGCTTTGCNGGCAACGTCAANNCGGTATACGCGGTATCACTCACCAATAAGAATTCGCGCCGTACTTTCGACAGGATGATGAAAGACATGGTGAACCGTGTCGTACACAAGGGCTGGTCCTGGAATTACTGGGCCCTGAAAAAACCACTGCGCCTGTTCATCGAATTCTGGGTGACGCTGACGCCGGCCATGCGCAAGGTAATCGAAAAGGAAACCGGCTTTAACGTGACGGCAGTAGACCACGAACAAAAATTGGTGTCAGAAACCAATTTCCTGACGCCATGAAATGGACGTTGATCATCCTGGGTGTACTCGCCCTCCTGCTGCTGACGCAACGCTGGTTCTGGGTCCTGGCCTTCGGCTTCGGCGGCCTCGCCGCCTGTTTCGCGATGGTCGCCAGTGTTATCCATTTTCAGATCTTTGCCGCCATGGGGTTCTTTATTCTGATGCTCATCTTGTGGAGTATCACGATGGCGATTGGTGATGGTTAGGTGTCGGAATAAATAGGGTCAGAGTAAAATTAACCTCTGGTTAGCCAGTTTATTACTCTGACCCCAATTAATAATAATTGCCATGTGGTTCAAATCACTCACGCGGAACAACCATTACCGTAGGCCATCGATTACGCCGACTCAAAAACAGGTAGAGCGCTCTTCGATGCGCAAGGTAGCGGACACGCTGGTCTGACAACGTTGCATAACGACTCGCGTGGGTCGGTTCATTTGTACCCGTTGAAAAACGCAAATCCACCCCCATATTCTGATTACGGGGCGCGTTGGCGCCTGAACTTATTGGAACACGAGGAGGAATGGAAATGACGTTAGTAAACTGGAGCCCGTTCCGGGAATTTGAGAATCTGTTCGGACGTTATAATGCGTTTCCGGCCGGACGTGCACTAAACGGCGACAACGAAAGCGAACGTGAAGTGGCTTCGTGGCGCCCGGCAGCAAATATTTCCGAAACGGAACAAGAGTACCTGATCAAGGCCGAGTTGCCCGCGGTCCCCAAGGAAGATGTCGAGGTATCTGTTCACGACGGCGTGATCACGCTCAAGGGCGAGCGGCGCTATGCGAACACAGATGAACAGGAAACCCGGCATCGCATCGAGTCTTTCTACGGCAGTTTTGCGCGCAGTTTCAGTCTGCCGGCGGATGTCAATGAGAGTGCGATTTTCGCCGAGAGTAAAGACGGCGTGCTGAATATTCATCTGCCGAAAACCGAAGTCACAAAGCCAACAGCGATCGATATCAAGGTCTCTTAATTGGCCGACTCAAAAGGGGCGCAACCGCCCCTTTTTCTTGGCGACAAGCAAGTGCCGACCCTGTCATCGATGATTTGATTTTGTAGAATACGCTCATGCCAAAGTCAATCTCACACAGTTTGAGTTGTATCTCAGTGTGCCGGACGTTTGCCGGTCTTTTCGCTGCGCTTGGCCTGATGTCATTGCAGGCGGCCGAGGGACCGCCACCCCCGGAACTGCCACCACCCGGTCAGCTTGTCTTTCGTCAGCCAATCAACATCGGCTGGGCCGATGAGGTGACACCAAGTGCGCCGCCTGGTTTCATCGTGGAGCGTTTCGCCGACGGCCTTGATCATCCGCGATGGTTGTATGTCCTGCCGAATGACGATGTCCTCGTCGCACAGTCACAAACCGAAACAATGGGCGGTTTTCCGGACACGATTCTTGCCCAGTTGACGAAGCAGGGCCTGCTCGGCAAATCACCGAACAACATTATTCTGTTGCGCCACACGAATACGGGCACCGAGAAATACGTTTTTATCGAAGGCTTGAATCAGCCGTTCGGAATGGCTTTGATCGACAGTAGCCTGTTCGTCGCAAATACAAACGGGGTGGTCCGGTTTGCATATCGCAACGGGCAAACTCGCATCGATGCACAGCCGGAGAAGATCCTGGGGATCCCCGCAGGCGAACAGTCGGGCCATTGGAATAATCACTGGACACGTAATATCGTCGTCAGCCCCGACCGGCGCAGCCTGTTCCTTGCGGTCGGGTCGGCGACAAATATTAACCAGAACGGCGACGAGCATCCGGAGCGTGCGGCAATCTGGCGCTTGGATCCCGACGGGCGAAACAAGAAATTATTCGCCACCGGGCTGCGCAATCCGGTCGGCATGGATTTCGACCCGGCAACCGGAAACCTGTGGACTACGGTCAATGAGCGGGACGGCCTCGGCGAACTCACACCGCCCGATTACCTGACGCGTGTTGTCGATGGTGCGTTCTACGGCTGGCCGTATGTCTATTTTGGAACCTACCCTGATCCGACCCACCTGCGACTCGATCCGGATGCGGTTCGATCAGCGCAGAGTTCGGCCAGGGTGCCTGACCTGGCTGTGGACGCCCACTCGGTGCCACTTGGCCTGTTGTTTTATCGCGGTCAGCAGTTTCCAGCATCTTATCGCAAGGGGGCTTTCGTCGCCCGGCGCGGCGGCGTCAGTCGCACACGTTTTGTCGGGCTGGATGTGATATTCGTATCATTCAACGACGGACAAGCTCGCGGCTATGAATCATTCCTAAGCGGATTTGTCGCCGATTACGATCAGGGCACCGTGTATGGTCGCCCGGTCGGCCTGGCGATGCTGGCCGACGGTTCCTTGCTGGTCTCGGATGACAGCGCCGGCATTATCTGGCGCGTCAGCTTTACCGGGATCGATGATTAGTTCTGCTCGGCAATATTGTGCTGCAGCCATTTCTGTGCGATTTCGCAGTTGCGGCGAAATTGAAACCAAACCAGCCTAGCAAATCAGGATTCGGGCCAGGCAAATTTACCCGCCCCCCTTGAACCAGTGGCGGCAGACCACTAACGCGGGGCCCGCTCCGGCCATAGAGCGGATGGCACGGGCCGGACCGGGCCACAACCTTGCCGTTTGCTCCGTTGATGCTCTATATAAAGTACGGGCAGCCAAACGGCGCTTGCATTCACGAGAAAAAATGAGGAAAGAATCATGGCAGAATCAGCCGTAGCGGACGTCCCTCCGCACATGAAAAAAAAGAACAAAGTCGTCGACAGTTATAAGACCAACAGCGGTTTCGAGGGCTACGAAAAGGAACTGGGGCAGTCGATCAACGTAGTACTCAAGATGCTTAGCAATCATGCCGGTTATTCACACGAGTTGAATGACCCGCTGGTCAAGGCACACCTGCTCGCCATTCAGTTCGCCAAAAACAACGCCATGCTCGAAGACTATGTCCGCCACGACATCGATACCATGACACCCATTAACAAACGCATGCGCCAGATCATCGAGAAGACGGGCGAGAAAGAAATTGCGCTGGTTGGCCTGTTCGACCGCACCGCCTGTCATTATGGGCTGGCGCTGGACAGTGAGGGCGATGGCTATTCACGTAGCTGGTCCGAACCATTCAATCACGTATTAACCGCCGCCAAGAAGATCGGGCAATTCGACCTGACGCCGGAAGAGATTCACGAGACCTGGACGAAACCGCGCCTGCACGGCTATGCAAAAGCCATGGGTGTCGAGATCAGAGTCTCCGATATAGGCGAAGATCGAAAGATTACGGTCGAACTCGTCGCGTGAGGTCGCACCGGGGATAGGGATTTCTATCCCGGCAGGCGAGCGGGTCAAACCCGCACCGCGTGCGCCGCCCGCGCCAGTGGCTTGAACTAAAGCCGCCGCTGGATCAAGACAGGCGCCACTATGGGTGGCGGAAGCGGCGGTGTCGGTCAGCAGCATATCGCTCTTCTTTCGGAGCGCTTTATACAGGATGCGGGTACGGCATACTTCTGAAACAACCAATAATTGACATCCGCTTCATGGTTACCTGGCTTTGAAGAAATCCCTGGGTGTATCGGCTACCAGTTTCCGACCTTCCCGGGCTGCATTGATTGCAGCATCGAACAAAGGAAAGGAAATTCTATTTTGCATGGCAGTATGAGCATCCAGTATTATAAATAACTCTGATATTCAACGAAGTTGTTGCTGTATCCGAATTCGCATCCATGACCTGCACGGTAAAATCATGTCCGGTCATCGCCGTGGGATTAATCGGTTGTCCCCAGATGGTGCCAATAGCGGGATCCCAAGGCGCATTCTGCAGCGTCAATCCGAACGGCAAACTAGTGCCGTCGATGAGAGAAAATGTATAGGGAGGCTGGCCGCCCGTCACCCGTAAACCCTCCCAATAATAAACGATGTCCGTTTTTCCATTTGGAGGATGATAAGCACTGACCAGCGCCAGCGATGCTTCGAAGTTCACCGCGACCTCGATTACCCCCTCGGCTGAACTGTATCCATCTACCGCAATGGCGTAATTTGTACCCGTGGAAACGGGAAACGTAATCTGGCTTTGCAGGCCTGTGAAGTCGTCATTTGAGGCGACCGCACTGAGGGAACCGAGCGAACTTCCTGTATAAGCGGCAAGAGTCGTGTCGAAACCACTGCCCTCCGTAGAGATGGTCAGTTGCCCGTCGCCGGGGGCCTCCCAAGACCACCAGACTGAAGCCAACGGCACTGACACACCAGCGTGGCTCGGTTCTCCGGTTTCACCGGTGGCCTCGATGTTGGCACCCGTCGTCGTGGTACTACCGGTCAGGGCGATGCGGTCAACGAAGTTGTCATTTGACGGAGGGCCGATCACCGTAAAGTTTGCGTCACTCCAGTCCGAAGCCGTGTATTCCGCGCCATCCAAACTGCCTGCAGAAATCTTGCCCTGTGTCGTTGGCTGCTCCGGCACAGTCCAGGAGAAGGAACTGTCCCCCACCGGCAACGGTCCGGCAATCTGGGATGTTGTGGTTCCGTCATCAAAAAACAGGTAGACATCGTCGCTACCCGGCAGATCGGCTTGCTTCCAGGTGATGTTCCGGGTGGTGCCACTGATCCAAACCTCGCCGCCGTTCGGCACCGTCACTTCTATCTGCGGGCAAGGACCTTCAGTAGCAAATTTTCTGGCGCCGATTTCAGTCGCCCAACGGTTCCCGGTGTCGGCCCACCCGACCCAACCCCAGGCGTTGCCGCAGGTCCAATCATATCCTGCACCACTGTAATCACCCCAGCGATTTCGATTGCTACTGTCGAGGTTTACGTAGGACGCCTGGCCGGTCACCATAGTCTGTAAAGGGCCGGTGGTCGCCGCTGGTTGGTTGTCATAGATTTTGTACAAACCTGAGACAAACGGTGAATCGGAGCCTGTCCAGCTGCCGAATACAGCCAGGTTGCCGTTGCTGTCAGCGCCCTGCAGCGTGACTGCAGGATAGAAATAATAGTGTCCGCCGCTACTCCATATTAGATCCTGCCATTCATTGGTGTTGGTGTCGGAGTTGAGTTTGACTGTCAACCAACCGGCTGCGTCACCGTTATTATTAACGTCATCGGTCAACGAAAAGAATACCCGCCGGTTCGCATACACCGCATTCATAACCCTCGTATCACCGCCATCGATATCGATGCTGCTGCCGGGCTGATCGATGTTGCTACCGATTCCGTCATAAGCATTGATGCCAATCTCATGCAAAGTGATGGACGGAGCTGCGGCAGGATGTCCCGAAACCTTGACCAATAAAACCTTGTTGCCTGAGTAAGAGAAGGTGTTGACAAAGTATGTCTCACCATTTGCATTGCTTGTGTGAGCTTGCGCCGGCTGCTGTGAGAAAACCTGACCACCGCTGGGCCAGTCCAAATCAACCCATTTCCAGCCATCTGCATCGCCCGCACAATCGGCGTCGAAGATGCCGGGTTTGAGAACCGCGGTATACGATCCTCGAAACCCACCGGAAAAATAAAAATAGTTACCGGAAACGGCAACGCCGTTGCCATCTGTGGCAATGCCGACATAATCCAGCCACGCAGTCGAGGATCCGCTGGTATCCGTAGCGGAGTACAGGAAGGTACACCAACCATCCAGCGGGTTAGACGTCTTCGAGACCGCTATCCAGTAATAGGACTCTGAATTCACATCATCCACGCCCAGAACCAGCATGACGAATTTTCCACGCAGTCCGTCATACACGACACGCGGATCGAACATGCTCCCGTACCAGCCAACAGGCGTATCCAGGAAACTGCTGAACGTTGTGTATCCCTGCAATTCTGTGCCAAGTTTTGTGTAAATGGCAAAACCTGAGTTCACTGCCTCAACGACGTGCCCGGGGCCAACAGCACCAATCGTGTCGGGCGGAATCCAGCCTGAGTTGCTAATCCCCTGCCATTGACGGACGGAGTCGCCGGGTGCGTTGGGGAGGGGGGCATCCGGTATCGGTGGCAGGGTCTCCGGATTGGCCGGCGCTTTAACCAGGAACGGTGATGCCCCATGAAACTGCACTTTGGAGTGTTCCTGACCGAAATCACCCTGAATATGAAAACGTGGCTCCCCGAGGCTTGCTGCAGCGGACGCCGGCGCTATGTTCTTGAGTTGGGTTCCCACACGCACTGGCGCGCCGACCACCGTCGGTGCAGGCCCCTGCATACCCGGATGCGCCGAATCGTCGACAATGCCGGCGGGCTCGGTCTCCGGACTCACCAAAAGAATTGGTTTGCTGAAATCGGCAATGGGTGCTTCCGGCCCGGCAGCTATCGCAAGCACACTCACCGTGAACATGATCATACCGCCGCCCACAATGCTCATGACCGCGGCCCATCGGTGCTGAGATTGTGTATTGATCATACTCATAATGACTGTTTCCCTTGACTCGATTTACATTTTCACAAGATGCGTTTGTCTTATGCTTTATCCTCTTGACTAACTACAGGTAAATTTCACCGAACGGATCACCACCGGATTCAACGGACGGAAATATCTTTGCTTGACACTTCTCGGCAGAATGAGCGGCTCCATGGATATCTGCTCCGCGATGTCCAGGCCTTCGACGATCCGGCCGACCACCATCCATCGCCCGGTTCTCAGTGGCATATCCTCAAGAATAATGCTCAGGCGTGGTGACGCAGTTATTGGCGATCGCGGCACCAACATCACGGAACCTTTCGTGACCGGGAGCGACTCCAGCGCAGTCTCGGAATACACGAAACCGAGTGCCTCATTGATTTCTTTGCGCGACACCCCGATCAGAAAATCTGCTGAATAATTCTCGTACCAGCGGCTAATCCATGCGGAGAGCTGGGGCGAAATACTTTCGCCACGCTTTGCTTTCTGACCACTCTTGAGCAGTTCTCGCTGCATGACATCCATCGCAGCGTTGACGTCCTCGATGCGATCTTCGTGCAGACCGAGCGCATTAGCATCGATCTCTGTGCTGATTTCGAGCAAACCAGTCGGTGGGCGCTCCGAGGTTATGATTTCCAGGTGCGGCTTCGTGTAGTTAAACGTCAGGCCGTCAAAGTAACCCGAATCATTGCTCCCGACCAGTAATTCGTTAAATACAGGTCCGCTCGCCAGTTCGACCAGACGCCGCACCGCGCCGGGTGCGGCGCGTTCGAAAAGTTCGATAACGATGGAATTTTTTTCCAGGCTGAAAACCAGCTGTGGTCTGGCAGATGGCAAATCACACAACGGTTCCGCTTCGCCTGCAACAGCGACCGATGCCGCAATTACGCCCATCGCAGTTAGCAGCAACCGCCACCCGCAGCATATGAGTCTCCGGGCACCCGGCATTCGGGATACACTAAAAACCCTTGTTATTGTTGTCATTATCAAAGAATAGGAAATTTTATCCTGAAGGTCGAATCAATTTAACGCCAAATTGGTCAATATTATCGATAGTTCGGCACACTCAGCACCAATTTGAGGAAAAACGCCCTTCACCATCGGGAACTACCTGATTCGGGCTGTATGCGCCGCGCGGGCAGGGAAAATCTGCGCCATCGCACCGGTTAATGCGGTTACCTCAATCTTGAAAAAATAGATTTTCCGTAAGTCGGCATAAATTACTGATTTTATTTAAAAATCTGGCGGAGAGGGAGGGATTCGAACCCCCGGACCCTTTCGAGTCAACGGTTTTCAAGACCGCCGCATTCGACCACTCTGCCACCTCTCCGCGGGCGCATCGGTTCGTGCG
This sequence comes from Chromatiales bacterium, assembly GCA_002729875.1. Classification (GTDB taxonomy): domain Bacteria; phylum Pseudomonadota; class Gammaproteobacteria; order Steroidobacterales; genus SMWD01. The sequence goes on along the minus strand of PBZD01000003.1, from coordinate 30,827 downwards.
CGGCTATTTTAGTCGAGTGATGAAGAATCAGAAAGACCATTCGGTCAGATAGTCAAATATGCTCTCAGACAATATCCGCACCAGGCCACCAATCAGTGTCAGCATTGACCATGCACACAATGAAGCCATATTGACTAAAATAACCACTGATCCCCGGGAAGACTCCATTGAAGAATTTATTGCTGCCTGCTGTCATATGCCTGCTATTCGGCTGGCAAAGTGCCAATTGTGTTGAGATCATTGAAATCAGGGTCGATATTATTAATGGGCGCTACCATGTTTTCGGCCAGAGCCACCTCGACGCGTCAGCTGAATTTATTTATGAAACACTAATAGACTACGATAACTTCCATAAACTCGCCGACGGTATCGCCATCACGAATTTTCTTCCGCCTGATGAACCCGGTCGTCTGCTGGCCTTTTCCCGCTTTAAATCATGCATACTGTTTTTCTGCAAAACTGTCGAGAAACACGAGTATATAGAAGGCAACCCGTATAACTCGATCAATGTACAGGCCATCCCCGAACGTAGTGACTTCAGTTTCAATGAGTCCCGATGGCTGATTGAAACAACCGACGGTAAAACACTGCTGACCTACGAGGCCGAATTCGAAGCCGATTTCTGGATTCCACCCCTGATCGGACCCTGGGCCGTTCACCGCAAACTGGCCCGGACTGCGGAACTGGTCGGCAGCCGCATAGAATGGATGTATGCACGCGGCCTGACACTGTCACAGATCAGCAATTGATTCCGCCCATCCTGAACCCGGCAGCCGGTCTGCAGCCATTAAAAAATGTATAACTGAACACAGCCTGAATGAATCGTATTTATATCAGCTGGCAGGCCCTGAATTTAGGCTACACTGATGACATCAGATTCTTTGTAATATAGACATGATGAACTGCAAATTTTCTCCGCTCGGCCGGTTTGGTTGTAGCATTGTCCTGTTACTGTGGCTTGCAACACCGGTGCTGGCTGCAGAAAAATACCCCCTGTTCGAAGCTGTTTACAAGGCTAAAATCAAAATTGCCGGAGGCAAACTAAAGCTCGCAACTATCCTCAATGAAGCCGGTGGGTATACGTTTGAATACACCGTCATACCCGGCAGGTTGATCAGCCTGTTTACCAACGGCGAACTCAAGGAAACCACCCAATTTGAAGTCATCGACGGCCGGCCGCGTACGCTCGACTACACGTTGATCAACACGATAGGCAGCAAACCGCGGAATGGCCAGGTTACATTTGACTGGATAGAAAATTCCATCAAGGGCAATTACAAAGAAAAAACCATCGACATTCCAATGCCGGAAAATGCCGTCGATCGTGCGCTGTTGCAACTCGTTCTCATGGCCGATCTGAAAAACCATAATCTTAAAGAACAGTATGCTGTCTATAACAAGGATGAGTTCATCCCGGTTAACGTCGAACGGATCGGCACGGAATCAATTACAGTACCGATCGGCACGTTTCCGACCGTAGTACTGCGCCATACCAGCAATGACGGCTCAAGCGAAACTATTCTCTGGTGCGCAGAAAAGCTCAACTATTTGCCGGTACGTATCCAGTCAAGCGATCACGGTAGTAAGGTACTCGTCGCAAACCTGAGCGCCATCAATGGTTTGCTCAGCGAACGGTAGAATCAGGCAGCAGGCAGACAATGCAACCATCACCCGCTCACAACCGGCAACCGGGCTCGCAGGCACGCCAACTCGCAACACTTATACTCTTTATATGGTTACCGATAGTGGCCAGCGCCGGCGACGGTTCGCGCAATACGCAGGCTGACGTACTCGCCATCGGGCTGCCGATCACCGCATTGGCCCTGACCAGTCTGAAAAAGGACCGGCCGGGCACCTGGGCGGCGACAAAATCGCTCGGCCTGACCGTCACCGGCACGCTCGCATTCAATACGCTGGTGCATAAGAACACTCCATCCGCTGACGATGATGATGCCTTTCCATCCGGGCACAGCGCCGTCTCGTTCAGTTCGGCTGCCTTTATACAGCGTCGTTATGGCTGGCAAGCCGGATTGCCGGCCTACGCAGTTGCCGGTTATGTGGGCTGGCTACGGGTTAAAACCGATGAGCATGACTGGGCTGATGTGCTTGGCGGTGCGGCACTTGGCATTGCATCATCGGCGCTGTTTACGCAACGCTGGTCTGAAAAAGTGGTGTTTTCTCCATGGATCGGCCCGGGTGGCACGGGTATCGCAGTACATGCAAGCTGGTAACCGGAGACCTGAACCGGGATGACAACATGTGACAATTGAGAACGACACAGCACAAGAGATCGCGTTAGCGCCGGATCACGGCTGCAACCAAGATAAACATATTCGGGCAAAGGCTTGCACACCATGAATACACCTTCAAGGCAACAAAGAATGGACTGCAGCAAACTGCAAAAAATACTGAGACGAAATGTGGGCAATGCAATCGTTGATTACCGGATGATAGCTGACGGCGATCGGGTCATGGTCTGCCTTTCCGGCGGCAAGGATTCACACGTGCTGCTCGATATCCTGATGAATCTACGTAACCATGCACCAATCGATTTTGAAATCGTGGCCGTTAACATGGACCAGAAACAACCCGGCTTTCCGACTGATGTACTACCAGCGTATCTTGACTCACTGAATATCGAATACCACATTGTTGAACAGGACACGTATTCAGTCGTCAAGCAAAAAATCCCGGAGGGCAAGACTTCATGTGGTTTGTGCTCACGCCTGCGGCGCGGGACGCTGTACGCATTTGCCGAAAAGATAGGCGCAGACAAGATTGCGCTGGGCCATCACCGGGACGATATTGTCGAAACACTGTTCTTGAATATGTTCTTTGGCTCCAAACTGGCCGCGATGCCGCCCAAGCTCCTGTCGGATGACAAGCGTAACATTGTCATTCGACCACTTGCCTATTGTGGTGAACAGGATATTGAGCAATACGCATCGATCAGGGCATTTCCGATCATTCCCTGCAATCTGTGTGGTTCCCAGCCCAATCTGCAGCGGCAAAAAATCAAACATATGCTCGCCGACTGGGAACGCGTCGATCCTGACCGGGTCGCGAGTATTTTTCGTGCACTGCAAAATATCGCATTGAGTCAGCTTGCCGACACCAGCCGGTTTGATTTTTCCGGACTACAGATAGACCGCAGTAAGGAAAAAACTCCCTACCCGTTTACTGAAGCGGGAGTCAGCAGATCCGGAAATGAACAACCGGTAGAGTTTATCAATACATTTGGTAATCTAAATCAGATGAGTGAGAATTAGTTAACCTATCAATTTAACGGTTCTTCCTGAGGTACCCGCAACATGCCCATCATGGAAACATCAGATCTGACTGCCAGGCAATACTGGGAACAGGTCAAGAGCAACCCCAATCGCGCAAGGTTCGGGTTCGGCGCCAAGGCTGCTGTCATCAACGTCGATCTGCAGCGAGCCTATACCGATATCGATGCGTTCAAAACCGCCTATCAAACCAACCCGCAACAGATCGATTACATCAATGAGATATCCGCACTGGCGCGCACCAAAAATATGCCGGTGATCTGGACCCATGTTGCATATATGGATAATGCCGATGATGCGGGTACCTGGGGAACACGTACAAACACACCGGATTCACTGCAAAACATCAAAATCGGTGACCCGCGAGCCGAACTTGACCCGCGCCTGCAGATTGATAAAGCTGCTGATGCCGTGATCAACAAACGTATGGCAAGCGTATTTCACGATACGCCGATCCTGTCGCTGTTGATCTGGCACCAGGCAGATACCGTCATTTTGACTGGCGGCAGCACCTCGGGATGCATCCGGGCCAGCGCTGTCGCAGCGCTGTCGTATGGATTTCGCACCATCGTCGCCGAGGAGTGTGTCGCGGACAAACATGAGATACCGCATTTCGCAAACCTGTGCGACCTGATGCTCAAATATGCCGATATCGAACCGGTATCAAAGATCCGTGAGTGGTTGCATGATCATCCGGGATGCCGCCCGATCCGCGCAGCTCGCGGCTGTGAATTCTAGTCAGACAGTTTATATTTGCCCCGCTGTGGCCCCGCCCGGTCGGCAAGATCCGCCGACACTTAACCGGCAACCGTTTAACCATGATCGGGCCATTGCAATCCTATTAATGCATAGTTATTATATATTTAGGTCGCGAGTTCCTCGCCATAAATTTTAATTCCATAAATTTGCATATTACATTTTTTGCGAACTATGCTTTCAGTGCCCTGATCTATCTTGGCACTCAACTCGTAGCGTCGTATCACTATTAATAATTTCGTTGACGATGACGACATACCAAAAAAATCTTATGAGAATTGTAAATCTTCTGGCCCACGCCAGGGCTTATGCCCGCAAACGACGGCTCCCAAGGGGCGCCAAAACCGGCTCGACAGGCTGATAAGATCATGCGCGGGAAATTTATAAGGTTGAGGGAGATTTCTGCAATATTACGCCATCAAAATGCCGGGAAACGTGGTGGCGTCAATGATGCTGAATTGGACTCCGCTTACTATCGGACACACCGGGAAACGTCCGATTAACTTTGTTGGAGACCTGGCAACAGCGGGAACGACAACTTTACCTGTCACTCCCGGATTATTTGATATAGCAAGCACTGGAGGTGCAAAAGTGAGAATGAGTATTGGGACAATCGCAGTAGTAGCGATAGCATTGACAAACATGTCGGCAGCAACGGCTGGTGACCCGGCGGCTGCCGCCGGCAAGGCCAAAACACTTTGTGCGGCCTGTCACGGACCTAATGGCGTCAGCATGAATCCACTCTGGCCAAATCTAGCCGGGCAGCAGGAGCAGTATCTGGCCAAAGCCCTTAGTGATTATCGAGCCGGGAACAGAACTGATCCAACCATGGCGCCACTGGCGAAATCTCTGACTGACAAGGAAATAGAGGATCTTGCTGCCTATTACACAGGGTTATAATCTGAATACTTAACAGGTTTAACCAACTGTGCCGGCATCGAGCGAATCCTGACCGGTTCGCCGACTAACAGCCGCTCCTGTGAGCGGCTGTTAGTTATTTTCTTCACAGAATTGAAACACGAATGTGCCAATACACAGCTACTTTACACTATAGCCAAACCATCACAATGGTTTGAAAGGCTGTGTATGATTCACCTTCCGATTACCCGGTGAATTTCAGCCAACGCCTTGTGCACACAATCTTCGCCTTCCTTAATTGTCTCGGCAGCATGATGCAACTCCAACATGCCAATATGGGCGAGCTGAGGTGAGAGCAGGACTTCAGCCGGATCGCCAGCAAGTCGGCTTCTCGTAATCCTGTCCTGAACAATATAGATGGAGTTGGCAATTGAATAGAATAAGCTGGGGGACTCATCTATATCACTGCGACTTCGAAAGAAGGAATTTGAATATTCCTTCGCCTGTTGCTTTATGTTGCCCAATACACCCGTATTATCCTGGGGATTCTCTTCCTGCATTTCATTCTTGTGTTTGCCAATCATGCCTGAATTCAGGTTGACAGCAATTACAATGTCCGCTCCCAAGGCACGACATGTGCTAACCGGCACAGGATTAACCAGGCCGCCATCAACCACCCGGCGCTGATTGTGATGCACCGCTGGAAACAGTCCCGGCAATGCCATCGAGGCCCGAACCGCATCAGCAAGTCTGCCTTCCGTAAACCAGACCTCATGACCTGTATCAAGGTCAGTTGACACGGTTCCAAACTTCTTTGGCATGTTTTCGATATATTGGTCAGCAGCAGCTACATAACTGTCCAGAAACCAATTCAATCGTTTTGTATCGACAAAACCGGATTGAGAGATGCTGATATCGAAAAACCTGAGCACATCACTACGCGTTGAGCCAAGAACCCAATTTTCAAGTTTCTCCAGGTTGCCGGTAACGTATGCGCCGCCAATAATGGCGCCAACCGACGTGCCGCAGACAATATCGGGCTCGATGCCTTCCCTGGATAACGCCTTGATCACGCCAATATGTGACCAACCGCGTGAAGCACCTGATCCCAGGGCAAGTCCGATTTTTGGTTTAAAAATTGTACTATTCAAGTATTCAGACCTGGCAGACTGGACATATATTATGCCTGGATGCGGATTATAGATGATTCAGCTTCCGGGCTTGTATACCTCCCTGTCGAACCTGATCAATGAACCTGAAGGCCTGGCGCGGAGACCATTCAGTTCCTCAAAGTCCGGCTGCGCAAGAGATCTCACCAATCGTTAACACAGACCTGCCAATGGTAACTTTGCTTACGAAAAGAGCCAAAAAATGAAACCCCGGATGCCTGAAGAAATCAGGATCCCCCGGCTGTTACCTGGTACACAGGCTATCGATAATGCCGTAAAAATTTCTTTTGCTTATGCTCGGGATCATGACGCACATGCCGTTATATGACATTGGTAGCTTATGAGTCCGTTTGCGAGTTCGTCAAAGACTATTTGCGCGACCGGGCAACCTGATCGCAGCTTGTATACATCATGATGTTAATGCGGTTTCAGCAACATTAAGAAATACGCAACAACAACCAGCAGAAAATGACCAGTCTGCAGAATAATCTGCATACCTGCTTTAATTGCACTACCATCTTTCGCCACAACTAACCGAGCCGGCTTGGTAACAAACATAAGCGCGGCGCTATAAAAGGCCATAATCATCAGGCTCAGCCACAACCAGAGCTCTGAAAATGACCATGAACCAAGGATTGCGGCGATAACTCCCGTAAGGGTCAAAATTACTGCCACGATATTTTCAAAAAGCCCGACAATGTTGGCTCTTTTGATCAGGTTCTTGTTGGCCTGATCAACACCCGGATTAACCGCCGTCAATACAGCAATCCAAATGGAAACAAGCGCCAGGAAACCAAGCGCTATAGCCGTACCAATATGCAACAAACCAATTAATGGAGAAAAACTCATAACGATAATCTCCGTAAGAAGAATTATTCAGCTATTGCCCCGGGCGCCTGTTCTGCAGAGTCTGAATTATCCGACTCAACTTGTTCAGTTTGAATCTCCACTCGCGCAAAATCCAAGGAATCAAGCACGCCTATGCCAATACGAATACTTTCCCGCGCAGCACCCTGCATCGCTACAAGCACTCGGTTGGCACCGCGAAACCCGCCTTCGAAAAATCCCCCGGTATAAGTTGAGTGGATATTTTCATGCAACAATTCAGTTTTATCCGCAGTACGATGAAGTGTCCAGACCGTATTCATGTTAACTGTCATGCGTAAACTAAATGACGGTGTAGCAACTTTAATGACCCGAATATTAAGAAAATATGGGGTTAAACTGCTGATTTCATGATTGGAGAACGTTCCATCTGCACGAATCATCGGCATGATTATTTCAGTTTTTCCTGAATTATCAACAGCGGAGAAAATACCGCTGGATTTAATCGCATCAATCGCGGCCTGCTCAAAATAATCCGTTGTAATACCGGCGGAAGCACCACTTACCGCCACCGCAACCGAACCTGGTTTATTTTCTTCTACTACCGACGGATTTTTTGCAACCGTGGTTTCAGCCATTGCTGCCATTGAGAGAAATATCAGTAGGTTACTGAAAATAATGGCAATACATAACTTACGGAGAATGCATTGATTGTCAAAAATATTCACTGCTCATCTCCAATAATTTCATCGGACGGTTTTCTGGCCATCAGCGCTTACAGCAGATCTAAGGGCCAGCGTATAAATGCAATTACAGGATTATATCGTTACTTATCCCGGCCTTGGGTGTTCTAAATATGGATTTTCACCATTTTTTGCCTGAAGCAGTGATCCTGACCAATCCCTCACCATTCATAACACTGAATATGACTGATATAAAGAAGCGGGCCCTGCAGAGCGTCAGTCAACCTGGTTGAATGACTCCCTACAGGGCCCTTGGTTTTACATTAGACCCCAAAACAACAGGGTCTTGTTAGTAGCTGTGCTTCTAACCTCCCAGAGATGGGTTGTTCTGCTCAGCCCACTCACTTTCGTAAACCGTCCATTCACCCTGCTCAACCTCTTCTTCCTTACGACGCAGCTTGAAGCCACGGGAAAGGATGAACCACATCAGTGGCAGCAAGCCGCCCCAGATGAACACGGCACCACCGATTGTGCGGCAGTAGGTCAGGAACGAGAACACAGGACCCGTTACGATTTCTGATGAACGGGCATACCAGGTACCTTCAGTGTATGCGATCCAGGTCTGGTACAGACCGACCGGGAACAGATCCAGAAACATCATCAGTACCAGGCCAATATTCAAAGACCAGAAAGATGTGCGCACCAGCTTCGGATTCCAGGCTGATTTATGGAACAAGTGCTGGCAGCAGAACAACATTCCGCCCAGTGCAATGTTTCCTTTGACACCAAACATGGCCGCATGAGCATGATTGCCGGTAAGGTAGGTTGCATGCTCATAGTAGTTGACGATCGGCAGGTTAACGACCGAGCCAAATACCCCAGCTCCGAAAATATTCCAGAAATTAACGCCAAGGATAAATAACCAGACTCCTTCCATCACGATGGTCTGTTTTCCTTCAACCACGTTCTTATTAGCCGTGAGTCCTTCCTGTCGCATCTGCCATGCATCCAGCGTCAGCAGGAGCAGCGGCAATACTTGCAGGGTGGAGAACACGCTACCAAGAGCAATGATACCGGTCGGCTTGGCAATCCAGTAGAAGTTATGGGAAATACCGATCGTTGCAGTGATAAGGAAAAGCATCACAGCAAGGAAGATAACCCGCTCCGCCATCATCCGGGTGATCAGGCCCATCTGCACGAGCATGTAACCGACGATAACGGTCGTGAACACTTCAAAAGTGACCTCAACCCACATATGCACGACCATCCAGCGCCAATAATCAGAGATAGCAAAATTCATCTCTGGTTGCACTAACAGTCCGAAGAACAGGAACATCACCATGATGCCACTGCCATAAAGCAACCATGATGGAACTGACCACAGATTCCTTCGGGTCAGCCATGGCTTGACAGCGCGGTAAATGATTCCAATCCACAGGGCAAATGCAGCCAGCAAGGTGAACTGGAAGAATCGACCAAGTTCCATGAATTCCCAGCCCTGGCTACCAAACCAGTATGACATGCTGTCGCTCAACATACCTGTCTGACCCATGTAAATTCCAACCAGCGCGCCGCCGCCTGTGACAACACACAGAACAAACAGCAGGTTGATCAGGGCCTTCTGGCCAGGCGGAACTTTTGAAATCCTGGGCAGGAAAAAGATCGTATAACCGACCCAACACATAAAGAACCAGAAAATTTGCAACAGAGTATGGTAACTCCGAGCAACCTGGAAGGGGATAATATCATTCAACGAAACGCCGCCAGGACGGATAAAGTCCGTGGCCGCAATAACACCGCCAATAATCTGCACCCCGAATACGATAACGGCCAGCACAAAGAACTTATACGTAGCCCGCTGTGTAGGACGGACATATTCATTTTCAAGGTCATACGTAGTAAGTGACTGACCGCCATTCCTGGTGGACGAGTCAAACACATCAACCGGCTGTTCTTTCATTTGGCCGTAGGCGTACAGGACTACCATGACGCCAACAAAGAGAGCAAAAATTGAGAACACACTCCAGAAGAACGTTGCCGCTGTAGGACTGTTACCGGCATCCTTATCGCCCGGCCAGTTATGCGTATAACTATAGTTCTCACCCGGTCGATTCGTCGAGGCAACCCAACCGCCCCAGAAGAAGAATGCTGATAAAGCTCGCAGGTCATCCGGATCAGAAATATGACCAGACGGCAAAAACGCTTCATTCGAAGGGTTAGCGCAGTCACGATAACATTGCGTGTAGTCAGGATTAGTAAACATCTGCGTGTAATGATCATTCAGGTCATTAAAGGCCTGAATCTGGGCATCATTAATATGAATAATCCCGGCGTTCTCATCGTATGTATTCTCATGAACCTCTAGCTTCACCCGCGATGCGATAGCGCCATGATCATGCTTGTCCAAAACTACGCCGCTATTCTCCTTTTCCTGAGCATAGAAGCCTCTCATACCAATGACAGTCCGATGTAAAGCATCGGCGGTGAAATCCGGCCCTCGTTCAGCACCATCACCCCAGAATGAGCCGTAGCTCATCAGGCCTCTGATGTGAAACAGTTCCTGTCCGCGTTTGATTTGCTGTTGGGAAATCACTGTTTCGCCGGTGGCCGATACATAATCAACCAGTGGCGGAGCCCCGGTATATGTCGCCCCACCAAGATAGATAAGACCGGCAATACATATAGTGGCAACAATCAAAAAATGGGTTAACCAGTTTTTCTTATTTACCAGCCATAATGCCAAGTTTTGTTGATTTGCATTACTCATTATCAGGCTCCTTGAAATAGCGACCGCCAAAGCATATCTCTACGGTTCACTTTATAATTTACAATTGTAATTGAAAATCAGGTTCATTCGCGTCCGCCAAATGACCTACACCGCCAACTAATCCAGATAGCCAAGGCGGAAACCTTCTGCCACTATTGCTGCACGGGTAGCAACGCTGAGCTTGCTGCGCATCCTCTCAACATGCGTTCGCACCGTGGACTGGCTAAGGCCCAGATGAGCCGCTACAGATGAAGTGGTTTGCCCTTCAGCAAGCAGCGTCAGTATGTCTTGTTCGCGAGGACTCAGAATCTGCCAGGCTTTCGGCGCATCATTGCCCACATGGCTTAAGGTACAGACCACCATCCCGCTTACCGGGACACAGCTGAGCTGGTTACGCTGGCCCCCCAGCTTGATCTCGGCATTCAGGGTGTAATCCTTACCAACTGACAATAGTTTGACTACGCATCCTTCACGACACGGCAAATTATCAGTGTTTTCGAGTGAGCCCATGAGATCCCAGCAATATTTACCGGTTCCCGACCCCAGCAATCGCTTGGCGGATTTATTCTGGGCAATAACGTTGCCTTCACTGCCAGCAATAACCACCGGACGCGAATTATCAAACATATTCTGGTATGAATCAGGACTTAACATAACCAACCCCAGAAAAATATAGACCTTAAATCAAATATAACCAAAATTGGGAATCTCCAGCTTTAGCAGAAAATAATTTACAAGGTCAATTTTACAATGTAGTTTAATAAAACTATCACTATTCAGTAATTTACAGAGCAGCAGGTACAATGTATATACGTAATAAACCTAATAAAACAGACGGAGAGTGAGTGTTTGCCGGTAATTTGACTACATCAGCCTCAGTAATACCTGCCCCCCGTGGGGCTTCAAATACAAGGGACGCATCTGCGAAAATCCAGCACAAAAGTTCAACTTTAGGATTTAAGCTATTCTTGGATGTGATGATGAAGCCCCGCAAAGAGGTGAGATCGGCAACAATCCGAGCATCCATCCCACAACTTGAGCATCCACCCAAACTGGAATTTTTTGCTTGAATAGCAGAATATGTTTACCCCGATATGAATAAAAACATCCTTTCATGGTTCAAATCTTTCCTGAACCGCACTCCTACAGATGGCCACTTTGAATCCCGCCACGAAAACGGTCAAATAAAATTAACCGGCAGTTACAAAGACGGCCACCAGGACGGACTATGGGAGACGTACTACGAGAATGGACAACTGGAATCCAAAGGATTCTACAAATACGGGGTTGAGAATGGCCCGTGGGAGAGATACTTCGAGTCCGGTCAGATCAAATTCAAGGGACATTATAAAGATAACAAGTTAGATGGCCCCCAGGAGTGGTTTCACAGCAATGGTCAGTTACGGGAAAAGCAAACCTATATTGACGGGAAGAGAGATGCACTATGGGCGTTCTTCTACGATAACGGTCAGTTAAAATCCACAGGTAATTACATAGTTGGCAAACGGAATGGGGCATTTGAAATTTTCTACCACAATGGTCAGCTAAGGTCTCATGGAAGCCACAAGGACGATAAACGCGAGGGCGACTACCGGTCATACCATGAAAACAGTCAACTGGAATCCAAAGGACTCTACAAAAACGGCAAACGTGATGGCCTGTGGGAAAGTTTCCACAATAACGGTCAACTGGAATCCAAAGGAAACTGGACAGAAGGGAAGCAGGGTGCGATCTGGGAAACTTTCCACCAAAACGGCCAGTTAAAATCAACAGGAAAATATACAAACGGAAAGCGAGAGGGTCCCTTTGAAGAATTCTGTGAAAAAGGTCGCTTAATAGTTAAAGAACACTACAAAAATGGCAAGCAAGATGGTGTATATGAGTCTTACGACGAAAATGGTCAATTGAAAACCAGAGGTGTATTCAATAATGGCGAACTGGATGGCCCGTCTGAATTGTACAAAGATGGCATTCTGCAATAAACCATCAGGATCTTTTCTTGGTCGGATGAGCCATTTCCCATTTGAGAACTGAATTATGGCTACAAAATTCCGCTGGCTGTTAAAACTGGTTAGTTTGCTTCCGGATGGCCCATGGATATGGGGCGCCAAGGCTCGACAATTGGAAGCAAAGGGAAGCTATCAAGATGGCCTCCAGGAGGGGCCATGGGAAATGTACTATGAGAACGGCCAACTGGAATTTAAAGGGAATTATAAAAAAGGAAAACGAGACGGCCCCTGGGAAATGTACTACGAGAGCGGACAATTAAAAGTTAAAGGCGGCTCAATAAGGGGCAGGCCGCATGGTATTTTCGAGAGGTACCATGAAAACGGCCAATTGGAAGAAAAATCAATCTATAGAAATGGTGAACAGTACGGATCTTTCGAGACTTACCATGAAAATGGACAACTGCGCTCGAAAGGCAGTTATGTGCACGGCTCATTGGATGGCCTTAGTAAACTGGATGGCCCCATGGAGGCCTACTATGAAAATGGCCAATTGAGAAAAAAGGGTCGCTACCATGACGGTGACATGGAAGGCTCCTGGGAGTTTTACTACGACAACGGCCAACTGGGTAAAACTGAAAACTACAATAACGGTATTCTGGATGGTCTTTGGGAGTTCTATGATAGAGACGGCAACCTGAAAGAAAAAAGAAACTACTAGCCGCATCAGGTTGGCTGAAAACCGGGGTCTGCCCAAAAAATATTAGCGCTCCAGCAATTTCAATTTATCGGGCACTCCGTCCCATTCCTCAGCATCGGGTAGTGGCGCGGTCTTTTCGGAGATATTGGGCCAGATGGCTGCCAACTCTGCATTCAAGCGAATAAATCCCCGTTGCTCCTGGGGCACCTCTCTCTCCTCCATGATGGCATCAACCGGGCATGCAGACGGGCAGATTGCACAGTCAATACACTCCCGCGGATCAATCACAAGAAAATTCGGACCTTCATAAAAACTATCCACCGGGCAAATATCCGCACAGTGCGTGTGTTTACAATTAATACAGTTTTCGGTAACAACAAAAGGCATGGGTGCGCTCGCAAAAATTACATCCGGTTTAGAGTCAGCCAGTTAGAAATCAGTAGAAGTCGAACCAACCACCACAACTGATCGCATACATAACAACATCCTTAAACTCTATTTTATCAATTTTAAAAAAAATATTGCTCACTGACAGATGACTGATATGAAATATGCAAAACATTCTGTATGTCTCACCAAACCCTCACGACGATAAAGATGAAATGCGCATTAGCTGCACCGTGGACAATGACCTGATTACGCGGCATGGCATTTACCGTCAAATACTCCTAAACTACTGATTAGTAAGTACAATTATCTTTCTTAAAATTATCTGGCAAAAAATATGCGGTCAGTCCCATTAATTAACGGGGTAGAATATACGCAACCTGAAGCTCAAGAAATACCGGAGAGGGAAATATGCAAACATTTGGCCTCAACTACGAGGTGAAGCACGGATGTATCGAAGATTTCAAGAATTCCTTGATGCAGTTGATCGACACGATGAAGAACTGTGACGGCCATGTTGAGACAAAACTCTTTGCGGACGTTTTTCAACCTAATTCGATGATGATTTACTCAAATTGGGAAACAAAAAGCAAATTTGCTGATTTTGTAAAGTCTGACATTTTCAAACAAGCGCTGAATGAAGCTGTCGACATGCTGGAGAGTAAACCAAGCCACTTTTTGGGCACGGATATTCGACTCATAAAGCCGGCGCATGACAATTGACATTGATCTCGTATTAGATTCCTCCCTGCCTCAGAACCGGTTGACCGAACTCGGCCTGTTAGCCGAACAGTACGGTATCCGCACGGTCTGGAATGCGAGCTATCTCGATGGCCGCGATCCGCTAACGAATATGTCCGACCTCGCGCGCCGCTCGACATCTGTCCGGGTCGCACCCATGGCGCTTAATGCATACGAGATGCACCCATATCGAATAGGTATGGCGTTGCTGACACTGAATGAGATTGCCAACGGCCGCGCACAAACAATGATCGGCGGCGGCGGCGAAGTTGTCATGGCGCTGGACATTCCATTTGAAAAACGAGTCCGCTATGTTCGTGAGTGCCTCGAAATTGTCAAAGGCATGTGCACCAGCCGCCCGTTCAGTTACGAGGGAGAGTTATTCAGAATAAGCAACTATGATCCACAATGGGTTACGGCCGAACCCCCCGTCCTCTATGCCGGTGCAAACCGCCCACAAATGTTACAAATGGCTGCAAAATTTGCGGACGGTATTTTCATGAGCGACCTGTCACCTTCACTGTCGCGTAGCGCGATAAATACCGTACATGAGCGCATGGCCGAAATTGGTCGCTCACCCGCAGGCTTTCGTTGCAACAATTTCATGGCCTGGTATGTTTATGACGATCCCGAAGAAGCACGGCATGAAGCAAAACGCTGGATCGGCTTCCGTGCAATTTTCCGTGAATACATGATGCGTGAATTTATGAGCGCAGAAGATTTCGCAATCATCCTCGAGCACATCCCACAGATTTATGCCATGGCTTCGAAAAACGAGAGCTCTGTCGACGGCGTACCCGATGAATTGCTGGATCAGTGTGTCGATAACCTGACACTGACGGGTGGTGTTGACGACCTCGACCGAATAATCGAACACCTGCTTGAATTCAAAGACATCGGCCTAACCGAAATCTGTCTGGAAGTAAAAAATTATCCGGAGCAGGGCATCAGACTAATCGGCGAACGCATCCTGCCTGCCATTCAGTAACAGCACTCATGGCCAGCATAACTCGCTACAATTAATGGATCTGGTTAGGGATTTTGTATCTCTATTTGCGGGAACCTACTGATCAGCATTAATGCATAGACTGCTCATGATTATGAAACCAAACATAAATAATTTTATTCGCCAACATCAATTACCGAAAGAATTTAATCGCCTGATTGATAAACACTACAACCCCTTGGTCTCATGGCTGCAACAACAGCAGAAAACCGGAGAGACCCTGTTGCTCGGTATAAACGGTGCCCAGGGAACCGGCAAATCAACGCTGGCAGATTACCTGAAACTTGCGCTCACCGAAGCTGATAACTGGCGCGTCGCAGTGCTGTCAATTGACGATTTTTACCTGACGAAAGAAGAACGTAGAAAGCTAAGCAAGACGATCCACCCGTTGCTAATGACTCGAGGTGTCCCCGGCACGCACGATCTGCAATTACTATCGACCTGCATCGAGGAACTTGGCAGCCTCGACTCACTAAATACATTGCCCTTGCCACGATTTGACAAAGCACAGGATGATCGCGCTGCCGCAGAGACCTGGCCTGTTGTGACCGGCCCGATCGATCTCATAATTCTTGAAGGATGGTGTGTCGGCAGTTCGGCACAAACCTCAGCCGCATTATCGAAACCAGTCAATCAACTTGAACGTGACAGGGATCCGACCGGCACGTGGCGGCAGCATGTGAACAGGCAACTTGAGACCGGGTATGAAACTTTATTTGCCAAACTGGATTACCTGTTCTTTTTACAGGCACCCGACTTTGAGGCTGTATTTCGCTGGCGCCTTGTGCAAGAAGAAAAACTTGCCGCAAGTTCCGCCAATGATGACCCCGGCATCATGGATCGAAAACAACTTGCTGAGTTTATGCAGCACTATGAACGACTGACCAGAACCGGCTTTGCCACACTACCGGAAATTTCTGATGTTATCCTCGAACTGGATCAGAATCATGACTGCGTGCGCTGCCACTACACCACACACGACAAATAATGCTCATTACCAGGCCACCCGACACCAACACGGCCCAGGCTTTGGCATGGATAATTTTTACAGGAGCAGGCCCACTGAATTCAGGAACACCTATGTGCCGATTATAAGTTCTTAATCCCGGCACAGACGGGCTTTAGCGATATGTTTCAACATTCAGGCTGATCAGGAGGCCATTCTCTTTATCCATGTGCGGAAAATATGCCTGCGAATGATCGTCATGGTTCTTATGAATGGTTTCTCTCCAGTCATACCTTTGAACGTCCTTGAAACCGCATGATTGGAGAATCTGCCGCAAAGATTCATAATCATAAACCGTCTTGTGATAAATCCGGCTCAGAGGCTTTGTCCCCGGGATCTCTCTTCTCCCATACAAGGGACCGAGTACATTTTTTAAATCGCCGGTCAGTTCATAAACTTTAATCAGCGCACTAAAATCTGGAACAGCCAGGCGAAGAATCCCCCCCGGTTTCAAAACCCGCCTCCATTCCTTTAGAACATCGACGACTTCCAGACCGTCAAAATACTCAAGAACATGGCACGCATAAATCAAATCGACCTGTTTATCCTCCAGGAAGGACAAATCACGAACATCACACTGTTTATCAATGTGCGAATGCTCGGCCAGATCAACATGAACAAAACCAGGTATGTAGCGTTCACCGCATCCCAGATGAAGTTGCAGCAAAACTATAGCTCCCGGAAATACTTCTTCACTGTATCGCAAATTCTATTAATTTCGTCATCAGTCAGGAGAAGTGAAGAAGGAAGCCACAGCCCTCTTGATGAGTAGTGCTCTGTGACAGGAAAAGAAGCGCCATAACCATAGGCACGCTGAGAATGAATGGGCGGATAAATAGGCCGAGACCCGAACCCGTTCTGAGTTAAATAATCCTGCAAAATATCCCGATTATCAACGTAAACATCAATAAACCACGGTGTCGTTTCGTCTGTTTCCGTAGGAATAAGCTCTAACGCCTCTATGTCATAAAGTCGATCTGAATAAATATTGTATATCTCTTTTTTTCTACTAACTCTCCAATCCAGATTGCTCATTTGCGTGTTGCCGATAACTGCCTGAAGATCAGTAAATTTAAAATTGTAGCCGATCGAGTCATGTACGTCGTTCCCGCCCCCCAGCCTGCCAAAGTCCTTTATTTTCCCGAGACGAGCGGCGATATTTTCATCATCCGTAACGAGAGCCCCACCCTGACCAGTAGTAATAATCTTCGGCGAACTAAAGGAAAAAACGCCTATCTCTCCGAATGTTCCTAAATGCCTGCCTTTGCAGGTCGAGCCCAAAGACTGGGCGGCATCCTCAATTAAATAAATATCTTTACGTCGGCAAAGCTCTATGAACTCATCTAAATCATTTGCTCGACCGTTAAAAGAAACATGAATCAATGCCTTTGTTCTGGGCGTGATTGCTTCAGCTGCCTTCTCAATGTCCATGCATAGCGACGACTTATCAATATCGACAAATATTGGCTTTGCCCCGATAAGCGTTGCGCAATTGGCTGTAGCTATCATAGTTAGATCCGGCACCAGAACCTCATCACCAACCCCGATACCAAACGCGAGCAAAGATGAAGTTAAAGCAATGGTTCCGTTGTTGACTGCGAAACAAAAACGGGCACCCGTATACTCTGCAATACGTCGCTCAAATTCCTGGGTCTCCCTGAATTCGGTCAGCCATCCTCCGGATTGCAGGTATCGAGTCATGGCCTCGACTTCTTTTTCGTCGAGACAAGGCTCCATCTGCGGAATAAAATCCTGGGCCGGCACTCAGAACTTCTCCTTGTCTTTATCAACGCTCACAAAAGGCCCTGTTTTCGCCTCCAGAACCTGGGTGTCATCCTCAAGGATCTCGTACCCATGCCCTCCTTCAGCCAGGACCACGAAGTCTCCTGCCCCAAGAATATAGTCACCGACTTTCTTTCTTTCCTCATCATAAATAAATAATTTCAGACGACCTTTCTTTACATAGGCCATTTCGTGAGTTTTTGTAACCGGTCTTTCATATTCCTTATGAATATGAGAATCCAAATGAGTGCCTTTATCGTACTGCCAGGTTCCGACCTGAATAAAAAGAGAATCGGGCGTTATGAAATTAAGACCCTCACTCCAGTCCTCAGCACGGTGAATAATCGCCATGATGCGATCGTCTTGTTTGATAATTTCCATAGGCTCTTCAGATTATTCCACACCTGCTGCAACTAAATGGTTTGGTAGGTAGAGAACGGTTTATAAAACTGGTACAGCTCGACAAGTTCTTCAATGCCCTGCTCCATGGAACAGGTAGTTTTGTAACCAAGCTGCCTTATTTTCTCAAATGAGATGGTAAAACTTCGCATATCCGGATCGTCAATTTTTGTCTGAATCAGCTCACAATTCGTAATCGCTTTCAATTGCTCGGCAATCTCAAGTTTGGTGAAGTTCATCTCTTCCTTACCCGCATTATAGATATGCCCCTGCATGGCTTGCGAATGCTCGAGAGCGAACAGATATGCCTGCACGGCATCGTTAATATGCATAAACGTCCTTCGCGCAAGTGGCTCAAACAGAACAATGCATCGCTCATGTACCGCCCGATAGGCAAAGTCATTGGCCAACAGGTCAACGCGCATCTTTGGGCTGACGCCAAAAATTGTGGCGAATCTCAGAGAAATTGAATTTTCCCTTTCCATCATCACCTCTTCTGCCTGGTGCTTCGTAATCCCATAGAGGCTGGTGGGTTTTATCGGCGTCTCCTCCGTGCATATGGCGTCTGTATTACCGTAGAAAGATGTTGTAGATGCGTTGACCAAAAGCTGATCCTTTGACAATAGATCTACAAGTTTCCTGGTGGCATCGACATTAATATAGTGTGCGGCACTGGGATTTGCTTCACATGCTGGATAGCCGCTGATTCCGGCAAGATGAAAAATAGCATCATAATCCTTAATAAGATCACTCAAATCGTTCCGAATATCGCGCTTGATCACACTAAGATTATGATTTGGAATCAGATGCATCACCGAATCATAACCATACATAAAATTATCTAATATCGTTACCTTATGAGCCTGATCCAACAGAGCTTTGCTTAACACAACCCCGACATACCCTGCTCCACCAGTCACTAATACCTTCACACCTACCTCCAAAAAAATTTAAGTTCTTCTGCATCAAAGCATCAATACAGGCTGAGCCAAATTCAGTCAACGGTTGCAATTCAGAATCGAATCAAATGAACTAACCATGCCTAACCATGAAGCATCATGGGGAATCAAACTCTACTATACATGATGAGCAAATTAACAACCCACCTGGGTTCACAGTATGCCTAACCCCATAAAATAATCTGCAGATAAACGCCCGGAAGATAATCGCCTGCTTCTCTGTAGAGAACCAGCTTAAATTTTATATTTACCATTAAAAATGGAATACATGCCTTGAGCTAATAGCTGACATGACGACAACCATTTTTTACAGGAGAACCCCTGGACAGCGGCGGGCATCGCCCTGATCCCCGATTACAGTCGCAGATAATGACAATACTCTGTCCGCGCACACAAATACATGACCTAACCGCGCTCCTCGCACCAGGAGCCCCATATATGTCGATAGGTATTTTCCATCTGTAGCGCAAAAGCAGCCGGGTTCATCAATGCAGAGCCTTGCATGCGCTCGCGCAGGTTCGCTCGCAGCGCAGCCCTTTGTTGAACATCATCGGCAAGGGACTGCGCCAACGACAGATATGACGCCTGATCATGTGCAATAAATTCTGTCAGACCCACCTGATGCAGGATGCTGGAAGCCAGCCTACCGACATGACAACGCCCGCTCAGGGTTATTACCGGAACCCCCATCCACAGTGCTTCACAAGTTGTCGTCGCACCATTGTACGGAAAGGTATCAAGCGCGATATCAATCTGCGAATAAAGCCCGAAGTGCTGGCTCTTTTCACGCAACATACCCAGCAACTCAAGACGATCCAAAGCAATCCCACGTTCGTCGAACATATTCAGGAAATATGTTCTGGCTTTTTCATCCTCCAAAGATCCCGCTTTCATTATCAGGCGCGAATTCGGTACCGCTCTTAATATCTCCGACCAGGTGTCAATAACCATTGTCGTTATTTTCCTGAGCATGTTAAAGCTACCGAATGTTACATGCCCGGCGCTTTCTTGCGGCGGCGGCGAAACAGGCAGACTCCGATCGTCACTCTGATAACAGAGGAATCCACCCGGAAGCCGAACAAGTTGCTCTGTATACAGATCATCTGCCTCGCCGATCGGGTCAGCGACCTGATCTGTTATCCGGTAATCCATTGCCTGAAGACCGCTCGTGTTGGCATAACCCAGCCAACAGACCTGAACTGGCGCCGGCTTATGCATGAACACTATGATTCTGTTGTCGTTCGAATGTCCCGTGAGATCAACAAGAATATCGATTTGATCAGACCTTATCTGGTTAGCTACCACCTGGTCTGGCACACCACGAATCACAGCCCAGTGATCCGCAAGCGATTTGAATCGCTCAGTAATATGATCCTGGAGAGGATTATTAGAGTAACAGTAGATTTCAAACTGATCCCGGTTATGAGCTTCCAGTAGTGACAATGCAAAATATGCAACTGAATGACTACGAAAGTCACCGGAAACATAACCTATCCGCAGCTTCCTCTCAGTTGTCTTTATATTTGCAAAAGAAGGCTGCAAAAGGGTTGATTTTTGTCTTTGCTGCACATCAAACTGCAATGCTTCGGCATATATCTTTTCTTGATCATCCTCAATATAGTTCATGTTCAGCAAAAGATTAGAGTGTGCCTGCGCATAATCGGGTTTATTTGCAAGAGCCTTGCGAAAATGTTCAATCGCCTCGCCCGGCAGGCCCAGATTCATCATTACCATTCCCAAACCATTACGCGGCATGGGGTTGTCCGGCTGAAGAGCTATCGCCCTGTCATAACAAACAACAGCCTCCTCGGCCCTCCCCAGCCTGAGCAACACCTTGGCAAGATTGTTCTGAAGACCCGGATTGTCCGGAGTCACAGCCTCTATTTCCTGATAAAGGTCTGCGGCTTTTTGACAAGCACCCATGTCGCCAAGAGCATTGGCCAGTCCAAATCGAGCCCCCGGATCATCCTGTATTTCTAGAGCCTTCTGATAGTTAGCTGAAGCATCGAGTAGTTGTCCGCTGACATAAAACAAATTACCCAATGCAAAATATGCCGGAGCATACTGGGGACTCCGCGATATGGCCTCACTGAAACAAGCTTTTGCAGCTTTGAAATCGCCTGCTTCCAGATACAGTTGCCCAAGATTTTTATGCGCAATAACGTAGTCCGGATGCAATGCAATGACTTGCTTATAGCATTCCATGGCCTCATCAAACTGACCCGTCTCGCAATAGGCAATACCGAGGTTGTTGCCATAGACCGGTGAACCCGGCTCACATTTAATTGCTGCCTTTAAATGATGGATCGCCTGCTGATGGTTTCCCTGCCTGGCGGTAATCATGCCTAACATATGCAGCACCTCACCATTTGCCGGCTCCAAACTGGCGGCCTGCTTACAATTTCTGGCGGCCTGCTCAAGATCACCGGCCGCCAGAAATTGCTGCACACGTTGAATACAATCGAGAAATTCAGCTTTCA
The DNA here is from genome assembly GCA_002729875.1 of Chromatiales bacterium. GTDB lineage: Bacteria > Pseudomonadota > Gammaproteobacteria > Steroidobacterales > SMWD01. The sequence goes on along the minus strand of PBZD01000003.1, from coordinate 9,076 downwards.
CCACAACCCACCATCATGAAAATTGTAACAATAACCTTATTGACATCCTGTTGGCACAATTTCATCACTCTTCCAGGAAACAGGCCTTAAGATTCTATAAATAGCCTGCCCTGTACAGACCTCGGAGGCCTGTTGTGGTCCCGAAAGCAGTCGCTCAACTGCCAAAAATCCAACATCCTGATCCAAGCATCCGGATTTAAGTATGGCCGCTTGATGACGCACCCGTCATCAAGCCCAGCCACAGGTACCAGCAGGCTGGAATCCAGCGCCGGCACTGTTTACGGTTTCATCTTGTAGCTCCCCGCCAGACCCAGAACCTGCTTCCAGACCCTCCCAAACCGGTCGTGATCGGCCACCGGGCGACGCATCATTTGCTTGCATAGCTCGGCCTGGGCTTCGGTAGTAGCGGACCGGCCGTGCAGGCGCAAAGCAAACCTGGAAAAATCGGTAACCAGAAAATCGAAAATCTGGCCAATCATGTCGTCACCGATGTTGTGGTGGGGCGCATTCTCTAAAATAAGCTGCCCGTAAACCACCAGGGCAAAAAGTTCGCCCAACTCCATCAGGAAATCAGTGTCCTTGCGCTGGTTTTCGTCAGGGGTCTGGGTCGCCAGGAACATCTTGAAGACGTTGATCTGTTCGCGAAAAATGTCGACGTTGACATTGTCGCTTGCTAAGAATGCCTGCTCGTAGTCGTGGAAGCGAATTTTACCCAGACCCTTGGCCGGTCCCTGATCGAAAAGAAAATCGTCATTGGCAGCCTGGTTCTGCACCTTCACTTCGGGCAAGTCTGCGTGGCCAAAAAAATAGTTGGGCATGAACTTCACGATAAGCGCAATGTTCACGTGCACCGTTCCTTCAAGCTTGGGCAGAGCACGGATATCGCGGGCCGCCATCTCAAAATACATGTCTTTCTCAAACCCCTTGGCTGCAATTACATCCCAGATGAGATCGATGACCTCCTCACCCTGCGTGGTAACCTTCATCTTGACCATTGGGTTATAGAGAAGGTAACGGCGGTCATCCCTGGTGGCCGAACGCATGTAGTCGGAGGCCCGCAAGGCGAAAAGCTTCATAGCCAGCAGCCGCGCAAAAGCTTCACTGAACATACGCTTAACATGCGGAAAGTCGGTGACCAGCATCTTGTAAAGTTGCCGGGTCGAGGCGTGGTTCAGGGCTTCGTAGAAGGCGTGGGTGCAGATGCCGATCGACGCCCACCCCAGGTTGTATTTGCCGATGTTCACCGTGTTCAGTGCGGCATTCCAGGCCTCGCCACCACGGGACAGAATCTCGGCTTCGGTAATGGGGTAGTCATTGAGCTTAAACTCGGCTACATAACTCTGACTGGCCACCGTGTTTTTAACCAGCTCGTAGTTATCGTGGCGACTCTCAACCGCAAAAAACACATACTCACCGGTTCCTTCAACGACACCGAAAACCGACACCAACGCCGCCTCGTTAGCATTGCCGATATAGTACTTGCTGCCATTGGCAAGGTAAGTGCCATCATCTTGTGGCGTGAGTTGCATATCGCTGGAGTAGATATCGGCGCCGTGAGCCTGTTCGCTCAGGCCGAAGGCGAAGATACCGCCCTCCCTGACAGCCCTGACCGTGCATTCGTGAATGGCTTTGTTCTGCGACATCCAGAGCGGGCCGAGGCCCAGGATACTTACCTGCCATGTATACCAGTAGCAAAGCCCATAAAAGCCCAGTATCTCGTTGAATTCACAGTTGCGCCGGGTGTCCCAGCGGGTGTCGCCATCGCCCATATCTGCGGGGGTCAGTAGCTGGGCGAATATCCCGTTCTCCTTCACGAACTGCAAAAAGTCCGCGTACCAGGTACGGTCATAATCGTCCGCCTTGAGTTTCGCCTTGCCCCTGGTCTCGAAGAACTCAATGGTCTTGCACATGAGTTCGCGGGACTTCTCATCAAGGTAGGGACGGTCGTATTTATTCGGGTTTAAAAGCATCATGGCTTAGCGCTCCAGGTTAGCCTTACATTCTGCGCCGATCAAAACCTATCGTCCATGAGGCGGAACGACGATGGCATTTGCTCAGGCACCCATGACACTCATGCCGCACACCTTAAACACACGTTTTGACAAGAAAAAGGGTCAGAGTACGTTTATTATCAAGGTGACAGAACCGCGAGAAATTTACCCCGGCCATTAACCGGCTGTTCGTCATAATGAAGGACATAAATTGATAAACAAGAATTACCCTCATCTGCTCGCACCACTGGATCTCGGCTTCACTACGCTGAAGAATCGGGTACTCATGGGTTCCATGCACACGGGTCTGGAAGACGGCAACAAGCACGAGCGCCTGGCGGGCTATTTTGCGGAGCGCGCACGAGGTGATGTCGGCCTGATCATTACCGGTGGCTATGCGCCCAACCGTGCCGGCTGGGTAAAGCCCTTCGCCGGCAAGCTAACCACCCGGGGCGAGGCCGCCAGGCATCAGCTGATTACAAAAGCCGTTCACGCCGAGGACGGAAAAATCGCGATGCAAATACTGCATGCCGGACGTTACGCCTACCATCCGTTGTCGGTAGCACCCTCGCCCATACGCTCACCCATCACACCGTTCACTCCACGGAAGTTATCTACCTCCGGTGTGGAGAAACAAATAAAGGACTTTGTTCGATGCGCTCAACTGGCACAAGATGCCGGCTACGACGGTGTCGAAATTATGGGCTCGGAAGGATACTTCATTAATGAATTCCTGGTCACACACACCAACCAACGCACAGACAAGTGGGGTGGTGACTATTCACAGCGCATGCGTTTGCCCGTCGAGATCGTCGCACGAACCAGAGAAGCCGTGGGCAATGATTTTATTATTATCTACCGTCTTTCCATGATCGACCTGATTCCCGCAGGCAGCAATTGGGACGAAACAGTAACTTTGGCAAAAGCGATTGAACGCGCCGGTGCCACGATCATCAACACGGGTATCGGCTGGCACGAAGCACGGATTCCGACTATCGCCACTTCAGTTCCGCGCGGCGCCTTCACCTGGGTGACGAAGAAGATGAAACGCGAAGTAACCATTCCATTGGTAACTTCCAATCGTATTAATCTCGCGGCCACTGCGGAGCAGATATTGTCAGAGGGTTGCGCCGATATGGTCTCACTGGCACGACCCATGCTGGCCGATCCCGAATTTGTGAAGAAGGCGCGTGACGGGCGTGCCGATGAGATCAATGTATGCATCGCCTGCAATCAGGCCTGCCTGGATCATGCCTTCGCCAACAAGATAAGTAGTTGCCTCGTGAATCCGCGAGCCTGTCACGAGACAGAACTGAACTACGTAGCCACCAGGATTCGTCGGCGTTTCGCCGTTGTGGGTTCGGGACCGGCGGGCCTCGCGGCCTCCCTGGTGCTGATCGAGCGTGGCCACGCAGTCGATTTGTACGAGGCGGAAGCAGAAATCGGCGGCCAGCTCAATATGGCCAAAGTGATTCCGGGCAAGGAAGAATTCCATGAGATGTTGCGCTACTTCAAGCGACAGATCGAGCTGAAGCAAGTGCGAGTGCACCTGAATACCCGCGTTGGCGCTGACGACTTAATAAGCAAAGCTTACGACAGTGTACTGATTGCAACCGGGGTCGCGCCGCGGAATCCAAAAATCGAAGGACAGGACCATCCGAAAGTACTTAGTTACATTGATGTTCTCCGCAGGCAGGTACCCGTTGGCAAGCGCGTGGCAATCGTGGGTGCCGGGGGTATTGGCTTCGACGTCGCAGAATACCTTCTGCAAAGCCACAGTTCTCCCACGATGCATCTCGACGAATGGCTGGCCGAGTGGGGCGTCGTCGATCCGTCTGCAGCGCGCGGCGGTATCGCTGCTGAACGAATGCAGCCAGAGCCCCCCGTCCGGGAGGTAACACTCCTGCAACGTAAAGCCGGTAAACACGGCGCCGGGCTGGGCAAAACCACCGGCTGGATTCATCGCGCGACACTGAAGATGAGCAATGTCCGCATGATCGGCGGCATTAACTACGAGCGCATCGGCGACGAGGGACTCTTAATCACTTATGGCAAGAAGCATAAGCGCCCGACCTGGATCGATGTTGACAACATCGTGCTTTGCGCAGGACAAATACCGTTGCAAGAACTGCAGGAACCGCTGAAATCTGCCGGCATTCCCACTCACATAATCGGCGGCGCCGATGTGGCTGCAGAACTCGATGCCAAGCGCGCTATTGATCACGGCAGCCGGCTCGCTGCACGGCTTTGATGTCATATAAACGCCGGCTGAGCCTGCCACTTTTCCATTATCCGGTCGCGAACATCGGCTGACCTTAGTGCTCGCTGGCGTTGTTTGTCTCGACATTGCTAGCTGCGCCAAGATTGCGCAACTTGTCGATACGCACAAAAATGTACTTCGATAAGCAGCGTGCCTGCTAACTTGGATAGGCTCATACATCGCTTAAAATCAGACCGCCATAAATCCACAATGGTTTAATAGCATAAGATCAGATATTGGGTATAATTAAACCGCCAACAGCAGAAAAATATAAACCAGAAGGTGGAATTCTAGTATCAAAGAACATAATGATTCAAAGAGCAGGGTTATTGCTGCAGGGCTCATCGGCAATATCATGGAATGGTATGATTTTGCTGTGTACGGATATTTTGCTGCCGTTATAGGATCACAGTTCTTTCCTTCAAGTGATCCGTCGGTTTCATTGATAGCAGCCTTTGGCGCATTCGCTGCCGGATTCCTGGTGCGGCCATTGGGTGGACTCGTGTTTGGAGCAATTGGTGACCGGCTGGGGCGCCAACGTGCGATGATGCTATCCGTGCTGGCGATGGCTATTCCAACCGTGTTGATTGGCTGTTTGCCGACCTATGCAAGCATTGGAATTCTTGCGCCTATTGCAATTATCGTTTTGCGCATTGTGCAGGGTTTGTCGGTTGGCGGCGAATACACCAGTTCACTGGTATTTCTCGCAGAGCACGCGGCACCAAACCGCCGTGCGATTACAGCTGTCTGGGGCATGTGGGGTGCAACAGCTGGCATTTTGCTCGGATCTGGTGTTGGCGCAATCGTGGCTTCCAATTTGAGCGAAGACAACATTGCAAGTTGGGGCTGGCGGCTACCTTTCATTTTTGGTGCGCTCGTAGCAATTACCGGTTATCTCGTTCGTAAAGGAATCCACGCGACCGCCGTGACGGCGAGCTCAAATCCGATCCGGGACACATTTGCTAAACATTACCGGGCTGTTCTCAATGTTGCGTTGTTAAATATAGGGCTCGGTATCGGCTTTTATACAGCTTTCATTTATGCGGTAACATACATCAAGAAAATCGATAAGCTCTCCGAATCGCTTGCTCTCGACCTTAATACAATCAGCATGACAGCTTTACTCTTGCTGCTTCCGGGCGCCGCCTGGCTTTCAGACCGATATGGGCGAAAACCCTTGATTATCGCTGGAGCAGCATTGCTTACCTTTGGAGCGATACCCTTTTTTTTCCTGCTGCACACCACCGATCCACTTCTTATCTTCATGGGAGAACTCGGTTTCGTAGCCGTGTGTGCATTAATGGGCGGCGGTATGGTCGCCGCCAATGTTGAGTTGATACCAGTTGCCGTTCGCTGCACGGGCCTTGCATTTGCTTACAATGCGGCGATTGGCTTGTTTGGCGGGACAACACCATTGATTGCCACATGGCTGATCCGGGAAACGGGGAACCCTTTAGCACCGGCCTTCTGGGCGACTTTTGGAGGAATCGTTTCCCTCTTGACAGCAGTCTTCCTGATCCGCGAGACACGTTTTGAAAGCCTCGATTGATTGAAAGAACGTTAATTTACCAACTGGTTCGAGTACAAAAAATAAACGCCCTGTTTCATAAAAATCTTCTGTATTGAACGGCCTTTCAGCCTGATCTTGCAGCCAAGTGGCGGTGAAGGATTGACGCACTCACATTGAAACGCACTGCCTCGCGGCGATGCGCTCGCCACTTCGAGGCACAGTACCAGCGCACTACGTAGATGTCCTAATTGGTAAAAACCGGCTAATCTGGATGATGTTTTCTATTGCATCTCTAAATTCTGGTACATGTTGTCAATAGTGCGGAACCAAAATTAGGCATAGCGAGACAACCGGAAACTTTCTTGCTATCAGTTTTTACTTTATATCTGAGCATTCTGTTTATCGTTGGTGGTTTACCTATAACTGCTTCGGCAGATGAGACATTATCCCGCTCCACCATTGATGAGTTAGTCGTGGTGGCCAGGAAAAAGGAAGAACAACTATTCGAAGTCCCGGTCTCGGTCTCGGTCTTTTCAAATAAAGTAATACAGGAACTGGGTCTGAACGGACTGGCTGATATAGCACGCTATACTCCCGGGTTTTCAAGCAGTGCCGCAACCGGGCGGCAACCTGCATCAAACCGCCCTAGTATTCGTGGCCTGACAACAATCCGCAACGGTATTGCAAATACTTCCGCTGCCACTGTATTTATCGACGGAGTGTATGTAGGCGGTTCGCCACAGTCCACCGAACTGACCAACCTGGATCGCATTGAGATACTGCGCGGCCCACAAACCGCTCTTTATGGCCGAGGCACCTATGCGGGAGTCATAAACTACATCACCCGTCGACCGGGCGACCAACTGGATGGAGAACTCACCGCTACAGTGGCTGAAGATGAAACTAACGAATTAAGCGTCTGGCTGGGAGGACCGCTGATCAATGATCAATTTGCCTTTTTCCTGGCCGCCGGGCACCGCAAACACGGAGCCGAGTACGTAAATATTCGTGACGGCAGCGACATCGGTGGTGAAAAAAGCAACGAATTCACCGGTAAACTTTACTGGACACCTACCGACAATCTGGATATCAGTCTAAAACTTGGTTTACAGCAAACCGATGATGATCATTTTGCAGCTTACCTGCAACCACGTACAGAAAATGACTGCTGCTTCCGTACGGCTGAAGCGCCACGTGCAAGGGAGTATTTCACAGGTGAATCCCTGATCACGGACCAGGTAAACCTGTACACGGATCTACTTGATGCCGCCGGCGGTTCAGGTACCGAGTTAAATCGTCAGCTTGCTGCACTGAACATCGATTGGACAATGCCTAATGGCTTTACGCTGACCAGCCTGACCGGTTCTGTGAGAGATAAAATCGATCGCGGCTACGACACCTCTTACGCGGCTTACGACCCTTCCCCGATTGCATTCCCATGGAGTGACATGAGGGGTGTATTTAATAAAATCGACCGACTGGGGCAGTCTGATCTATCCCAGGAACTTCGTCTGAGTTCCTCTGACTATACACCGCTAAGCTGGACCGCCGGCCTGTATTTCTTCAGCGGAGATCTTGAAAAAGATGCCGATAACCGTGTGTATCTTGACGGTGGTAATTTGGTTGTCACGCCCGGTGGAGACCTGGCTAAAGATAAAATCAGAAATCTGGCTGTGTTCGGTGGTGTTGAATGGGACATTGACGGCAACTGGACTACTGGCATGGAGCTTCGTTGGGCCAACGATGAAATAAATGTAACAACTCATACCAACGATGCCGGCAAACAATTACTGGACAAGTTTAGTAAGAACTTCCGCAGTCTCACGCCACGGTTCACGGTTAGCTATAACACCAATTCGGACCGTAATTATTACCTGAGCATTGCCAATGGCGTTAAGCCCGGAGATTTTAATCCTAAGGTTCCGGAACTGGCGGACGGGTCCCCGGATGAAAGCTATCGTGCAGTCGATGAAGAAATCGTATGGAATTACGAACTGCGCCTGAAAGGACAATGGTGGCAGGGCAAGCTCACCACAGCACTGGCCGTATACTACCAGGATATTGACAACCAGCAGTTGACGACTTTAGTAGAGCTCCCCGATGGGGAAACAGCCTCTATCATTCAGAACGTCGGTAAGACAGAAGTCTACGGCTTCGAATCCGATTTTCAGTTACTGCTAACCCGTGCACTCGCAGTTAACGCAAGCTATGCGTACACCCACGCGGAGATTCGTGAGCATATTAGTATTGAAGAAGCGGATCTACGCGGCAGTGATGGCAGCTTTGCGCAAAACCAGGCATTGGGCGATATTTCCGGGCATGACGTACCACGTATTCCGCAGCATATGGCTTCTATCGCAATACGTTACGAGCGACCATTCTCTGACCGGGGTCTTGGCTATCTGCTGGGCGACTACACATATGAGTCGTCCCGTTTTGCTCAGGAACATAATCTGATAGAAACAGGCAATCAAAACCTGGTTGGCTTGCGTGCCGGATTGAAAACCGGGCAATGGGAAGTAAATATCTGGGTGAAAAACCTTTTTGATGAGCATACACCTGCCGATGTATTTCGTTACTTTGACAGGCGTTCAGGTTCGCTACCCAGCTTTCCCCAACAAGGTTCGCGACCGAGCAGCAGCCCGCGTGGCTTTGTTGTTACCCTTCCCAGGCAACGGCAGTTCGGCACAACAGTTCACTACCGTTTCTAGTATGTTTAATCACCCGGCTCCACGGGCATTTCAGTATTTATCTATAGAATTATATAAATAAGCAGTATTTTTAATAAGTTTTTAAGTTAAGTTTACTGGGCGCGAAAAAAATAAATAAATTACAGATTATCCGCCGGATGACTAATAGTTAAATACTTAAGTCTAAATACAATTCAGCTAGTAACTGATTATATAGGAGTATCAGCCATGTCAATATCCTATTCTATGCGGAGACTGGCTTGCGATCTGTTACTCACACTTCCTTATCAAAGAGTACGCTCTGCACTACTATAATTTATTTTGCCTGGCGCAATCATAATTGTGATCAGCACAGTTCAGGCACAGAGTGACACAGATATTAATGCCCCGTTGCAGGACACCTCTAAAATTGTTCTGGCGCAAGCCAAAGCACATAATGGCAATAACGGCGACCCACCTTCTGTGCTCTATCAAAAGAATTGCGCTGCCTGCCATCAGGCTGATGGTCAGGGTCGCCCCAATGTAATCCCTCCACTGGCAGGGTCCGACTTTATCCGCAATGATCCGTGGGTACTTGTCGAAGCAACCCTCGTTGGATTGAGCGACCCGCTCACGGTGAGTGACG
>PBZD01000002.1 GCA_002729875.1 Chromatiales bacterium | reverse complement strand
CGTAGACCAGGCATTGGTCGCGAAAGCCATTGAGCAGGTTGATCGTAGTGCACTGATCGACCTTGTGGTAGAGCTGGTGAATGTTCCCAGTCCCACCGGATATGAGGGTGATATGGGCCGTGCCGTGCATCAGGTACTGCAGGATTCGGGATTTCGCTCGACCCTGCAGCCGATTGGTGACCGGCGTTACAACGCCGTGGGTATTCTCGAGGGAGCAGGTGGCGGCAAGACCCTGATGTTCAATGGGCATCTGGATACCTCTTTTGGCCCCGAACAGGCGCACCGTGGTCTCGGCTATCGCTGTGAGGGGAATGTGGTTGATGATGAGTGGATATACGGCATGGGCACCTTTAACATGAAAAGTGCCATGGCCACCTATGTCACTGCTGCCAAGGCAATCCAGGCAGCAGGTATCAGGTTGGGCGGTGATGTTGTGATTGCCGGCGTGTGCGGTGAGATCGAGAAAGCGCCGACCGGTGAATTTGACGGTCCGGACTACCAGGGTTATGGCGTCGGTACCAAGTTTGCGATTACCCATGGTGCGGTGGCCGATGCCTGTATTCTTGGCGAACCGACCAATATGATGCTGATCCCGCGCCATTGCGGCACCACCTGGCTGAAAATCGAAATACCGGGGGTATTGATTCACACGGCATGGTCGGAACCGGAGCAGAACGCCATTAGTCATTCGACTTTGGTGTTGGATGCCTTGCACAAGTGGATGCCCGAATACATTGAAGCCAATGCCATTGGCGACTGGCGCCCGAAAGTTAATATCGCTGCAATTGATGGCGGCTGGTCCTGGCGTGGTGCACGAACACCGGATACCTGTACCATTTATCTTGACGTGCGCACGATGCCGGATGTCATGCCGATTGCAGTGTATCGGGAAGTGCGGGAACTGATCCGGGAAACCGTCAGGGAGCATGCCTGTCTTGAGGGTACAACGGTCGACATCTATGTGTCCGCTCCGGGCACATCGATCCCGGACGACCATGAATTGATCGCAACGATTGTGGAGGCGCATACCAGGCAACTGGGGACGGCGCCCGAGTTTGGTACTGAAATCTGGTACTCCGATGCCGCTCACATGAATCGCTACGGCATCCCGACCGTCAACTATGGCTCGGCAGGCCGGATCCGTTCGGGTGGTGGCGGTTTTGATACGCACCAGGGAGAGGCCGTACACATTGGCGATATGCTCGACATTATTAAAGTCTATATACAGTGTATTCTCAGTATGTGTGGTACGGCAGATTGATGGAGAGGGAACAGGATGGCTGAGAAGGCGTTGCATGAATTGCTGGCGGATGCAAAAGTCTACGATCTTGGGCAGGCGTTCTGGCCGGGCATGCCGGTGCATCCGATTGATCCGCCGTTCCAGTTCTACATGTACCGCTACCATGAATATGTAGAGAAAGATCTCGGCAAAATAGAGCCGGGGTTTGGTGATGCCATTTCACTGGTGATCACCTCGATGCATTCGGGGACCCACTTCGATGTACCCGTTCATATGTCACAGGACAACATGGTGCTGGGGCATGACATCCGCCCGCATCAGCGGGATACTGGTTTTGTCGATCTGCCCGAGCCGTTGCACAGCATGGAGTCTGTTCCGCCACTTATATTAAGAGCAGTGATGTTTGATATTCCGGCGGCAAAAGGCATGGATGTGCTGCCGGAGAAATACTCGATCACGGTCGAGGATATGGAAGCTGCTGCCGAACGTCAGGGTATTAGTCTGAATGAAGGTGACTGTGCCTTGATCCGCACCGGCTACGGCCGTTATTTTGAAACCGATGCCGATACCTATTTGTACCAGTGGGCGGGGCTGTCTCCTGAAGCCGTGCGCTGGGTCGCAGCCAAGAAGCCCCGCCTGGTGGGGACCGATAATCTTTCCATTGGCGTGCCCAACCTGTTCGACGCACACCGTGTCCTGTTGGTTGAAAACGGCATTTATGTCATGAAAAGCCTGACATTCGAGGGTCTGGCGGCGGATCAGGTGTCGGTCTCGACGGTGGTGGTTCTGCCGTTGAAGATCAAAGGCGGTGAGGCATCATTGGTGCGACCTGTTGCCATTATCTGAGCCCGGTAAAATTTGAGAATGATATGAAAGACAAGGTATGGATCAGCGAACTGAATGAACGGGATGAAGTACGCGCAGGTTTTGAGCGCAGCAAGCCCGTACAGTTTTACGATACGACGCTGCGCGATGGCGAGCAGGCTGTTGGTGTCGTATTCACTCCTGATGAGAAGTTTGAAATTGCCTGCGGCCTGGCTGACCTTGGTGCAGGGCGTATCGAGGCCGGTTTCCCCAAGGTATCTGAAGCCGATAACCAGGCCGTCAAGCGTATCGTGGAGGCTGGACTGGATGCCGAGATCTGGGGATTTTCCCGTGCCGTCAAGGGAGATCTGGATGCGTTAATCGAGCTTGGACTCGAGGCCACGTTGATCGAGATTTCAACCAGCGATATCAAGATGAAGGCCTATGGCTTTGATCGCAAGCAGGTGATCGAGCGCGTGACCAATGCCATTGCTCATGCGGTCAATAACGGCATGAAGGTATTGTTTTTCCCGGTAGACAGTACCCGTAGCGAGCTTGCGTTTCTGCGTGAGGTCTATGCCGCCGCGATTGAAGCGGGGGCTGCAGAGGTTGCGGTTGTCGACACGATTGGCGCCTGTTCTCCAGAGGCGGTTGGGATCATTATCAATGAAGTCCGGAGTTGGATAGGTGCGGATATACCGCTGCATTTTCATGGACATAACGATTTTGGTTTGGGTACGGCATCTGCCATCGCGGCGGTGCGGGCCGGCGCCGACTGGATACAGGGAACCGTTAACGGCATTGGCGAACGGGCTGGTAATACCGATATCTGCGAAGCCGCGCTTGCGCTGAATTGCTTGTATGACGTGCCGGTTAGCCTGAACCTCGATCAGGCAAGAAGGGTTGCCTCAATGGTAGAAAAGGCCGGTAATTACCGGGTTGACGGATGGCGTCCGGTAGTCGGCGGAAACCTGTTCACCCGGGAGAGCGGCGCGGTTGCCAACCAGTTTCATATTCCCGAGGCTATCGAACCTTACTCTTCTGATCTTGTTTCAGCGCCGAGACGAATAGTGCTGGGTAAGAAAAGCGGCCTGTCCAGCATCAAGCTGAAGCTGGAAGAGCTGGGTATTGATGTGGCGGAGGACCGGCATGCCGACCTGCTTGCGCAGGTCAAAGAACTGGGTACTGCCGCAGGTCGCCTGTTGACGGATGATGAGTTTCGTCAATTGACCGGTTCCCGGTAACCCGTTAATTTGAAAAAATACCGGCCCCGGCGCAGAGAAGCATTAAAACTATCATCGAACCGTTTCGCATCAAGGCTGATTTAACCAGATATCACTAACACAATCGGTTGTTATACATGCGACTATAGCGATATGAGCAACCCCGCTATTCGTTATGCATTTGATAACAAACCCGATACCGGAGCAACGCAATGCGTTGCTGATGGCATTTACTGGCTGCGCATGCCGCTTCCTTACTCAATTAATCATATTAATCTTTGGTTGCTTGAAGACGGAGATGGCTGGGTCGTGGTTGATACCGGTCTCGGAGGTAAGGTTACCAAGGCCATATGGGAGAAAACCTTTAGTGGCGTCATGGGCGGCAGACCCATCAATCATGTAATGGTCACACATTTGCATCCTGACCATACCGGTTGTGCGGGCTGGCTGGTGAAGCGCTTTGCAACTGACTTATGGATGACTCATAGCGAATACCTGTTGTGCCGCATTCTGGCCAGCGATGTCGGCGGGGACGCGCCCAGTGAGGGTTTCAGTTTCTATAAAGGGGCTGGTTTAAATCAATCAGAGCTCGAAAGGTATGGAAAATCTTTTGGTTTTCTTGGCAAGGTGATTGAACCTTTGCCCAAAAGTTTCAGACGAGTGACGGCAGATACGCATTGGTCGATCGGTGGCCATGAGTGGCGAACGATTATTGGTCGCGGACACTCCGTGGAGCATGCTAGCTTGTATAGCGAGCGGCTCAATGTGCTGATCTCGGGCGATCAGCTGTTGCCGTCCATTTCTCCCAATGTCAGCGTGTGGCCTACTGAACCCAGTGCAAACCCGCTCAGGAACTGGCTTGAATCCTTGGCAGCCATGCAGGTCGAGGTAGCTGATGATGTCCTGGTGTTACCCGCACATGGTGAGCCATTCTATGGCGCGCATGAAAGGCTGGATCAGTTAATCGGTGAACATACACATCGGCTTGACGCACTAAGGAGCGTGCTGCATAAACCGCATCGGGCGGTTGATACCTTCACCCACCTTTTCAAGGGCAAAATCACTGATGACAACCTGATTTTGGCCGCAGGGGAGGCCATTGCCCATCTTCACTACCTGCTTGATGAAGGCAGTATCGTTGCCGAGCCTGACGCAGATGGTGTTATCTGGTACAGAAATAACATCTGAATGGCTATGCTGCCCGGTTATAAATCAATCAGTCCAATAATTTGATAATGCCTCCCGGGTATTGACATTTTTGTGCAGAGAATTAAACTTGCTTGCCGCTAACAAGTTTATTATCTCGCATGGCATTAACTGCAGCATCCAAAATGTCTCAAGGTCGTCGTCGAACCCAGGCGGAGCGTTCAGCGCTGGCCGAGTTGCGCATGACAGAGGCGGCCATCGAACTTTTGAATGAACGCGGTATTGGCGGCGCAACGCTGAAGGCGATTGGAGAAAAGGCCGGTTATAGCCGCGGGCTTGCAACTCATCACTTTGGCTCCAAGTCAGGGCTTTTTCGCCTGGTCTTGAGGCGTGTTTCAGCCATCTGGGTGACGCAACTCGACAAGCACGTCGGTTCCAGGACCGGTCTTGATGCACTGCGTATGGGTCTTACGGCGCATTACCGGTTTGTTCGCGGGTTTCCACGGCATGTTTTTGCGATGCAGGTGCTTAATTTCAGTTCACTGGATCCGGGTTCGGACTTCAAACCCAATGTCGCGGAGTTTTTACGTGGGCAGCGTAAAGTGGCGGCCCGCTGGGTTAAAGAGGGTCAAGATGCAGGAACAATTCAGGCCAACATCGATCCGGCAAGGTTTGCCGAGCAATATCTCGGCAGCATTATCGGCATACTGAATCAGTGGCAGATGAGTTCCGGGTTGAGCCTGAAAAAAATGTATCAGGAGTACGAGTCATACCTGTGTGTGTTGGTAAAACCATGACTCATCAATATGCACGAATGGGAACAGCATCAGGATAAATACAGAGGTAAATAAATATGACCGATGCATTGATATTTGATCATCTGCGTACCCCGCGGGGTCGCGGCAAGGCGAACGGCTCGTTGCATGAGATCACGCCGATCAACCTGACCAGCCAGGTATTGGCGGGACTAAGGGACCGCAACGATCTGGATACTGCCTATGTCGATGATGTCGTGCTCGGTTGCGTTGCGCCGGTCGGTGAGCAGGGCGCAGATATTGCCCGGGTTGCCGTTCTGAATGCCGATTATGCCCAGTCCGTACCCGGCAAACAGCTTAACCGTTTTTGTGCTTCAGGCCTGGAAGCAGTTAATTCGGCGGCAGCCCAGATCATGTCGGGGCAGTCAGATTTAACTATTGGCGGCGGCGTGGAATCGATGTCACGTGTGCCGATGATGTCTGATGGCGGGGCCTGGGCGACCGATCCTGAGGTTGCCTATAAAACCTATTTTGTTCCCCAGGGGGTGAGTGCGGATCTGATCGCCACCAAGTATGGATTTTCCCGCGAAGATCTTGATAGCTATTCCGTGGAAAGCCAGCGGCGAGCGGCACATGCCTGGGAACAGGGTTATTTCGCGCAGTCCATATTGCCCGTGAAGGATGTCATCGGCATGACAGTGCTCGATCATGATGAGCACATGCGGCCTGACACGACGCTTGAAAGCCTTAGTACACTCAAGCCTTCTTTTGTTGCGCATGGGCAGCAGGCCTGATTTGATGCAGTTATTCTGCAGAAATACCCGGAAGTTGAATCTGTTGAGCATGTACATACAGCGGCAAATTCAAGCGGTGTTGTTGATGGGGCGGCTGCCGTTCTGGTTGGCAATGCAAAAGTGGGTGAGAAGCTGAACCTCAAGCCAAGGGCACGTATCAGGGCTTTTGCTTCCACCGGTACAGAACCCAGCATCATGTTGACTGGCCCGGGACCAGCGACCGAGAAGGTGCTGAAACGCGCGGGGATGAGTGCGGCTGACATCGATCTCTTTGAACTCAATGAGGCTTTTGCTGCCGTCGTGTTGCATTACATGCAGCAGCTGGATATTCCGCATGACAAGCTCAATGTGAATGGAGGTGCGATTGCCATGGGTCACCCGCTGGGAGCAACCGGTGCGATGATTCTGGGCACGGTGCTGGATGAGCTGGAGCGTCGCGATCTTGGCACAGCCCTGATCACGCTTTGTATCGGCGCCGGTATGGGTACGGCAACCATTATTGAACGTATATAAAAGCGAAACGAACGGAAAAAAAATGAGCAAGACAATTCAATACTCAGTTGATGCCGACGGCATTGCTATCCTGACCCTGGATGTTCCCGGGCGTTCGATGAATGTGTTGACCCCGGAACTGGTTGAAGACCTCAAGATTTGTATCGAAAAACTTGCCGGTGATCAGGCTGTGAAGGGTGCTGTGATTACTGCGGCGAAAACAGCGTTCATGGCCGGCGCTGATCTGAAAGATCTGGTTACAGCCTACGACCGGGGGTTAACAGTTGAAGAGGGTTATTACTTTGGACAATCTTTGTCTCAGGTTTTTCGTCGGTTGGAAACCTGCGGTAAACCGGTTGCTGCAGCGATCAACGGCATTGCTCTGGGTGGTGGGTTGGAACTTTGCCTGGCCTGCCACTATCGCGTACTCACAGACGACCGGAAAGCAAAAATAGGTTTGCCCGAAGTCACGATTGGTTTGTTGCCGGGGGCGGGCGGTACGCAACGGTTGCCACGGCTGATTGGTATTCGTGAAGCCCTGCCGTTGATGCTGGAAGGCCGCCAACTCACTCCGGACAAGGCTTTAAAGCTGGGCGTTGTGCATGAACTGGCACCGCTCGACCAACTGGTCGAGCGGTGCCGCTGCTGGGTGCTCGAAAAAGGTGATCCGGAAGCGCCATGGGATAAAAAGGGTTTTCGTGTGCCCGGCGGTGCCGGAGCCATGCACCCGAAATCCATGGAGACTTTTATGGTCGGAACCTCATTACTGGCCGGTAACGCGTTTCATAATTATCCGGCTCCCAAGGCAATCATGTCTGCCGTCTATGAGGGTACGATCACGCCCTTTGATACCGGTTTGCAAATTGAGGGAAAGTATTTTGCCCAGCTGATATCCGGTGTGGTGGCGCGCAACATGATGCGCACGCTGTTTGTTAACAAGGGAGAAGCAGATAAATTGGTGCGCCGGCCTGATGCGGTCGAAAAATCTGCCGTCAAAAAATTGGGTGTTCTCGGTGCTGGGATGATGGGCGCCGGTGTTGCCTATGTTTCGGCGCGGGCGGGTATCGAAGTAATTCTGCTGGATACGGATCTTGAAGGCGCCGAGAAGGGTAAGGCTTATTCGCAGGCCTTGCTGGAAAAGGGCATCAGTCGTGGTAAATCGACACGCGACAAGGCTGACGCCTTGCTGCGGATGATCAGGCCGACGACCGACTACGCGGATCTGGAAGGTTGCGACCTGGTGATCGAGGCAGTCTTTGAAAGCCGGGAAATCAAGGCCGAGGTAACCGCACAAACTGAAGCCGTAATACCAGAGACCGCCATCTTTGCCAGTAACACGTCGACATTACCGATTACGGGGCTGGCTGAAGCATCGGAGCGGCCGGAGAAATTTATCGGCATTCATTTTTTCTCCCCGGTGGACAAGATGCCGCTGGTAGAAATCATCGTGGGTAAGAAAACCTCAGATGAGGCCATTGCACGAAGCCTCGATTATGTACAGCAGTTGCGCAAGACCCCGATAGTCGTTAATGACAGTCGGGGTTTTTATACATCCCGCTGTTTTATGACTTTCTGTAACGAAGGGATGACCATGGTGTCCGAGGGCATCAGTCCGGCACTGATAGAAAACGTGGCGAAGATGACCAGTATGCCGGTCGGTCCGCTGGCGGTGATTGATGAAGTCACCATTGAGCTTGCCTACAAGGTCAGCAGGCAGGCCGAAGTGGATCTTGGTAAAGCATTTCAACCGATTTCCGGTTTGGGTGTGGTTAAAAAAATGGTCGATGAGCTCGATCGCAAAGGAAAGAGGTACGGCAAGGGATTCTATGAATATCCGGAGGGTGGGCAAAAGCATCTGTGGCCGGGGCTTGCTGAACATTACCCGCTCGCTGCAGAACAGCCGTCGGTCGATGAAATAAAAAACCGTTTACTGATCATCCAGGCCCTGGAAACCGCGCGTTGTTATGAGGAAGGTGTACTGACCCATCCGGCTGAAGCCGATCTGGGTTCCATATTTGGCTGGGGCTTCCCGCCCTGGACCGGCGGCACACTGTCCTTTATAGACACCATGGGTATTGGAAAATTTATTTCTGAATGTGATCGTATGGCTGAAATCTATGGTCCTCGATTCGAGGTTTCGGACTGGCTCAGAGCGAGAGCTGAGAAGGGAGAGACATTCCACCCAATTGCCTGACTGAGCTTTAATAGCAGCAGGAGAACACAGTGTGAAAAGAATCATATTCGATATGGAACATGACATGTTCCGTGACTCGGTTCGCAAGTTCATGCAAAAAGAGGTTGCCCCGCATGTCGATGACTGGCGCGAGGCAGGCATCGTAGACCGGGATGCTTTTCGCAAGGCCGGTGAACAGGGCTTGCTGACGAGAAATACGGCGGTCTGGGGATAGAAGATTTCCGCTACGAGCAAATCCTTATCGAAGAAAATGTCCGCCATGGCGATGCATCATTTTTTCTGTCTTTGCACAGTCGCCTGGTAGGACCCTATATCGGCAAACTGGGTACCGAGGAGCAAAAGCAACGCTTCCTGCCCGGCTGTGCCAGCGGTGAGCGGATCCTGGGAATTGCCATGACGGAGTCCGGAGCCGGCAGTGATCTTGCCGGGATGAAAACCCAGGCCAGGCAAGAGGGTGATCACTGGGTTCTGACCGGTTCCAAGACTTTTATTTCCAACGGGATCAACGGTGACCTGTTTGTGGTTGCTGCCCGGACCGTGCCTGATAAGCGGCACGGGCTCGGATTATTCCTGGTTGAGGGTGATATGGTGGGCTTTGAACGCGGCCGCAATCTTAAAAAGATGGGACTCAAGGCTCAGGACACTGCCGAACTTTTTTTTGATAAGGTAAAACTACCGGCAGTTAATGTACTCGGTGATCCGGAAAAGGGTTTTTATAACCTGATGCATTTCCTTGTCGAGGAGCGCTTGATTAATGCGGTCGGATCAATTTCACATGCCCAGGTAGCCTTTGATCTCACTATGGACTACATCGGGGAGCGAAAAGCATTTGGCCAATCGATTGCCGCATTTCAAAATACACGTTTTAAAATGGCCGATATGGGTGCGGAAGTCATTCGAGTGGACCGGGTGGCTATGCCGCAAGAGTCAGCAAAACCCGGGGTTCAGAGGGCCGGGGCTCAAAAGGCCAGAGATCCCCTGATCCGGGGGCGTCGCTCAATCGCACTGAATCTGAAATCAAAGGCCGGTATTGGAGCGCTGTTGCGACTCATCGATCAGGCTGATGCTTTGTTTGAAGGGTTCCGTCCCGGTGTGGCGGAGCGTCTGGGTTTTGGGCCGGAGCAATGCCTGGAACGCAATCCGCAACTGGTTTTCGGACGGCTGACCGGCTGGGGCCAGGAAGGCCCGTTGGCACAGGCTGCAGGTCATGACATAAATTACATTGCACTTTCCGGCGCACTACATTCAATTGGTCGCCGCGGGCGGAAACCGGTTGCGCCTTTAAATCTGCTGGGTGATTTTGGTGGTGGTGGATTATTGCTGGCGTTTGGAATGGTCTGTGCATTATTCGAAGCCGGCCGTTCCGGAAAAGGGCAGGTGGTGGATGCAGCCATGCTGGATGGCGCTACGTCAGTGATGTCCATGTTCTTTGGCTTTGCCGCTAACGGTTGGTTCGATGATGCCCCGGGCAGCCATATGTTGGGCTCGGCGGCTCCCTTCTATGACACGTATGAAACTGCAGACGGGCAATACATATCGATTGGTTCACTGGAACCGAAGTTTTTTTTCAAGTTAACATAACGGTGCGGAGCAAGAAGAATGTAACCCGACCTTAACCATTAGGATGCGCATGTAAGCCATTGATAATCGATTTCAGTTGCATGATGTTAAGCCATTACTTGTAATTCTGCAGATATGCTGTATATTTGTTTATGAGTCCCAACCGATGACGCAACACCGATTAGGGCTAAAAATAATACGTATATAATTTGGAAAGGCCACAGCAGGCGTAAGCCTGTGTCGGAAAGCTACGGATCTTAAGATTCTGTCATCATGTATCTTTATGTGTATGACATTAGGCGAGATCGCCGTGCTGCTACCTCTGAAGATGCGTCCTATCTGGTAATATTTGGAGGTTCATTAAATGAATAAGGTACTTCTTGCACTTGCATTATTTGCAGTGTCCTGGTCCGCTAACGCGGTAACATTGGTTTTGGTCTCCCATCAGACTACAGCACAAGGTGGCGTCGCTTCTTTGTACACTAACGGTGAGACCATAACGGGTGGCGCATCTACTGCCATTTGGAGTTGGGACGGTACTATCCTGAGTTCGACCGGCCTGTATTCCGCCACATCTGCCATTCATCCTGGTTCTACCATCCTTTCGGATCAAATTACGGATCTGAATATCGATACGAGTACTAGCTCGGCTGGTGGAACCGCCGCTTACGCATGTTTAGAAGGTACTTTTCTTGCAGGAGTGGCGAACAATGGTTGCGGTGGCTATGCATGGGGCACCAATGGAATAGATGAGTCCAGCGTGAGCTATGGACCGGGTCTGACGGCTTCGCTCACCCTCGGCGGCGATGACACCCCTGCCGGAGCACTGCGTACTATTGCAGCCTTTGACTACGGTCTCGATGGCGTCACAGGCACAGGTCTTGCCCTTGGTGATGCAGTTTACATCGGCACGGGCATTGCACTTGGCTCCACTGGCGGTGAAAGGATGACCTTCACCGTGGTTCCGGTACCGGCAGCTGCCTGGCTGTTTGGTTCTGCCTTGGGACTGCTTGGTTGGATGCGACGCAGAGCTGCGTAACAGCATTTAATAAGCTAACAGAAGAAGCCCGCTTTTTAGCGGGCTTCTTTTTGTCTGAATTTTGAGCTTTGCAAATTGATGCTTCCAAAGGTATCTGGCATATGCCTAAAAGATCACCTTAACCGGTATTTGCCCAATTCTCTTATCTGACCTACGGCCTCATGATCCTCTGTAACGATTTGTTTTGTTGTAACGAGGAGATCTGTCTGACGTCAGCGCCTATGGGGCAGATATAGTTCTGGTTTAAGTGAGTGTTTTTGTTCATCCTGACCTGAGGAGTTGAGATGAGACAGAAACCAGCAGGANGACNNNCNTCGTCNGAACNNATCATTAAAGACATCAAGCGCAAGACGCGTAAGCAATACAGTGCCGAGGAGAAGATCCGCATTGTGCTGGATGGATTGCGTGGCGATGAGGAAAAACCGGTCAACAATTGAAAGTCTTAATAACCTGCAGATCTGGAGTCCTGCGGCCGGAGGCATGATTCCATTGCGTCAGGTGGTGTCTGATTTTAAGACGACGTTTGAAGACGAAATCATCATGCGGCGTAACCGCAAACCCACCATTATTGTTTTTGCCGACCCGATCACCGGCACGGCAAGCAAACTGTTTGCTCGCGTACGGCTACAGATCGAAGCTATTGAACTACCCGCTGGCTATGAGTTGGAGTGGGGTGGGGAATATGAGGATTCCGGGAATGCTCAGGCGGGGTTGGCCGCGAGTATTCCGATGTTTGTACTGGTCATGATCCTGGTTACGGTCATGTTGTTCAACTCGCTGCGTCAGCCATTAATCATCTGGCTGGTAGTGCCGCTCGCCCTGATAGGTGTCACCGTCGGCCTGCTTGCCACCGGACAGCCATTCGGTTTCATGTTATTGCTTGGATTTCTCAGCCTGATGGGCATGCTGATCAAGAATGCTATCGTACTGATTGATGAGATCAACCTGCAGAGCGAGGAAGGTAAGGATCTGATATCTGCCATCCTGGATTCCGGTGTCAGCCGGCTCAGACCTGTGGCAATGGCTGCTTTAACAACGGCGCTGGGCATGATTCCGTTGATTTTTGACGCCTTTTTCGTGGCGATGGCGATCACCATCATTGCAGGCCTGATGTTTGCGACAGTACTGACCATGGTGGTGGTCCCGGTGCTATATGCAACTTTCTACAGGACAGAATCTACCTGATGGCTGGCAGGGCTTGTTTAGGGCCCATTCTGAGTCAGTCATTGATATATATAGCTATCGTTCTTGCAGGCGCATTCCTGCGCAGTTAGAAATTGTGCCTTTTGCGAGATTACTGAATCTTGCCCCACTTCATAATCAGTTATAATTTCAGGGCAAGAAATATTTATTCGTAGAGTTTATCAGGGTTGGTTTGTGAAAAAGGTAATTGTATTTATTGTTGCCATCGGTGTACTGGCCGGGGCATACAGTTTTTTTGTGAAACAAGACAAGCCGTCCGGGCGCCCATATTTTGGAGGTCCGGTTAAAGTTGTTGCAGAACCGGTCGTGCGCCAGCCGCTGATCAAGACAATAGAGGCATTGGGTACTGCTCTTGCCAACGAGTCGGTCACCCTGACGGCAAGTCTCAATGAAACAGTTCGCCGGGTAAACTTTGAAGATGGTGAATTTGTTGAGGCTGGCACCATACTTGTTGAGCTTAGTAATGAAGAAGAAGAGGCGCAACTTGCTGAAGCGAGAGCTAACCTGGATGAAGCCAAACGGCAATTGGCACGCTTGGTGGGTCTTGATAAGCGAGGCATTGCAGCGACATCCGAAGTTGATGAAGCGCGATCACTTGCCGAAGCCGCTCAAGCGCGACTGAACACCGTTATCGCACGTCTTGATGACCGGCTGATTCGGGCTCCTTTCAGTGGTGTGCTCGGTTTCCGTGAGGTTAGTCCTGGCAGTCTGCTAATGGCCGGTACTGCGATTACGACGCTTGATGATGTCGCGAAAATAAAACTGGATTTTACAGTGCCGGAAACAGTTCTGAACCTGATGAAACCCGGCAGTAATATTTTGGCGCGCAGCGTGAGTTGGGGTGACCGCGATTTTGTTGGGGTTATACGGGCGGTAGGCTCCCGCGTGGATCCGGTTACTCGTGCTGTGGCGGTCAGAGCACTGATAGCCAATGAAGATCGTGCGCTTCGGCCCGGTATGTTGTTGACGGTGCGAGTCATTACTGAAGAAAGACGGGCTTTTATGGTGCCGGAACGTGTTGTGGTCCAGGTTGGCGATAAGGCATTTGTTTATGCGGTTGATAGCGAAAATATAGCTCACAAGCAAGCTGTGCAACTCGGCACTCATCAGGCGGGTAATGTTGAAATTGTATCCGGAGTGAATGAGGGTGATCTGATTGTTATACAGGGGGTCATCAAATTGCGTAACGGTTCGCAGGTTACATTCGCCAATGATGCTGCCAAGATAGCGAAAAAAGAACGGCCGAGGTAACCCGCATGTGGCTCTCTGACGTATCAGTAAAACGTCCGGTCTTTGCAACAGTTATTGCTTTATTGTTGGTTGCTTTCGGTGTGCTTTCGTTCAGCGTGCTGGAGGTGCGCGAGTATCCCAATATTTCTGCGCCGGTTGTGTCGGTAAATGTGAATTATCCTGGTGCTTCAGCTGCGGTCGTCGAAAGCCGTATTACGCAAATTCTTGAAAGCCAGGTTAGCGGCATCGAGGGGGTCAAGAGCATTGAGTCCAGGAGCGTTGATGGACGATCGACGATCTCTGTTGAATTCGACCTGAATCAGGATATTGACAGTGCTGCAAATGATGTCCGTGACCGGGTTGGTCGGGTGACCTGGAGGCTGCCGAATGATGTTGAACTGCCGGTTATCGCTAAACAGGATGCCAATGCGTCACCGATTCTTTATCTGAATCTGGCTGGTTCGAACCTGGATCTTATGCAACTGACGGATTTCGCTGAGCGCTACGTCCGTGATCGCCTGGCTATTGTTCCTGGCGTTTCACAGATCCAGATGAATGGCCTTGGCCGGTCGTCGATGCGGGTCTGGTTGGACAGGGTTGCGCTTGCAGCACGCAACCTGACTGTTCTTGATGTCGAGAATGCGTTACGGCGTGAGAATATTGAGCTACCGGCCGGGCGTGTCGAGTCGAAAGATCGTGAATTTCCGGCTCGTATCGCACGCAATTATGAGACTGCGGAAGAGTTTCGGCGGCTTGTGATTACCAAGGGTTCTGACGGCCATCTGATTCGGCTTGGGGAAGTTGCCAAGGTCGAGGTTGCACCCAGTGGTTCCCGTACGATTTTCCGTACAAATTTCAAAGATGCGGTGGCTTTTGGAATCGTCAAACAATCGACTGCAAATACTGTTGAGGTCATCAACGGAATTAATGCAGAAATGGAGAAAATAAATACTCAACTCCCCGAGGGGATGGTACTGACCAAGAGTGCGGATGACTCCTTGTTTATCCGTGCAGCAATTAAGTCGGTTTACCTGACAATTTTGATTACCACGGTATTGGTAGGTTTTGTGATTCTGGCATTTCTGGGTAGCTTTCGAGCCATGCTGGTGCCGGTGACAACGATACCGGTTTGTTTGACGGCGGCATTCATTATTCTGGCTGCTTTTGGCTACTCGATTAACCTGGTTACTTTACTTGCCCTGGTGCTGTCGATCGGTCTGGTGGTCGATGACTCAATCGTCGTGCTTGAGAATGTCCATCGACGTATCGAGCAGGGGGAAGAACCTCTGTTGGCGGCCTATAAAGGTACCCGGCAGGTGGCATTTGCGGTCATCGCCACCACGGCGGTACTGGTTGCAGTATTCGCGCCTATTGCTTTTTTGCAGGATAATATTGGGCGAATTTTTTCGGAGTTGGCTGTTACTGTCTGTGCGGCGGTTATTTTTTCAAGCGTGTTGGCGTTATCACTCGCGCCAATGATGTGTTCGAAGTTATTGCGCCCGGCAAGACAGGAGAACCGTATCACGCATGTGCTCGATCGTGGTTTTGAACGAGTAGCCGGGAGTTATGAAACTATCCTGCGCGCCAGTCTTGGCGCGCCGGTGCTGGTTATTATGATACTGCTTGGTATTGTAGCCGGTGCCTACGCGCTGTTTCAGGTAATCCCGCAAGAATATGCCCCGAAGGAAGACCAGGGCATTTTCTTCGCAATCGTAAAGACAGCGGAAGGAACGAACATTGACTATATGACCGATCAGGTCAAGAAACTCGAGCGTCCGCTCATGCCGCTGGTAGAATCCGGCGATATACAACGAGCGCTTGTGCGTGCGCCAAGTTGGGGGCAAACAGCGCCAAACGGCGGGATCATTATTGTCAGCATGGCGCCATGGGACGAACGAAAGGTTTCGACGGCTGAGGCGCTGGGGCGCATGGCGGGTGCGTGGAGCCAGTTTCCGGATGTTATGGCGTTTACCTTTATGCGCACGGGTGTGTCGCGCCACGGCGGCGGGCAGCCGGTACAATTAGTGCTGGGTGGCAGCAATTATGCTGAGTTGATCCGCTGGCGGGATGTGATTCTAAGCAAAGCCAAGCAAAATCCGCGCCTGACCCGACTTGATTCCGATTTGAAGGAAACTCAACCGCAATTGCTGGTTCACATAGATCAGGATCGTGCGGCTGCCATTGGTGTTTCGGTCGAAACCATCGGTCAGACATTGCAGACCATGATGAGTGAGAAGGTTGTCACCACCTATGTTGTCGATGGTGAGGAGTATGATGTCATCCTGCAGGCAAAAGATGACCAGCGTGCTACACCAGACGATCTGACAAATATTTATGTAAGGCCGGTACGTTCGGGTCAGTTTGCACCTGATCTGGTGCCCCTGTCGAATCTCATTTATACCGAAGACACTGCCGGCAGCAGTTCGCTGAATCGTTACAATCGCTTGCGGTCAATTACGATCAGCGCGACTCCCGCACCTGGCTATGCGCTCGGTGATGCTCTTGAATTCCTTGAAGGAGTTGTGCGCAGTGAACTGCCATCGACTGTGCATATCGACTATAAGGGTGAGTCACTGGAATTTAAAGAATCTTCGGGGGCAACCTACTTTATGTTCGGCATTGCCCTGCTGGTTGTTTTCCTGGTACTTGCCGCACAGTTTGAAAGCTTTGTTCATCCGCTGATTATCATGGTTACCATGCCGCTGGCACTGGCAGGCGGGCTGCTTGGGCTGGCACTGGCCGGGAAGACACTAAATATTTACAGTCAGATCGGTGTGATTATGCTGATCGGGATTGCGGCCAAGAATGGTGTTCTCATCGTAGATTTTATCAATCAGCTGCGTGATCAGGGGGTTGAGTTCAAGCAGGCCATCATCGACGGTGCACGTATTCGGTTTCGTCCTGTCATCATGACGACTGTATCGACAGTAATGGGGTCCATGCCGTTGATGCTGGCAACGGGTCCCGGTTCAGAAAGTCGCAGCACACTTGGTATCGTGATGTTCTGGGGGGTGTCACTGGCAGCGGCATTTTCGCTCTTTGTAGTGCCCGTATTCTATAATCTGTTTGCCCGTGGCACGGGCACGCCTGACATGGTTAGCAAGAAACTCGAAGCGCTTCAGGGAGAATAGGGTCGAACTTTTATTTGCTGCAAATGAGTTCTCTGCGGCAGGGAGCGACATTCAAAATTTGAAGGCGAATCCAAGGCTTAGGTAAGGATACAGATCGAGGTTTTCAATTTCATCCTCAAGTTCAGCTTCTGCATTTGTAATTTCGGCGGCCACCTGTGCGGCAATACCGGGATCGACCTCGGATGTTACGATTAATACATCAGGATTTCCCTGAAAGTATACGCCGATATCAATTGTAAAGGCCCAACGCCCGTCACCAACGGCATTGCCCCAGCCCACGCCGAGGTAAGGTGCGACACTGTCAAAATCAATTTTTGTGCTGACAGTGCCGATTTCATCAGCATTAAAGACCAAGTCACCGAACTCAACAGTCGTGCCCGGTGTGCCGCGCCCGGTGCCAGAGATTTCATTGCCGTTTGCGAAGACGCCACCGGAAATGCGAAAGCTGCCGCCCACGGGGTGCCAGTCGATAAGCGCACCGAATGAATTCAGGTCAAGATCGAGTTCATAGTCAATGCCGCCCTCGTTCTCATCAAAGTTATATTGGAATAAGTTAATTACGCCTCGTGCATTCACTTTTTTGCTGATACCCAGCGTTGCATTGAGACCTAGACCGGGCGTTCCACCTTGGGCGCCCAGCGCAAAGTTGATAGCATTTGCATTGCCAGCAGCAGCGCATAAACTCAGTAGGATGATTAGATGTCGCATTTTCCTCGCCTGATGATATTTCAATACAGCTCGAAACGAGCTTATCAAAGGCCTGAGTTTGCAAGTGTGACCTTCGTCAACATTGTGGCTTGCAGATGCTGATCAGTTGCGTGTGACGACACCAGGGGCTGATTAGGAAATTATTTGACTTTTCGGCCTGATAATTTGTGATGTCGGTGGGCTGTATCCCTATAAACCTCGAGTTAGGGCGTGATCCATTGGCTGGCAGGGATTATTTTATCTTCTGTTTCGCTGGAAAACTTCCCTATGTAGACCCCCTTTGAAGCAAAGCGTTGACCTGGTCCAAGGCTGAGGCGGGGATATGCACCAGTTGCCTGTGTATTTTCAACCATATGCTCCATTTTTTCGATCATGTAATTACGGGAATAGTTATCAAGCATACGTTTTATTGCCATCCCGGTTATGATGGCAGAGAATAAAGTATTGGCCTGCAGGCGCAAATACGGACTTTCAATTTCTCTTGTGCGCAACCATGGTTTGGTTCGCATCATTCCACGGGCATTCAATTCCGGCAATGCATAGGGATGAACAATAAATACCTTATCTCTGATTCTTTTTGGCACTGATTTGAAAGGTTGCTCTATGAGGCTGCCGGAAATATAAATTTCGTCAATTCCATTGACGTTATTCAACCCCGCGTCAATTGAGTGCAAATATTTATCATCGAGCCATAGAACGAGTATGGATGGCTGTTCTTGCTCAATCAGAGTCTGCCAGTAGGCGGCTGTCAGAGTATCGGCATCTTCAATTACCTGTTGGCTGATGCTGAACGTGTCATGAGTTTGCATAGCTTTATTCAAGGCCTGTACCGGCATAGATCCGCCCGGGTTACTATGGAATACTTGTAATATTTTTTCCGGTTTTTTTGTATTGGGCTTGATATAGGTCAGATATTTTGCCAAAGCATTGGCCTCAAGGGTTACGCCTTTGTTGAAGTACAGATTGTAATAATTGGTTTCCGAAATAAATGGGTAGTCGGTTGTAGGGAACAGGCAAGCCAGTTCGTTCGCTTCACAGAAATTGTGTATGGGTTGCCAACTCCCTGTGCCAATTCCGCCTATCAGGGCAAAAACCGGTTGTGATTGATAAAATGAATCAAGTTGTTCGCGCCATGTCTCCCTGGGGCCGCTTAGTTTCCATATATGGAGCTTCCAGGCGCGATAGGAAAAGTCGCGCCAATTCCGATGCCAGGCGCCGCGCTTTGCGCGGATTGTTTCGCCTCGTCCCTCTGCGCTTCTGTCGTGAAAGAAACTTTCCAGCACATCTACCATGGCTTTTTGTTTCCCAGGATCGACACCTTCGGTTATAACCGTAGCAAAATTTATGACCGTATCGGTGACGCCAGGAGATGGTTTATCAGATATTGATTTCAAATAGGCAGTTAGATATTCAATCTCAAGTTCGCTGAATATATATCGTGGCATCAGCGAATCGAGTTTGCGTCCAGATGAATCTATGCCGTCGCGTATTACCTGTGCGAGCGTTTCTTCATTATAGGCGGGACGCATAGGTTGCGAGCGGGTATATTCCTTTCTGCCAGATGTTATATTTTTAAATAGCAGTTGACGGCGTATTTCTTGTCCGCGCCAGAGTGCGGTTCCTGTTATCGGTGGCACAATTATGCCACTCTCGCTTGATCCAAATCCACTGCGCCGATGACAACTCATGCAATTGAGTTGACTGCCGCTGATCTCAATGTCACTCTGGATAATTGCTTTAAGTGGTTGTCCGGATGGAAGAATGCCTTCACGGTATATGCGTTTTCCGGCTTCTATCGAATCCACCGCAGTTGTTTCCGCCTGCACCTGGGCAATGCTGACAAGCAAGACTGCGACGGTTACCTGTACCGTCATCAACATAATGGTAAAGAATTTTTGAAAGCTATGCATACTGATCAGTTGGCTACTATACGCCGGTATTCATTGGTTAAATCAGCAGCACCGACAAATCCATCGATACGCAACCATGAATCACTGCGGGCGGCACGTATAAAAGTATATGGCTCATGATTCATCTTGTTGCCTCGGAAAATATCAAAGGCTTTCTCGACAGCAATGATATCGTCCAGATTACCGGTTAGAAAATGCCACTGTGGTCCGGCATGAAATTTTTCTGCATACTTGCGTAATTCTTCCGGTGTGTCGTGCTCGGGATCTATCGAGATAGAGACCATTCTGATGGTTTCCAGATCTGAGCCAAGATGATTCTGGGCCTGAGAAAACATCGCGCTTAAAACCGGGCAAATTGACGGGCAGGAGGTGAAAATGAAGTTCACCATGAGCGGTTTGTCATTGTCCAGTGCTGAGCTAAGTGATACGGGGGTTCCGTTCATATCAGTCAGCGTGACATCCGGTGGTTCAATTAAATGGAATGAACGCTGAAAACTCTTTTCAGACTCCGATGCACGGTGCTCCGGGTGATCTGCTGCGTATAATGTATTTATCGTAATATTTCCGGCCAGCAGAAATATTATGGCAAGTAACACTTGTCTGTAAATAATTATATTGCTGTGTCCCAATAAATTTCTTATTTTGTT
>PBZD01000001.1 GCA_002729875.1 Chromatiales bacterium | reverse complement strand
TGGATATACCGAACACTGTAATGGATCCTGGGACGGCACCACACTGGTGATGAGCAATGCGGTTTCGGCTACCGGCGGTTTGTACATGACTTTGATCGCCTCAGGCGAGGCGGTGGACGATGTCGGCAATCTTTCCCAAGGCACGGCCAACGCCGATTTTGCCATCGGTGCCAACGATCGCTTCTGGAGTGCCTCGGCCACCGTGGTTGAAGACACAGCAGGTGACCAGGGCGGATCATTCACCATCAATAACTCCGGCACGCCCGGAGCGCCGGGCAATGTCACGGTCACCTACGCGCCGGCTGACCCCAACAACGCTCCGCTGACCGAAACCTGGGTCTACCGGGTTACCGACACAACCGGCGATCTGATCGGACAGACCAATACGGCAACCCTGACGGTTAACGTAAACCCATTTGGCGCCAACGACGATAACGGCGCAACCGAAAGACTGCGCAAACCCGTGCTCATCCCTACCGGGGCAAATGACATCGGCTTCACTGACCCGTCAATCGTAACGATTACCATCCCTCCCACCCAAGGCACGACAACAATTAACGGTAGTCCCGGATCGGCCGGCGATGTAACCATCGAATATGTCTCCGATGCGGCTCTGTTTAGCGCACCGTTTACCGACACCTTCACCTACCGGGTCGAGGACAATGCTGCTGTCATCGCTACTGCAGAGGTCACGGTCCAGGTTAACAACACTATTCCGGTGGCCGGCGACCTGACCGGTGTCACACTCGACACACAGGGCGTCAACCCCGCTTCAGTGTCCACTACAATCAATGTTGGCGTCGGCGGTGATATCGCCGGCAACGCCATCGGCGATGCGGTTGCCGTTGTGACCACGACACCGTCAAATGATGTCACCTCGACGGTTCTTGGCACGCAAATTACGATCCAGGCAACCGCGTTTACCAGTGCAGGCGATGCAGTGGGTTACACGATCACCGATGCTGACGGCGAAACGGATACCGGCACCATTTCCCTGGCGATCCCGGATGTTGTGCCACAGGTCAGCGACGTCAGTTCGACGATTAATGTCCCGGGCACCTTCACCATTTCGTTGGGCTACACGCTGGGTAACGGCGCTGCCAGCGATCACACGATCACCGTGTCGACGCCACAGATTGGCACGGTGGAGAACGCCGCTATCGATACCATCGCCGGTACCGTCAGTTTCGACTACACACCGGCCGGTGCTGCCGGACCGGAAGTACTGACCGTTGACTTAACCGATGGCAACGGCAGTATCGGCAGCGGCACCGCCACTATTACGATGGTCGACGCAGCGGTAACCATTCCGTTACAGGATACGCCACCCGGACAATCAAGCGCGATCGGACCGGCCGGCCTTGGTTTGCTGTTTGCCATTCCGCTGCTGCGCAACAGGCGCCGCAAACGTTAAGGGTCACGGGTCACCGTATAAAAAACCCCGCCCAAGCGGGGTTTTTTGTGGCCACCAAACTCCGATCAGCGGATACCCGCCGACCCTGAGTTCAGCCACCAGGTCTGCACAGTTGTTCTAGCCGCGAACATCCCGCCAGCGGCGTCTCAGCCACGGCAATGACAGCAACAAAGCAAGGCTGACCGGATCTGCCGATGAGGACGAGGTCGAACCCGGGGTTGATCCCTGAGCCGGGATGGTCGTGAGGGTGACCGTAACCTGGGCAAACGAAGACCGGCCATTGTTATCAGTGACCGTGTACTCGAAAGTATCCGTAGTTGCCCCGCCAACATTCGGTGTGTAGAGAATCGAGTTATCGGCTGACACTGTCGCTGTAGCACCACTGACCGGTGCGCTCGTTATCGTCACCATGTTATCCGCCCCCAACCCCTGATCGTTGCTCAGAACATCGATAGAAACAGGGTCCGTGTCCCGCGTAGTAATATCCGGGTCAGCAACAGCGATCGGTCTCTGGATTACGGTAATGGATACAGTGGCGATATTAGACGTCTCCGCAGTGCTGTCGGTCACCGTGTACTGAAAAGAATCGGCACCGAAGAACCCCGCCTCAGGCCGATACCATACCCTGCATGTGGCCTGCTGCCCGCAAAGCTGAATCGGACCAACGGTACCGTGAGCCGGATCCCTGACGATATTAACGGTCAACGGTGTATCGCTCAGGCCGCTGTCATTTTCCAGCACCCTGATAAAATTGTCCGGCACATCGACTGAATTCTGTTCCTGAGCTGCAATCCCCTGATCCGGATCATCATCGACCGCCACCGGGGTATTCGTGGGGACAACCTGCACAAATACCGTTGCATTATCCAGCTCTCCGCCATTGTCCGAAACCTGGTAATCAAAAGAGTCCGCACCCGCATTCAACCCGGCTATATAGTTGATGCGGATTGCACCCGCATCCCCCGGTGACCCGGTGACCGCGACCGACCCAAGCGTCGGCGCACTATTGGTGGGTGACATGACCGTCAGGGGTATGTCACTTAACCCCGTATCATTTGCCAGCACATCAAGGCTAACCGTTCGGCCTGTCACGACGGTTGCCAGGGGCGCTGCCACGCTGCCGTCATTACTGGCCAGTAACTGATCGGTAACCGTTACGGTCACCGTCCCCGTCACCGCCGCGCCCTGATCGGTGACCGTGTAGTCAAAGGTATCCATACCAAGAAAAGCGACATCCGGGGTATACAGAATCGAAAGCCCGGAGCGCGGACCGGGAAGCGTACCCTGTACAACAGCCGTCCCGTTGGCAGGCGCTGCGGCTACCTGCAGGTTCACAATATTCTCACCGGCACCATCATCAAGAACATCATTGGCCAGAACCGGTATATCCACCGCTTGATTGGGGCGCGTGCCGGGGTCATCGTCGACTGCTGACCTCAGCATGCTGAAAGTCAGCAGTTCGCCGCTTGGCACCCCGAGCGGTATGTTGTTACCAACCGTGAGCAGATCCCCGATGTTCAGACCGGTGCCCGTGACTGCTACGGTGCCAAAATCGAATGAGGTAATATCGCGCGGACCACCGGCCGTCGACACGTCATCACCACCGATCGTCTGGCTGGTGGTCGTGCCGGGACCCCAGGTCGTGGTACTTTCGCTAAAAAAGTTCGCGCCGAGGTTATAACCACCGCAACCGCTGGTGCCAACAGTTGACAGAAACGTACCTTCCGCACAGGTGTAGGCGCTCGCGCCNGCTGTGGTCGTCGCAGTATCAATCGATAAATCGGTAACCTGATCATTAAGAATCGTAGCGCTATATGGGCTACTGCCGACACTGCTCACGGCTGAGTACAACCCGGTCGACGTCAACGTGGTACCGTCCCAGTCCCAGGCAGCCGTCGAAGCCGGTTGACCCTGCACATGGCTGCCATCGGTAATCAGCGTACTGATAACGCTGCCGCTACTGGTCTGGTTATGAGACACCAGCAGCAGGGTAATTGCATTGGCCAGCGAAGCGATCGCAAAAAGAATCAGCGCCATCACTGGTTTGACGAATGAATTTAAACCAACCGAAAAGCACCCCAACGATATCCCGTGGGCAAACATTCTGCTCACTACAACAAACCTCCAATCACCGACAAAGGCGGAAAACCCAGCTGATTAACATACGCCGCAGGTCATCGACGATCAAGACGAGGCAGGCAATAAAATCCGCAGGGCGGCATCAAAAACAATAAAACCGCAATATTACCTGTCAACCTGCTCCGGCAATCAGCCGGGCACACAGGCGGTTCATACCCTGCACAACCACTTCTCAATGCCGACCAGGGAAAACCTAACCAGAATCGATGTTTACCTGCAGTTACGTCACACCCCGCGGCGCCTTATCCGGTTTTGGCTGCCTTCGGCCGATGCCTCTGTGCAGACTTGATCATGGCAGGCGATCTGCCCGACTATGCAAAACAACTGAGTCCGACCAGTTGCAACGAGCAAAAACTGACGGCTGAAAATAAAAATGCCGCCAATCAAGGTATCCTCTGATTGCAAGCAAATATCAGGAAACGAAAACCGTGTCTGTAGATAAATCATTACCCGATATAGAGGATGTAAAACAGGCGGCCGCAAGGATAGCGCCTTTTGTGCACAACACGCCTTTGCTGTCATCCACGTTGTTAGACCAGTGGTCGGGACACAGGATCTTTTTTAAGGCGGAATGTTTGCAGAAAATCGGGGCTTTCAAGGCTCGCGGTGCCCTTAATACGATCATGTGGTTGCAGGAGCATGGTGTCCAGCCCCGGCATATTGTTGCCAACAGCTCCGGCAATCACGCCCAGGCCGTTGCCTGGGCAGCACAACTGTGCAAGATTCCGGCAACCCTATTCATGCCGGCCAATGTATCGCCGCTCAAAGCGCAGGCCACCGCTGCCCGTGGAGCCGAAATCGTTATTTGCCCTGATCGGGCCGCTGCAGACGAACAGGCCGAAGCAGCCGCCGGAACCCGGGGAAGTTTCTGGGTACCGCCTTACAACCACCCACAGGTAATTGCAGGACAGGGCACGGCCACCTATGAATCACTACAGGAATTGGGCCACATTGATGCCGTATTCGCCCCCTGCGGCGGCGGTGGTTTGTTATCGGGAACGTTGCTTGCCGCCCGATCGCTGATCCCGGATGCCGAAGTCATCGGTGTCGAACCACTCAAGGCAAATGATGCGGCTGAGTCCTTACGCGCCGGAAGCGTGCGGACAATACAGGGTGCGATGGACACCATAGCCGACGGTGCAAGAACACCGTCGGTGGGCCATCTGACTTTTCAATTTCTTCAACAGCTCGACGGGTTTTATGAAGCAGATGAACCACAGATCCTGTACTGGACACAATGGTTACAACATTTGCTCAAACTCCATATAGAACCCACCAGCGCCATGACCATGGAAGGTGCTGTACAGTGGTTGTCCGAGCAGACCTCACCACAAACAATCCTGGTTATTTTATCGGGCGGCAATATTGACCAGAATATGATGAAAAAAATCTGGTCTGAGAATTACCTGGAAAAACCGCCGGTTTCTCATCCCTGATAATACAGGACGGTTGGAAAGCTGCGCTTCACGCACACCAGCACTGTAGTTATCAGAATGTTACTTCTGAACCGTCGTGACGGAATGATCTGCCATTCTGTTCCAGTGTGAACCGCGCGAAAACCCTGATCATGCCGGCAATGCTATCCTGTATCGGGATCATACGTGGACCTGCCGGTTCGCCGCTGGTAGCAACCCGGCCCGGGCTGATCGTGATAACGCGGACACCATCTTTCTTGCCCTTGCGAGCAACGTCAAGAAACAGGTTGTCGATAGCCGCTTTGCTGCTCTTGTAATATGCAAAACCCAGCACCGGAATACCGTAACGCCCCTGACCAGTGGTCAGAGACGCGACAATGCCATTCTCGCTGGCCACCAGATTTGGCCAGAAAGCCTCCGAAACCTTCAAGGGCCCGCGCGTGTTGGTGTGGAACCACTGATCGAACCATTCGTAATCCATGGTTCCGAAGGTCTGCCCCTTGTCCGGTCCACGCATCAACGCGGCGTTATTAACCAACACGTCAATTGGCTGGTCAGCATATTTATCTGCCAGTGCATCTATGCCTTCAAGGTCAACCAGATCCAGATGCTCAACGATCACTCCGCGATGCGATTCTGCAAATGTATTCAGCTCATCAGCCATAGCCGGGTTACGACAGGTCGCTATCACCCGGTATCCCAGATCTGAATATTGTTTTACAAACTCAAAGCCGATGCCGCGATTCGCCCCGGTAATCAGCACGGTCTGCTGTGCAGCTTCAGCGTAAACCAGGCTCGTGCTGATACAAAGATTAATACATAGCAAAGCAAACAATAATGCTATTCGATTCATCATTATCTCCTGAAAAATACCAAGCGGCTTCCGGTCGGGAAACTTCAGTACTAGTGCATCATCCTCCTTACTGTTTATGCTCCCGTGCCACGACCATGTACATTGCCGGCACGACAAATATCGTAAACAACGTGCCGATCGACATACCGCTCGCGATAACCAGACCAAGGTTGTAACGACTCACGGCGCCCGCACCGCTGGCCAGCAACAACGGCACAACGCCGAGCACCATCGCGCCGGTTGTCATCAACACCGGGCGCAACCGCGTCGCTGCAGCCTGTTCAATCGCTTCACGTTTTGCAAGCCCCTTATTCTGCTGCAGCTTGTTGGCAAATTCGACAATCAGGATACCATGCTTGCTGATCAGGCCGATTAATGTGATGAGTCCGACCTGCGTGTAGATATTTACCGTCGCATAACCAAGGGTCAGGAAAACCAGCGCGCCGGCAATTGACATCGGCACACTGATCAGCATGACCAGCGGATCGCGAAATGATTCAAACTGTGCAGCCAATACCAGGTAGATGATAACCAGCGCAAAAAAGAAGGTAAGGATCAAGGCACTGCCTTCCTGCATGAATTGTCTCGACAAGCCTGCATAGTCAAATGAATAGCCCTGCGGCGCGAGTTCGTCCACCTTGCCCTCGAGAAACTTCAGTGCTGTGCCTATCGCAACACCCGGACTCGGCACACCTGACAACATGATCGAATTAAGTTGCTGGAAGCGCTTGAGATCCTGTGGTTGCACCGACGTCTCGAAGCTGACGATGCTCGACAACGGGATCAATTCACCTGAACGGGTTGCGATCGGGAAACCGCCAATCTGCTGCACATTTTGCCGATAACGGCGCTGCACCTGGGGAATGACCTTATAGCTACGCCCCTGAATACTGAAACGGTTGACGTAGTTACCGCCCAGCATGGCACCGAGTTCCCCGCCGATCTCCCGCATGTCGATACCGAGGTTGGCCGCCTTCTGCCGATCAATGACGATATTGGTCTGCGGTCGATCATATTTCATATCAATATCCGCATAGATGAACAAACCACTCTCGTAGGCCGCAGCAACTAACTGTCGGCCCATGTCGTACATGACCAGCGGCTCATCCGTCGAACTGATCACGAACTCCACCGGCAATCCGCTCCCGGCACCGGGCATCGCCGGGAGACTAAATGCAACCGACTGCAACCCCGTAATCTGACTGGCCTGATGCTGCAGATCAGGCAACAGGTCCATCAATGACCGGCTGCGCTCACTCCACGGCCGCAGTACAATGCCGGACAGCGCAAGGTTGTTGACCGCCGAATTACTGCCGATACTGCCGTTAAACAGGAACGTCTGCTCGGTTTCCGGCAGATCCTCGTAGGATCGTATCAGTGCCGCAGTATAACGTGACAATTGCTCGAGCGATGTATTGGGTGCCGCCGTCGACATGACCAGGGCAATACCCTGATCCTCCATCGGCGCCAACTCCTGGTCCGAAGTCACAAACATGAAATAAATACTGATAAGCACAATGACCGCAAAGGTCAGTGTCACCGGCACATAGTCGAGCGTACGGTGCAGGGTGCCATGATACATTTCGCGCAACCGAACAAACTGCCGATCCAGAAAACTCGACAGGCCACCCTCGCGATGATCATGACCGAGCAGTCGTGAACACATCATCGGTGACAGCGTCAGCGCAACGATACCGGAAATAATCACCGCACCGGCCAGTGTAAAAGCAAATTCGCGGAACAGGCTTCCGGTCAGCCCACCCGAAAACCCGATGGGCGCATAGACGGCAAACAACGTAATGGTCATCGCAATAACGGGCACAGCCAGTTCACGGGCACCGGTAATAGCTGCATCTCGAGCCGGCAAGCCCTCTTCTATGTGCCGCTGAATATTCTCAACGACAATAATCGCATCATCGACCACCAGGCCGATCGACAGTACCATGGCCAGCAAGGTCAACAAATTAATCGTATAGCCGAGTACCAGCATGATGCCGGCCGCACCAATCAGCGATAGCGGGATGGCAATAATCGGTATTGCAACCGAGCGTACAGAACCGAGAAACAGGAAAATCACGGCCATGACGATTAACACCGCCTCGGTCAGGGTTTTGACAACCTCACTAATTGCATCCTCGATATAACGCGTTTTGTCGTAAGAAATAATCCCCTCGACGTCATTCGGCAGTTGCGCAATGATATCCGGCAACATGGCACGAATCTCACGGATAACCTCCAGCGCGTTTGCCGTCGGCAGTACATCAATGGCAATAAATGTTGCAAACTCACCCTTGAAGGCTACTGATGTCTCGTAGCTCTCGGCACCGAGAACGACGGTGGCAACATCATGCAACCGGATGATTTCACCATCGCGTTCGGTGACCACCAGTTCACGAAATCCATCAGCCGAGATCAGATCCGTGGCCGCATTCAGGTTTACCGAGATAGCATCACCCTTGGTCTTGCCGACTGCCGCCTGGTAATTGTTGTTAACCAGCGCCGTGTAAACATCTCTGGCCGTGACCTGTAGCGCATGCATGCGCCCCGGATTAAGCCAGATGCGCATGGCAAAATTCCGGCCACCCAGAATGGCGGCTCGCTGCACACCTGCTACGGCTTCCAGTTTCGGCTGCACGACCCGGACCAGGTAGTCGGTAATCTGGTTAGCCGGGCGTGTCTTGCTGGCAAAACTCAGGTACATCGCCGCAGTGGTCTCACCAACCGCCAGTTCAATCACCGGTTCCTCACTATCGACCGGCAGGTTTGCACGGACCTGATTGATCTTCGACTGGATCTGCGTCAGGGCATCGTAAGGCGGGTAGTTCAGCTTCAGATGAACCATGATCGAGCTGACACCCTGGACACTGCTCGATTCGATGTAATCAATACCATCTGCGCTGGCAATCTCACGTTCCAGCAACGTCGTGATGAAACCCTTGACCAACTCAGCATCTGCACCGACGTAGGCCGTCGTAATGTATACAACCGCCGATTCACTCTTCGGGTACTGACCGACGTTCAGCAACTGCAATGAGCGCAGGCCGATCAACAGGATTAGCAAGCTGACGACGGTAGCCAGCACCGGACGCCGGATAAATATGTCGGTGAAATTCATGATGAGAAATCAGTCAGCCGTCATCCAGCACCGAGATAGCCCGATTGCTAACCGGTACGCTGTTATCGATAACCACACGACTGCCGTTGCGTAGCTTGATCTGCCCTGCCGTTACAATCCGGTCACCGGCCGTTATACCCGATACAATGGCAACCTGGTCACCACGCATGTCACCGGTCTGCACATATAAAGTATCGACGGCCAACACCGTCTCTCCGTTGTCGTCAACGCTTTCACGAATAACAAAAACCGAGTCGCCGTAAGGGCTATAGGTAATTGCAGATTGTGGCAGCGTCACCACCTCTTCCTGCACGGGCAATCGGGTTGCGACCTCGGCAAACATCCCGGGCAATAACTCTTCGGTTTTATTATTGACGAGTCCTTCAAGGCGCACGTCACGAGTCTGCGCGCGTACCTGTGGCGAAATGGCCATAACCTGGCCGCTGAACTCTCTGCCGGGGTAAGCATCGACCCGGATAATCAGTGGCTGACCCGCGTGCACGAGACCGACAGAACGCTGCGGGACCGGGAAATCGACCAGGATCGTATCGAGTGCCTCGAGACGTACGATGGGTTCACCCGGCTCGACATACTCACCAAGGTCCACCTGGCGAATACCCAGCCGTCCGGCAAACGGTGCGCGTATCGTCTTCTTATCTATAGTGAGTCGCACACTGCGCGCCTGGGCAACAGCACGATCGCGATCGGTTTTACTTTTGTCATAGTCAAACTGTGAATTCAGACTCTTGTTTAATAAGTCTTCCGAGCGACCAAGATTCAGTTCGGCAAGGCGTACATCCGCCTCAAGAGCCGCAAGCCGGGCATGTTCATCCTCAACATACTGTTGTGCCAATACATCACCGGCAGCCACAGCTTCACCTGATGCAAATCGCAGCTCGGTGATCATACCGGCTTCGCGCGCCGTGATATCGACCCCCTGACTCGCACGCAGCGTGCCAACGGAATCAAGAACCGGTGACCAGGTTTCGCTTGTGGCTATAGTGGTCGAGACGCTAACCGGCGGCATCTCCATGCCACTCATCATCTGACCTGCCTGGTAGGCCTTCCAGCCAAAAATACTGCCGAAAAAGACGCCGACAGCAAGGAGCATGAGAATCATTCGCTTAATCATGGACTCAATTGTAAAAGACAGCGGGATCAGACCCCAATTATTTTTGATAAAAAGCTTATGTCGAACCGATAAACCCGAAACCAACCTTTTCCAGTCACTGAAAGACCGAAAATTACGCTAATATCTGTACCCCAAGAATTCTATAAGAAGCTCCCGGAGCAACCCCTGGCAATAAGGATCTGATTAATGCTTAAATCTCGTATGCTCTGCACGGTCTGCCTGTACACCGTCCTGGCCATAACGGCATGGGCAGATCAGGCCGTCCTGCATATGGAAATTGGTGACCCTGAACGTAAAAACAGGGAAGTGGAACTCAGGCTCGACGGCATTACGGACACCGACACGGGCGATATTATCACCCCCCGGCAACTGGCTGAACGACTGGCCGATACCAGGCTGTTGTTTGTTGGCGAGACACATACCAATCTCGATTTCCATAATGTGCAATTCAAGGTAATCCAGGAACTGCATCGCGCAAACCGTGAGGTCATGATCGGACTGGAGATGTTTCCTTACTCCCAACAGGCCTTGCTGGATGGCTGGATAGATGGACTGTTTACCGAGCAGGGCTTTGTTAAACAGTCCGAGTGGTACACCTACTGGGGCTATCACTGGGAATACTACCGGGACATTTTCCTGTTTGCGCGCGACAACGGTATCCGGATGTACGGCATCAACTCTCCACGCGATGTGGTGAAAGCGGTACGAAAAAAAGATTTCAAAGACCTGTCACCCGAAGATGCCAAACATTTTTTACATGAAGTGCAACCGGTTACCGATGATCAGCGACGCATGTTCAGGGGATTTTTCGATGCCGATGATGCGTTGCATATGAATGCACAGGCGATGGAAGGTATGCTGCGGGCACAGGCAACCTGGGACGCCACGATGGGCTGGAACTCGATGCAGGCACTGCAGGATCATGGCGGTGAGAACGCCATCATGGTCGTGCTAATCGGTTCAGGTCACGTAACCTATGGGCTGGGTGCCGAACGTCAGACCGCACCGTACTACGATGGCAAGATAGCATCGGTTATTCCGCTGGAAATCATGGATGACGAAGGTCAGCCGGTCAAAACCGTGCGGGCAAGCTATGCTGATTTTGTCTGGGGATTACCCAGCCCGCTGGACACCGTGTACCCCACCCTGGGGATTTCGTTGATGGGCAAGCTCGGAGACCGGCCAACCAAACTCATCCAGGTCAGCGAAGGATCGGTGGCCGAACGTGCCGGGCTCATCGTGGGTGATGTGTTGTTGCGTATCAATGATCAGCCTGTCGATTCCTTCACCACATTGCGCCTCATTTTTGCACCGGCCCGCTGGGGTGACGTTATTACTGCACTTGTTGAACGCGATGGAGAGGAACTGGCACTGGAAATTCCGATCCGCAGAAATACGGCTGATCAGGCAGGATATCAATAATGAGCAAGGTCATCAGGAATTTTTTCGCCCGGCTACTGGTCACACCGTTACTGTTACTAAACCTGGTTACATGGGCTGACATACCGCATGCTAATTTTGCACTTGATACCCGCATCGACCCGGCAACGCACGAGCTGAAGGCTCAAGCCAGTATCGTACTACCGGAAATCTATGCGGGACAAACTCTGGAATTCCTGCTAACCGACGCTGTCGAAATCATCAGTGCCGAACCTGCGGTGCAACGATTACCTTTTGATAACACAAAGGATGGCAATAAAGGATTTACCGGCATTAACGGCTCCAGCGTCGAGCTGACCGATAGCGGGCACATCGCTCGTTACCAGGTGCAGTTGCCATCCGACAACACCACGCTGCATATGACTTATCAGGGCAGCATCAATTTCGCACTTGGCGATGAAAAGGAACAGTACACCCGGGGGTTTCGCAGCACGGCAGGCATCATCGGCGCAGAAGGGATCTATCTTGCCGGCAGTTCCCTCTGGTATCCCTACTTCGGCAATGACCTCGTTAACTTTACGCTGTCCACCAATGTGCCCGCAGGCTGGCACCTGATCAGCCAGGGTAACGGCACATCACGGGATGAACAGGGCATGGCCCACTGGGACTCAGGCGGTGCCGTGGACGAAATCTACCTGGTCGGCGGACCGCTGATCCAGTACTCGGAACCGGCCGGTGCCGTAGCCACAGAGGTCTACCTGCACGAACCTGATGATGCGCTGGCGAAAAAATACCTGACCGCCACCGCCCAGTACCTGGAGATGTACCGCAACCTGATCGGGCCCTACCCTTACGGCAAATTTGCCCTGGTCGAAAATTTCTGGGAGACGGGCTATGGCATGCCCACCTTCACGCTCCTCGGACCACAGATTATTCGCTTTCCGTTCATCCTGACCTCGTCATACCCGCACGAAATTCTGCACAACTGGTGGGGCAACTCGGTATTCGTAGACTACCAGAGCGGCAACTGGTGCGAAGGCCTGACCGCATACATGGCAGACCACCTGATACAGGAACAGTATGGCCGTGGCGCTTCTTACCGGCGCGATACACTGAAAAAATATCGGGACTTCGTCAAGGAAGACCGGGACTTTCCATTAACGGAATTCCGCTCCCGTCATAACGCTGCTACTGAAGCGATTGGTTACGGCAAAACGCTGATGGGCTTTCATATGCTCCGCCTGCAACTCGGTGACGAATTATTCAAGCAGGGACTGGCTCGCTTCTACCGCAACAACCGCGGCCGACAGGCCGGTTTTGCCGATCTGCGTACCGATCTTGAGGCGGTCAGTGGCCTGGATCTCGGCACTTTCTTTGAACAATGGGTCGAATGGACCGGCGCAGCCAACCTGGCCGTGCGCAAAGTCAAGGTGCGTGGATCCGGTGATGCCTACACGATCCGCGGCAAGCTGACACAGATACAGGACGGCGAGACCTACGAACTCGACGTACCGGTTAATGTCACGACCGTCGATGGACTCGAGCGTACGACGATCCAGGTAACCGGCAAGACAACAAAGTTCGAGATCATGACCGCCGCCGAACCCCTGTTACTGGAAGTCGATCCGGAGTTCGACCTGTTCCGCCTGCTGGATCCACGTGAGACCGCACCATCGATCGGTCAGATCTTCGGTGAACCGGAGATCATCGCCGTGCTGCCCGGCGAAGGCGATGCTCAGCAGATTGAAGGCTATCGACAGCTCGCAGAAAGCTGGCAAACCGGTTCGCACAAGATCACAATCGTGTCGGACACGGACATCGATGAAATTCCTGCAGACAAGGGCGCCTGGCTGTTCGGCAGGGACAATCGCCTGGCCCGCAGTTTATTTGCTGCGGACCCGGCATTGCAGTTGACCGACAACGCGATCATCCCGCAAGGCCAGGAGATTCCGTTCACCGATCACTCAGCCGTCCTCGTCAAGCGACATCCGGACAACACGAGCAAGGCCATTGGCTGGATCGTCGTCGAGCCGAACAAAGCCTTCCCAGGCCTGGGCGGCAAGCTGCCACACTACGGCAAATATTCCTTCCTCGGTTTTACCGGTACAGAACCGGCCAATAAGGTCAAGGGTGAGTGGATCACGACCGACTCGCCACTGCGCGTAGACCTGCGCAACAAGAGCAAACAGGCAAGCGGGCCGGTAATGGCCGCCGCTGCACCGGCACGCAAAGCACTGGCCGAGATTCCACCGGTGTTTTCCCGTGAACACTTGCTGGAACATATTCGCTACCTTGCGTCCGACGAACTGGCCGGGCGCGGTCTCGGCACACCGGGTCTTGCCAAAGCTGCCGATTACATCGTCGCCCAATTCAAGGCTGCCGGGCTGGCCCCGGCGGGTGATGATGACAGTTACCGGCAGGTTTTTCCGGTCGCGGAAGGGGAGGACGGCAAACCGCACGACGTCGCCAACATCGTCGGCATCATCCCGGGGCGCAACCCGGACTACGCCGGTCAAGCCGTACTGGTCACCGCTCATTACGACCACCTCGGCCATGGCTGGCCCGATGCGCGTGCCGAAGACAAGGGCAAAATCTATAACGGCGCCGACGATAATGCCAGCGGTGTTGCGGTCATGATCGAACTGGCAAAATTATTTGTGACTGAGGCCGCACCCGAACGCAGCATTGTTTTTATCGCCTTTACCGGCGAAGAAGCCGGGCTGCTGGGTTCACGCTACTACGCGGAACATCCCGAGCCGGTTGCGCTTGACGGCATCATGGGTGTCGTCAACATGGACACCGTCGGCCAACTGGGTACGCAGGACATCTCCGTATTCGGCGCCGACACAGCAAGCGAGTGGCAACATGTCTTCCGCGACATCGGTTTTTCTGCCGGCATCGGCTCGCAGATGATTGGAGGACCCCTCGCCTCTTCAGATCACCAGGCTTTTATCGAAAAGGGCGTGCCGGGCGTGCAGATTTCCAGCGGCGCCAACCTTGATTATCACCGTCCGACCGATACGGTGGAAAAGATCGATGGGGCAGGATTGATCAAGGTAGCCATGTTGGTTAAGGAAACCGTTGCGTATCTCACCGGCCGCCCTGAAATGCTGACGATTACAATCGACGGAACCCAGGCCACGCCCAAACCGGCCAAGCCCGGTACGGTCGGCAAACGCCGTGCATCCGTCGGCACGGTACCCGATTTTGCTTTCCAGGGACCGGGCGTACGGGTCAGCGCCGTCGTGCCGGGGTCACCGGCAGTTGCAGCAGGCATTGTAACGGGCGACGTTTTACTCAGTCTCGCCGGCACCTCAATTGAGAATCTGCAAAGTTATACAGATGTGCTGAAGTCACTGTCAGCGGGTGACACAGTTGCCGGAGTGGTGAAACGGGGCGAAAAAACCATCGATATCGAGGTAACTGTAACGGCACGCTAAGGATGCAAGCATGGTTACTTATAATTTATACACAGCAAGCAAATAATTCATGCTGGCCATTTTGCCTTTAAAGCCATAGCGCCCGCCCAGCACGGTGGCGATCTCCGCCGGTGTGTACGCGGCCCGACATCCTCCGAAAAAAAAGTCAAAACCTGTCAGGGGAAGCGTCTCAACTGCGGCTTCCAGCTCGCAGATCATTTTTTCCAGTTCCCCCTGATACTCGATCTCAGCCTGCCGATAGTCATCATCGAATTAATCCATGGACAACTCAGGCATTCTTGGAACGACAGGGTTATTCATACCTTACTATTGTTAGGCATTATCTGGTTCCGGAGGATAAAGAATTTTTATTCCGAATTTTGCCAATTCAGTAACGATGATTTCACGCCCTTCGGCATATCTCTCCACAGACTCATGCCGCAAAAGAACCTTATCAACCTCGACATCGTGCGTTAACCTGTGCGTGTGGCTCCAGAAACGCTCCATCTCAATACGGCGCAGAAATCCAAAATGATCGTGCGCATAAAACAACCAGTTATCACAAAACATTGATTTAAATGCCGGCGGATACAAGTAACCAAAATGCTTATAAACTGCTCTTGAGATCACCGGATGAAACACGCAGTCTGGCAGCCCTCTTTCATCAGGTAGATGCAGGCTGAAAAAACGCGTGTCGCCAACCAGGGATGCCAGTGT
Organism: Chromatiales bacterium; assembly: GCA_002729875.1. Classification (GTDB taxonomy): domain Bacteria; phylum Pseudomonadota; class Gammaproteobacteria; order Steroidobacterales; genus SMWD01. The sequence continues at coordinate 809 of PBZD01000001.1, read as the reverse complement.
TTGATCCCAGTTATCCGGCGGCAACAAATCGTCGGAGACCTGCACAAACATATCACCGCTTGCCTTAGCGGCAGCCAGGTTCCAGCCGGTAACGCAGTCCCGTCTGCCGGAATTGACGCAGGACTTCATATTGGCAAAACATCCCTCAAAGGGATCGTCTGTAACCAGCACAACCTCGACATTCTCCCAATCAGATGCCCTCTCCTGCCAGCCACCGAGAACATTCAGGATTACATGAGGTCTGGCAGAGGTATATAGCAAACTGATTTTCATAAAAAGACGAGAGCAAAGAGCGCACTTAGCCGGCATCACCTGTTTTCAAGGTAGCATTAAGAATGAATGAATCATGCCGGGTTGTCTCCAGCCCGGCATCTTCCCAACCATATCGATAGTTACCGATATGCCACAAGCGTATGGACGTATCTGCATAAACCTTGAAGCCACTCTGCCCGGCTCTTTCACAAAATGAAAAATCCTCAGCCAGGTACCAGTGCCCGTCATCAACCGGCCTCACCATGGGTTTGAAAAATGGAATCATCGGTCGTTCATATCGTTCGTTGCAGATCGGTAGTTTGTGTTCCCGTTGAATCGTCACATACACCTCGCGACGAATTAACAAAAAACCAGTACCGGCATACAGGATCTCCATCAGCCCACCTTCCTTACCGAACGTAACACGCTCCATTCCCGGCATAAACTCACAGGCAAATGCCCGTTTGTCTTTCTGGGGATAGATTCCGCACACGACAGGCAGGCGGTGGCGTCGAAGTTTCTCAACATCATCGGGATGAAAACCGATATCGGAGTCA